>NZ_JBSGFR010000016.1:132318-182987 GCF_053603475.1 Actinoplanes sp. NPDC004185 | reverse complement strand
ACCGACGGCATCAACGCCAAGTCCACCGGCATCTACAACATGGTCCGCGACTTCAAGTCCCGCGGCGTGCCCATCGACTGCGTCGGCTTCCAGTCGCACCTGGGCACCGGCATCGACTCGACCTACCAGGCCAACCTGCAGCGCTTCGCCGATCTGGGCGTCGACGTGCAGATCACCGAACTGGACGTGGCCCAGGGCGGCAACCAGGCGAACATCTACGCGACCGTCACGAAGGCCTGCCTGGCCGTGTCCCGGTGCACCGGCATCACCGCCTGGGGCATCCGTGACAGCGACTCGTGGCGCCCGGGCGAGAACCCGCTGCTGTTCGACGGCTCCGGCAACAAGAAGGCCGCGTACACCTCGGTGCTGAACGCCCTCAACGCCGGCGGCACGACGACCCCGGTGACCACCCCGGCCACTCCCCCGGCGTCGGGATCCGGCTCCTGCACCGCCACGCTGACGCCCGGCACCGCCTGGGGCGACCGCTACAACTCCACGGTCACCGTGACCGGGGCCGGCGCCTGGAGCGTCGTCGTCACCCTCACGTCGCCGCAGCAGGTCTCCTCGGTCTGGAACGGCACCGCGACCTGGGACGGCAGCGGCACCGTCATGACGGTGAAGTCCAACGGCTCCGGCAACGCGTTCGGCTTCACCACCATGTTCAACGGCAACACCACCGCCCGTCCCCGGATCACCTCCTGCTCCGGCTCCGGCGGGGGCAGCACCACGCCGACCACGCCCACCACGACCCCGGCCTCGTGCGCGCTGCCGTCGTCGTACCGGTGGAGCTCGACCGGCTCGCTGGCCAACCCGAAGTCGGGCTGGGTGTCGCTCAAGGACTTCACCACCGCGCCGTACAACGGCAAGCAGCTCGTCTACGCCACCACCCACGACACCGGCACGTCGTGGGGCTCCATGAACTTCGGCCTGGTCAACAACTTCTCCGAGCTCGGCTCGGCCGCCCAGAACAAGATGAACGCCGGCACCGTCGCGCCGTCGCTGTTCTACTTCGCCCCGAAGAACATCTGGGTGCTGGCCCACCAGTGGGGCCCGACCGCGTTCTCCTACCGCACGTCGAACGACCCGGCCAACGCCAACAGCTGGTCGGCCGCGCAGCCGCTCTTCACCGGCACCATCAGCGGCTCCGACACCGGACCGATCGACCAGACACTCATCGGTGACGGCACGAACATGTACCTGTTCTTCGCCGGTGACAACGGCAAGATCTACCGGGCCAGCATGCCGATCGGGAACTTCCCCGGCACCTTCGGCTGGTCCTCGACCGTGGTCATGAGCGACTCGAAGAACAGCCTCTTCGAGGCACCCCAGGTCTACAAGGTCCAGGGCCAGAACCAGTACCTGATGATCGTCGAGGCGATCGGCGCGAACGGCCGCTACTTCCGGTCGTTCACCGCCACCAGCCTCAACGGCTCCTGGACCCCGAACGCCGCCACCGAGAGCAACCCGTTCGCGGGCAAGGCCAACAGCGGCGCGACGTGGACCAACGACATCAGCCACGGTGAGCTGATCCGCACGAACGCCGACCAGACCATGACCATCGACCCCTGCAACCTGCAGCTGCTCTACCAGGGCCGCTCGCCGAGCTCCGGCGGCGACTACGGGCTGCTGCCGTACCGTCCGGCGCTGCTGACCCGGCAACGCTGACCGCACGACCCGATCGGCGGGCCCGGCTTCCACGCCGGGCCCGCCGTGGCGTTTCCCACCGGTCGCAGCCGGGGTACCCGTCGCGGGTGGGGACGGACGAACTGTGGCAATGGATCGGCGTCGGCATCAACCTGACGGGGCTGGCCGTCATCATCACGGCGCTGGTCCTGGTGTTCCGGCACCGGGCCCGGACCCGGCGGCCGTCGGCCCTGGCCGGGCTGGCCCCGGCGGAGCGCCGGCGGGTGCTGCGCCAGATCCGCGGCCACGCGCCGGTCGACCCGCGGGACGCCCCGGTGGCGCGCCAGGGCGCCGGTGACCTGCTGGGGCAACGACGGCTCATGGCCACACCGGCCGGGCTGATCCTCGTGCAGGCCGGCCAGGCCGTTCAGCACCGCAGCGTGATCTGGACAGTGCTGGCCCTGGTGGTGACCGCGCTGTGCGCGACGGCGATCATCCTGCTCGGGCGGGATATCAGCCGTGCCCGGCGCTTCCTGGAGCGGCACCCGGCCTGAACCTCAGTCCGGCGGCTGGCGGTGGCGGCCCGGCACCCGGTGCGTCGGCAGCCGGCGCCCCTCGGCGAACTTCTCGATCAGGTGCAGATCCGCCGGCTGGAGGCCGCGGTTCGCCCGCGGCGCGATCAGCAACGCCCGGCCGTCGGTGGTGAGCTCGTCGCGTTCCGGGCTCGGCGCGGGCAGCGCCTCGTCGTCGGTCCAGATGAGCCGGCGGCCTTCGGCCAGCACCTGCCGGGCCGCCGCCAGCTTGAGCGGCCAGCACTGCGGGCCGCGGGGCATCGGGTCGGCGTCCAGGGCCCGGGCCAGCGCCGGCAGCCGCCACAGGCTTTCGAGGCGTTCGGCTTCCGGGCACCAGGTCGTGCACCAGCGGACCTCGACCCGGCCGCCGTCGTGCAGGGCCCGGATCCGGTCGACCAGCAGCGGGGACCAGCGCAACACGTACGACGTGTTGTCCGCCCCCGACCACACCAGCGACTTGCGCGGTGCGGCCCCCCAGCCGGGCTTGATCGTGTTGATGACGCCGTCGACGTCGAGAAGCCACACGGGCTTCTCGACGTCGATCACGCCATGGATTCTAGTTCTGGTCCGCGATGAACGAGGACACCCAGGCCAGCGGTGCGTTCCAGTTGATGGTCAGCTCGTTGGTCGACCAGGACTGAATGTCGTCGATGTAACAGAACTGACCCACGCAGCCGGCCAGCTTGCTCTGCGCCAGCGGGTCCTGGATCGAGGAGTTCGGTCCGCCGGCCAGGGAGCCCTTCGGCGGGTTGGGCAGGGCCGGGTCGAGCTGGTGGGCGTACCAGCGGCTGTGCTGGTTGTGCGAGTTGACCTCGCCGTAACCGGTCACGTAGGACTGGTTGAGCGCGTTGCGGCCGAAGATGTAGTCCATGCCCTCGTAGACCGCGTTGCGGAACCTGTCGCGGCCGGTGATGTCGTAGGCGGAGGCCAGCACGGTCATGTTGTTCAGGATCGCGCTGTTGGAGCCCCAGTCCCACATGTTGTTGGCCGGGGCGTACGCGACGCCGTACGGGTGCGCGTTCTGGATCTTGAGGTACTTCTCCGCGCCGGCGACGATCGAGGCGCGGACCTTGTTGCGGCCGGGCAGCCTGTTCGGCAGCAGGGCCAGGTCGAGGCGGCCGGCCGCGGCGGTGCTGGCCCAGTCGAAGGCACCAGTGCCGAAGATGTCCGCGGTGTGCACCGGCGAAGCGAGGATGTCACGGGCGTACTTCTTGTCACCCGTGCTGATGTAGAGCTCGGCGGCGGCCCAGTAGAAGTCGTCGTCGACCTTGTCGTCGTTGTACGCGCCGCCGCCGGTGCCGTCCTCCACGGTGGCGTAGCGGGCCGGCTCGGCCAGAGCGGCGGTGTAGGCGGTCCGGGCCGCGGCCAGGGCCTTGGCGGCGAACGCCTTGTCGTAGTGGCGGTAGATCCGGGCGGCCTGCGCGGCGGTGGCGGCCAGGTTCAGCGTCGCCGCGGTCGAGACCGGGTGCAGTTCACGCTGCTGGGGGTCGAGGTGCGGCAGCAGCGGCAGCCCGGTCCAGTTGGCGTCGTGGATCTTGTGGTGCACCATGCCGGCGAACGGCTTCCCGGCCGGCACCTGCATCTTGAGCATGAACTCCAGCTCCCAGCGGGCCTCGTCGAGCAGGTCCGGGACCTTGTTGCCGCTCTCCGGGATGGCCAGCGTGCCGTCGCCCAGCTTGCGCGGCTCGGAGGTGCGCTCGTACTGGTTGAGCAGCTGCCAGGTGGAGATGCCCCCGTTGACGACGTACTTGCCGTGGTCGCCGGCGTCGTACCAGCCGCCGGTCACGTCCAGCTTGTAGTCGCAGACGCCGGGCTGGCACGGCACCGAGCCGTCGCCCAGGTTCGGCGGGACGTCGACGTGGCCGGCCGGGCGGGCGTACCCGGGCCGCAGGTCCTCGCGGATCTCGATGCCGCTGCGCTGGGTGTAGTAGAACTTCAGCGCGTCGGCCCGCAGCTGCTCGTAGACGGCGGCGTCGATGTCGAACGGCCGGCTGGTCTCACCGTCGGCGACCAGCGTGTAGCCGGTGCCGCGCTTGCGGTAGCGGCTGAAGTCGATCGTCTGCACGTTCTGCCCGGACGACACGTCGACCCCGCGCGGCACGGTGGTGCCCCGCGCGACGGTGGCGCCGGCCGCGTTCTTCAGCTGCCAGGGCAGCTTGGTGGTGGATTCCGTGACCAGCGTGGCCTTCTTCGGCCCGCGCGGCAGGTAGGCGACCTGGTTGACCCGCACGCGCGGGCCGGTGTCGGGCTGGTAGACCTCCGGCGGCACGCCGCCGACCAGCGAGACGTCGTCCAGGCAGAGCCGCCAGGGGTCGGCGCTCCCGCCGACCTGCAGCGCGACCTGCGCCTGGGCGGTGGTCACGGCCGAGGTGAAGGTGTACGAGTACGTGTCGCCCGAGACGGTCAACGCCGGCGACGCCTCGAAGTACGTGTCGTACGGCGAGACGGCCAGCCCCACGATCGCCCGGGCGACATGCCCATCGGGATCGCCGCTGGCTGTGAACGAGTACCGGTAGGTCTCGCCCGCGACGAGATCGATGTCGTTCTGACCGACGGCGACGTCCCACCGGTTGCTGGTGCCGCCCGGCACGTCCATACAGGCTTTGCCGTCGGTCAGGGCCAACGGCCCGGGATTGCCCCACCACGGGTCGGTGCCGGTGGTGAAGCCGCCGTTGACGACCTGCTCGACCTCGTCGGCGGCAGCGGCCGGACCGGCCGGTACGGCGGTGAGGCCGGCCACGAGCAGGACGGCGGCGCCGAGGGTTCGGATCACGAAGGGTCTCCTTGGGAGCGCTTCCATCAGTCAGTGCAGATATGTTGATCCCCTGGGTAACGACCTGTCAACACGGCTGAAACGTTCAGTGATTCAGCGGCGTGAGCTGGGCGCTCTCGGCACGATGTCCGCTGTGCTGATCCGCGCGTATGACGACAGTGACTGGCTCGCCCTCTGCCGCATCCACGACGCCGCCCGCCTCGACGAGCTGCGCGACTCCGCCGGCTTGGACGCCTTCCTGACTTTGGAACAGACCGCCGAGGGCGAGGGCCTCTTCGACGGCCTCCTCTGGGTCGCCGAGACCGGCGGCGTGGTGACCGGCTTCGTGGCCCTCGACGGCGATGAGATCACCTGGCTCTACGTCGACCCGGCGCACCACCGCCACGGCATCGGCCGGGCTCCGCTGCGCCAAGCCCTCGCCCACACCGGTGACCACGCGGAGGTCACGGTCCTCGACGGCCACCCGCACGCGCTGGCCCTGTATCGCAGCGAAGGCTTCGTCGTGCGGGAGACCCGGACCGGTCCGCTGGCCGGCAACGAACGCTTCACCGCCACCGGCCACCTCATGCGGCGCCCGGCCCCCGGCGGGTGAGCCCGGGAGAACCACCCGCGACACCGCCCGTCCGGCGGTGCCGGGGCTGGCGCGTTGCCCTTAAGGTCTCTAGCTGTGGCGATGCAGTACGGCTTGGGGATCGATCTCGGTACGACCCAGACGGCGGCGGCGGTCCGCGTCGACGGGCGCACCGAGGTGGTCCGGCTGGGCGGGCGCCGGGCCGAGATCCCGTCGCTGGTCTTCGTGCTCCCCGACGGTGGCCTGCTGATCGGTGAGGCGGCCGAGCGCCGTGGTCAGGCCGAGCCGGCGCGGCTGGCCCGTGAGTTCAAGCGCCGCATCGGCGACCCGGTGCCGATCCTGGCCGGTGGCGTGCCGTTCTCCGCGCACGCGCTGACCGCCAAGCTGCTGCGGCACGTGCTGGACACGGTGATCCGGCTGCAGGACGGGCCGCCCACAGTGCTGACCGTGACGCACCCGGCGAACTGGGGACCGTACAAACGGGAGCAACTGGACCAGGCACTGCGGCTGGCCGACACCGGGCCGGCCTTGCTGCGCACCGAGCCGGAGGCCGCGGCGCTCCAGCACGCGACCGCCCGCCGGATCGGTCCGGGCGAGACAGTGGCCGTGTACGACCTGGGTGGCGGGACCTTCGACGCGGCGGTGCTGCGCCGGGAGGGCGAGGGCTTCCAGGTGCTCGGCGAGCCCGAGGGCATCGAGCAGCTCGGCGGCGCGGACTTCGACGAGGCGGTCTTCGGGCACGTCCTGGGTGTGCTCGGCGACCGGGTCGAGGGCCTGGACCCGAACGAGCCCGACGTGGTCACCGCCCTGGCCCGGCTGCGCCGTGACTGTGTGGAGGCCAAGGAGGCGCTGTCCTTCGACACCGAGGTGATGATCCCGGTGGCGCTGCCCGGCGTGCACACCCGGGTCCGGCTGAACCGCTCCGAACTGGAATCGATGATCGCCCCGGCGCTGGCCGACACGGTCGCGGCGATGCACCGGGCGCTGCGCGCGGCGGGGGTGGCCCCGGCCGAGCTGGACGCGGTGCTGCTGGCGGGCGGATCGTCGCGGATCCCGCTGATCGGGCAGCTGCTGGCCACGGCGTTCGACCGGCCGGTGGTGGCCGACCCGCATCCGGAGCACAGCGTCGCGATGGGCGCTGCCGTGGCCACGGCGCTGGTCACCGGTGGGGTATCGCCCTTCGGTGACGCGGTGGCGCCGCCGCCGCTCCCGGTCGCCGTGGCCGATCCGGAGCCGGTCACGCCGGCCGCCACCGACGCGACAGCGGCCTGGCAGGACCCGGAAGTCGGGGACCCCGTGCCCGAGACGCCGGCTACCGCGGGTTTCGCGCAGGCCACCTGGGCGACCGCACCCCCTGACGCCGAATCCACGCAAGCGGCGACGGGCATCGGCACCGCGCCGCAGGACGACGCTGGATCCACCCAGCTCCTGGCGGACAACGGCCCGCAGACCGCGCCAGGAACTCCCGTCGACGCCGGATCCACGCAGCTCCTAGCGGGCAGCGGCCACGGCACCGGTAACGGGAACGGGAACGGGAACGGGACGGCGGGAGCCACACGGATCGTGCCCGGCGGGGCGGCGCACGGCCCGGTGGCCTACTCGCGCGGCGCTGCGTCCGTACCGTCGAACGGGCAGTCCTTCGGTGCCCCGACCCGCACATTCCCCCAGCCGACGAGCCCCGCGCCGCCGTCCGGGCCCCCGCCGGTGCACCATCCGCCGGCGCCGGCCGGCGGCGACCGGCCGCCGGCCCGGCGCAACGGCAAGTTGCTGGTCCTGGTCGGTGCCCTCACCCTCGCGATGATCGCCGGGACCACGGTCCTGGTCGCCCTGGTCCGGCGCGGCGACAAGGACCGGGGCACGGCCGCGGCGCCGACCGCGTCCCCGTCGGCCGGTGCGCCGGCCTTCCCCACCGCCGGGATGCTGATCCAGGTCGACGCCGGCGGCGACAAGCGGCCCGAGCTGAAGTCCAGCGCCTACCTGCTCACCCCCGGCAAACCCGGCCGCACGGCCGTCGCGGACACCGGCGGCGACGCCGTGCCGGAGTGGTCACGCAACCGCGAACGGGTCGCGGTGATGCGGTACGAGCCCAACGGCAGCAATTCCGTCTGGGTGATGAACGCCGACGGCAGCCGGCCGGAGAAGGTCGCCGAGAAGGCCATCGGCGGCCGGGTCTCGTGGAACCCCGACGGCACCGCGCTCGCGTTCCTGAGCCGAGTCGACGGCACCCCGCAGATCTTCACCGTCAAGATCGGCGGGTCGAAGCCGACCCAGCTGACCTCGGCACCCGGCAAGAAGGACGACCCGGCCTGGTCACCCGACGGCGCATCCATCGCCTACTGGAAGGTCGTCGGCGACCAGCCGCAGATCTTCGTCCTGGACACCGGCGATCCCCAGGAGCCCGGCCGCCAGATCACCGAGGGCGACAGCGCCCCCGGCGTCGATCCGAACTGGGCACCGGACGGGAAGACGATCGCGTACACCCGCAACACCGGCAACGGCGCGTCCGACATCTGGCTGATCGACGCCGACGGCGGGCACCCCCGGCAGCTGACCGAGCACGAGGACCGCGAGATGGACCCGTCCTGGTCCCCGGACGGCACCTGGCTGGCCTTCTCCCGCGGACCCCTGGAACAGCCGAAGATCGTGATCGCGAAGGTGGACGGCTCCGCCGAGCAGGTCCTCACCGAGGGGAACGACCGCGAGGGTCACCCCTGCTGGTCCTGACCCTTCCAATCGTCGGCCAGGATCGCCATGACCGTGGCGTCCACCCAGCCCTGCGGCGTCCGCAACGCGTCCCGCCGCACCCCCTCGACGACAAAACCCACCTTCTCGTACGCCCGGCGGGCGCGCGGGTTGAAGGGGTACACCTCGAGGGCGATGCGGTGCAGGCCGAGCTGCTCGAACGCGTACCCGACGAGCAGCCGGACCGCCTCGGTGCCGAGCCCCCGGTCCCGTCCGCCCGGCCCGAACATGGTCCGGAAGTTGCAGCTGCCGTCGGCCGGGTCCCACTCGTTCAGGACGACCTCACCGACCCAGGCTCCGGTGGCGCGCTCCTCGACGGCCAGGTCGAGCCGGTCGCGCTGCCCGGCGCGGGTGCCGTACCACTCGCGGAGCCGCTCCTCGGCGTCCGCGTCCCAGACGATCGGCCGGCTGCCGGTGAGCCGGACGACCTCGGGATCGCGCAGGGCGTCCCGGACGGCCGGGAAGTCACCGGCCACGAACGGACGCAGCACGACGCGGGGGCCGACGAGGGTGGGCTTGACGGAGAAATCGGCGGCCATCGGCCGATGATCGACGACCCACCCCCGCTCGGCAAGCACATTCGCCGGATCGGGAACTGTCGCAAGTCGCACCTCGCGACCTATTGATCACCACCCGTAGCCCCAGGTGGGTACGGGTGTCTATCCTCTGCCGATGCTGGACGCCGAATCACGTCTGTTGATCACGCCTCACCTGGCCGCCTTCCGCCGAGTGACCAGCGCCCTCGACACGGACCAGCGGCGGCTGGAGGAGACGACGGCCGAGCTCGCGGGCAAGCCGGTCCCGGTCCGGCTCTTCGGTGGCTCGCTCGGCAAGGACATAGCCACGGTCAAACGGATCAGGGATCTGCGGCGCAGCCAGCAGGACCTGACCGTCCAGATCGAACAGCAGCAGGCCCACGCAGAGGCTCTGGCCGAGCAGATCGACGCCCTGGTCGAGCCCGCGCTGCGACTCAACGACGGGCACTATCAGCGGCTGGTCGTGGCGACGCTGCTCTACACCCGGGCGCTGGGACAATGCGAGGAGGCCGGCCGGCACCTCGGCACGGCCGCCGGGGCGGCGGGCACGGTGATACGGGCCGTGATGGGCCGGACCACGGGGTCCGCCGACCAGTTCAGGGCCGAGTGGTCGGCCCGCGAATACGACAACCACATCCGCGACGCGGCTGCGGGTCTGCGGGCCCTGCCGGACCAGATCGCGTACGCCGAACGCAGAGTGGCCGAGCTGACCGGGACCACCGTACCGGCCGCCCGGACGCCGGATCTCGCCTTGCTGGACGAGGTGCCGCGGACCCTGGGGAGTGCCGGGGCCCGGCTGGGGCTGGCGGAGAGCCTCGTCCCGCTCGGCGCCCTGCAACGGCAGCTGCGGGCCACCACCGAGGTGATCGAGCAACGGCGCAAGCGGGCCGACCAGAGGCGGCACGCCGCGCTGCGGGCCGCCTACAGCCGCCTCTGACCCTCGCGGGCTCAGCCGGCGGCTTCGTCCAGGTCGACGATCTCGCGGCCGAGGGGCCAGAACGCCGCCGGCACCAGCTTGAAGTTCGCGATGCCGAACGGGATGCCGATGATCGTCACGCACTGGGCGATGCCCGCGACCACGTGACCCAGCGCCAGCCACCAGCCGGCGATGACGACCCACAGCACGTTGGCCAGGCCCGAGGCAACGCCCGCGGTGGGCCGGGTGACCAGGGTGCGGCCGAACGGCCACAGCGAGTACGACGCCAGCCGCAGCGCCGCGACCCCGAACGGGATGGTCACCACGAGAGCGAAGCAGAGCAGCGCGGCCAGCCCGTAGCCCAAGGCCAATACGAAGCCGCTGCCGAAGATGAACCAGAGGACGTTCAGGATGAAGCGCACCTGATCAGCATGACGCGGGCGCGCCAGTGACCCGTCCCGGCGGCCATGGACCCGGCCGTTCGGCCGGGCGCACGGTTCAGGCGACGCCGGCCAGCAGCCCCTCACAGCTGCGGGTGACCGCGCGTGCCGCGGTGCGCAGCTCCCGGGCCGAGAACGGGTGCTCGGCCAGCGTCTGCCAGCGGGTCAGGGCCTCCCGGGCCGCCGCGGCGATCTGCTCCGGCGACGCATCGGCCGGAAGGCTCAGCCGCAGGTACGCGGCCCCGCCCGCCCCGCCGAGCAGCAGGTCCATCTCGGCCAGCTGGGCCTGCGTGCCCGGCAGCCGGCCCGACCGCAGCAGGTGCAGCAGCCGCAGCTCGACGAACTCGTGGGCGCTGGCCCGGATCCGCTCGGCCTGCGCCGCCAGCGCCGAGCCGGGGTCGATGAACTCGTCCAGCACGGCCAGCGCGGACCGGGCCTTGAGCACCTCGCTGCGCCCGACGAACTGGGCCGCGAAGACCTCCCGCAGCCGGTCGATGCCGCTGTGCGCGGTCAGTGCGGCGGCCAGATCGGCGGAGTCGTGCACCTTCTGCTCGCGGATGAGCCGCACCGACAGCCGCACGCCGAACAGCCCGAGCCGGCCGAGCACCTCACGCCGGCCGGGCGCCGAGCCGGCGAAGCGGTCGGCGGTCAGCAGCAGCTCCACCACGTCGGCCATCGGCAGCGCGGCCACCGCGGCCAGAGTGCGGAACTCGTCCTCACGCAGCGTCGCCCCGGCCGCGCCGAGCAGGCCGGCCACCGGCACGACGACGGGGCAGAGCCGGCGCAACCGGTCGTCGGCGGCGTAGCGGGCGGCGACCCGGGCGGCCGCCTCCATCGCGTCCAGCCGGGCGCCACCGATCTCGTCGGCCCGGGAGAGCACCCCGACGGTGTTGACCGGGGTGCCGCCGGCCAGGTCGTCGCCGTGGAAAGACTCCAGGAAGCGGAGGTCGTCGGCGTGCATGTGGCGCAGCAGGTAGATGACCGCGTCGGTCTGAGCGGGCCGGTCGGACTCGGCGTCGAGGAACGCGGTGGTCCGCAGGGACACCTCGGTGGACAGCGATGCGATGCCGGGCGTGTCGATCAGGGTGTGCCGGCGCAGGCGGGCGCTGGGGACGCGTACCTCGAGGTGGTCGATCTGCCCGGCGGGCCGGTCGAGGGTGATCCGGACCGCGCCGGCGACCCGGCGGAACGGCAACGGCCGGGTGCTGCCGTCCCGCAGGTGGGCCGTGACCGCGTACGTCGGGCCGTCGGCGTACCAGGTCACGATGCGGGTGCACTCCCCCGCGTCGGTGGGGGCCAGGCCCTCACCGACCAGCGCGTTGAGCAGGGTGGACTTGCCCGCCTTGACCTTGCCGGCGAGGGCCACCCGCAGCGGCTCGCCCAGGCGGCGCCGGGCGGCGCCGACCGCCGCCCGCACGGCCGGGTCACCCGTCTCGGCCAGCGCCCGGTCCAGCAACGCCTGCACGTCCGCCAGCAGAGTCATGCCAGCTTGTCCAGTTCCGCGCGCTGGGCGGCGAGCTGCCGGGCCCGCGCCGCACGCTGGTCCGCCGGCAGCGCGGCCGTCTCGCGGACCGCGGACGCCGCCTCGGCCGTCGAGCGTTCCACGGCGGCGGCCCGGGCGGTGAACTCGTCGCGCAGCAGCCGCTGGGTGCGCCGGACCGCCTCGCGGGAGTCGCGGCCCACGTGGAAGGAGACGTCGTCGATGTAGCGGCGCAGCTCGGTGCGGGCCTGCTGGCGGCGCTGCTGGATCTGCCGTTCGCGTTCCTGCTTGACCAGCCGGCGGCCCAGGGTGAGCCCGGCGATCAGGCCGATCGGCGCGGCGATGAACACGTTGAACATCGCGCCGATGGCCCCGAGCATGTAGAAGCCGCCGTAGGTGATCCGGGCGGCGGTGAACGCGCCGAGGAACTGCTGCATGCCGGAGCGGTGGAAGTCCACGTCGAGCCCGCCCACCTTGCCCAGCCCCTGCTCCGGTGAGGGCAGGTCCAGGTCGAGGCCCTCGTACTCCAGGTCGAAGCGGGCGGCCACCTCCTGGGCGAGCTGGTCGCTGCGCTGGGCCAGCAGCATCAGGTTGTCCACCGCGGCCGCGGACGCCTCGCGGGCCGCCCAGGCCTGGAACTCCGGCCAGGTGTCGCGCGGGTCGGACTCGTTGAGCAGCTCCTCCCCGGCGCGCAGCATGGTCCGCAGGCGTTCGCGCAGGTCGTGGTCGACGTCGGCGGTGAGGTCCTGGATGCCGTCGCCGAGCACGGTCTGCCAGGAGCCCAGGGTGCGGGTGCGGCGCTGCTTCTCGGCGTACCGCTGGACCAGGGTCTCCGCCGCCGCGGGTGAGCTCGCCGCGGCCTGCTCGGCCACCACCCGCTCGCGCAGCTGGGCCACGACGAACGCCAGCTCGGCGCGCGCGGCCGTGCGGGCCCCGGTCCGGGCGGCGCCGAGCACGTCGCGGCGCAGCAGCTCGACCAACAGCGGATAGCCGGACTCGGTGTTGAGCTCGGTGCTGTCGCGGGCCTGGGCCCGCAGCCGCAGGAACGACGAGACGGCCACGACCGGCACGTCGAGACCGGCGGCGGCGAGGTGCCCGGCGTCGAGCTCGACGATGCGCCGCCACTCGCCGTACAAGTCGGTCTTGGTGACGACGCAGTACGCGGCCGGGCAGCGCTCCAGCACCCGGCGCAGGAAGTCGACCTCGGCGGCGGTCAGCTCCTGGGACGCGTCGGTGACGAACAGCGCCGCCGCGGCCCCGGTCAGCGCGCCGAGGGTCAGGTTGCCGTGCGCGGAGTCGAGGCCGCCGACGCCCGGCGTGTCGACGAAGGACAGCCCGGCGCCGAGCAGCCGCCGGTCGAGGCGGACCTCCACGCTGCGCGGCGCCCGCGCCCCGGCCGCCGCAGCCGCGCCGGTGACATGCCCGCTGAGCTGGTCGAACGGCACGGCGACGGGATCCACCGAGCCGTCCTCGGCCGGCACGTGCAGGGTGACCGAGGGCTCGGTGCCGTAGCGCAGGAGGGTCGGCACGGCGGTGACGACGTCCGGGTCCACCGGGCACACGTCGGTGCGCAACAGGGCGTTGACCAGTGTGCTCTTGCCCTGCTTGAACTCGCCCACCACCGCCACGGTGACGTCACCGCTCTGCAGCTGGGCGGTCGCGCGGTCCAGGCGTCCGGCGAGGTCGGGCCGGTCGTGGGCGACGGCCAGGCGGCGTGCGCCGGCCAGCTCGGTGAGCAGGTCCGTGGCCAACGACTCCCTCACTCATCTCGACGCAGCCCTGCTCAGAGGCTACGCGGGCGGTGCCGGCCGGAGGAGGTCACCCCGGCGCACCGCGCGCAGCGTGCGGACGGCGACGACCGACCAGGCGGCCAGCAGCATCGCATAGAGCGCCACGGCCAGGGCGGCCGGCAGGGCCGACGGGACGCGGGTGGCGAGCCCGCTCGCGCCGGTCACGACCGTGCCGACCGGGAACGTGAAGCTCCACCATGTGAGCGAGAACGGCAGCCCGGCCCGGGCGGTGCGCACGGTGATCACGGCGGCCAGGGCCGCCCAGCCCAGAGCGAAAACCAGCGCCGGTACGCCGTAGAGCAGCACCAGCAGCTGCGCGGCGGCGGCGTACGGCTCACCCAGCACACCGTCGGCGGCGCGGCCCAGCAGGTGCACGGCGGTGACCGACTGACCGACCGGGCCGAGCACGATCCACCACGTCGGCACCATCCGGGCCGCGCCGCGGCCGTACGAGACGAGCCGGCGCCACAGCCGGACGAACACCAGCGCCGCCGCGACGAGGCTGAGCCCGGCCATCGCGTAGCAGGCCGCCAGCAGCTCGACGGGCCAGGGCACGTGGGGCACGAGCAGGGCGCCGGTCGCCGCCGAGACCATCGGCGAGACGACCGGCATGAGCCGGCCACCGAAAGCCGTGCCCGGTCCGGGCCGGTGCCGGGTCACCATCCGGTACGGGATCATGACGGCGACCGCCAGCCCGAGCAGTGTCCCGGCCGTCCAGAGCACCACGTCCACCGCGACGGCGGCGGGCTCACCGATCCAGTCCCGGCCCAGCAGCAACGTCCCCGCGCCGACGGTCAGCAGGGCCATCGGCGGCGCGCCCCAGAACTGCTCCGAGACGACGTCCCCCGCGTACGCCCGCCGGTGCCGGACCGCGGCGGTGACCAGGACGACCAGCAGGGCCGACGCCAGCGCCCACACGACGGTGGCGAGGGCCCGCAGCCCCGGCACCTGCAGCGGCAGCGAAGCCGCGGCCGTGGCGACGATGCCCGTACCCATGACAGCGGCGAACCAGTTGGGGCCGATCACGATCGGGGCGGGGCGCACGGGACGTTCGAGCAGGACGGTCATGATCTCCACTGTCCGGCCCCACTCGGCTCCCCGGTAGCCGCCGCCCGCCTGTGGGGTCATAAGCTCGCGTTATGCCTCTGCCGCCGGCCTTCGCCGACCTGACCGGCTTCGACCTGCTGCTCAGCGTGGCCCGGCTGGGCAGTGTGGGCCGCGCGGCCACGGCACACCACATTTCCCAGCCGGCCGCCAGCGCCCGCCTCCGCGAGCTGGAACGCCGCCTCGGGCTGACCCTGCTGCACCGCTCCGCGCGCGGCTCGACGCTGACCACGACCGGCGCCCTGGTCGCCGACTGGGCCCGCGCCGCCGTGGACGCGGCCGACGCCCTGGCCACCGGCGTCGCCGCGCTGCGCGAGACCCACGAGAGCCGGCTCGCGGTCGCGGCCAGCCAGACCGTCGCGGAATACCTGCTACCGGCGTGGCTGGTGGCCCTGCGCACCGGCCATCCCGGGCTCAGCGTGACCCTGCGCGCGGCCAACTCGGCCGACGTGGCGGCCGCGGTGCTGGCGCACGAGGTCGACCTCGGCTTCGTCGAAGGCCCGGAGCCGCCGGCCGGCCTGCACGCCGAGACCGTCGCCACCGACCGGCTGGCGGTCGTGGTGGCGCCCGGGCACCCGTGGTCGAAACGGCGGCGCGGTGTCACCCCGGCCGAGCTGGCCGGGACCCCGCTGGTGTCGCGGGAGGCCGGCTCGGGCACCCGGCGGGCGTTCGAGCAGGCCCTGGCCCCGCTGGCCGCGGCGGCCCCGCTGCTCGAGCTGTCGTCGACGACCGCGATCAAGCACGCGGTGGCGGCCGGCAGCGGGGCGGCGGTGCTCAGCTCGCTCGCGGTCACCGCGGAGCTGGCGGCGGGCACGCTGGTCGCGGTCCCGACGGCGATGCCGCTGCAGCGGCAGTTGCGGGCGGTGTGGCCGGCCTCCGGACAGCTGATCGGCCCGGCCCGCGACCTGTACGCGATCGCCCGCCGCCGCCAGCCCCGCTGAGCCGGCTCCGTCGCGGCCGGCGTGGGGGTTCACCGCCGAGCCGGCCACTCAGGCCGGCCGCGCCGATCTGTACCGGGTGTGGCGGATCCGCTCGATGATCGGCGCTTACGGGCGCTCTATCCGTTCACGCCCTGCGGTCGGAGCGCGACCATTCGGTCCAGCCTCCCACCTGCGCGAACACCGCAGACAGATTGCTGACAGCGGGCGCCGCGCCGGCGCCGTGCCACGCTGCCGCCAGGCCTGCTGGGGGGGCCGGTCTGGGGGACCATCATGCGCCGTCGTCTGTGGACAGTCGCCGTGGCAGCACTCGTCGCGCCGTTCGCCTCCGTGGCACCGGCACACGCGGCCGTCACCCCGGTCGCGAAGGTCAATTTCCAGCCGGCCGCCGCGGCGGTCCCGGCCGGCTACACCGCCGACACCGGGCTCGGCTTCGACGCCACGCGCGGGTCGGGCTGGGTGACGGCCGGCACGCACGACCCGCTGGACCTGAGCCGCAACACCCGCGACCGGGCGCGCACCGGGATCGACGCGCGGCTCAACACCCTCATCCACCTCCAGTACGGCGACGTCGGCGGCACCAGTGGCGTGCCGACCCCCGGCGCCTGGGAGTACGCGCTGTCCCCGGGCTCGTACCAGGTGACCGTGTCGGTCGGTGACCAGCCCGCGTACGACAGCACGCACACGATCCGGGTCGAGGGCGTGACCGCGGTGTCCGGCTTCGTCTCCACCACCGCGGCCGAGTTCCGCACCGCCACCGTGACCGTGCCGGTGAGCGACGGGCGGCTGACCGTCGACGCGACCGGCGGCACCAACACCAAGCTGAACTACCTGGAGATCGCGCGGGCCGGCGCACCGGCCGCACCCACCGGTCTCACCGCCAGGCCGGGCGACGCGCAGGTGGCCCTGGCCTGGACAGCGTCGGCCGCCGCGGATCTGGCCGGCTACCGGGTCCACCGCGGCGGCACGCTGATCTCGGGCGCGACCCCGCTGACCCGCGCGGCGTGGCTGGACACCACCGCCCGCAACGGCACCGCGTACGGCTACACCGTCACCGCCGTGGACAGCACCGGCACCGAGTCACCGCCGTCGGCCACCGTCACCGCGACCCCGGCGGCGTTCGCGCTCAAGGTGAACTTCTCCGACGCCGCCACCGCCCCGCCCACCGGCTACGTGCGCGACTCCGGTGACGCGTTCACCACCGCTCGCGGCTACGGCTGGGTGCAGCTGGGCACCACGACGCCGCTGAGCCTGGCCGGCAACGGCCGCAACCGGAACCCGGACGCCGCCCAGCCCGACGTCCGGCTCGCCACCCTGATCCACGCCCAGTTGCCGGCCGGCTCGACGGGAGTCACCACGCCCGGGTCGTGGGAGGCCGTCGTGCCGAACGGGACCTACACGGTGACGGCCGCGGTCGGTGACGCGGGCACGGCCGTCAACAGCGTGCACTGGCTCAGCATCGAGGATCAGAACGCCGTCGCCGCGTTCACCCCGACCGCGTCCGTCAAGCACGCCACGGCGACCCGGACGGTCACCGTCACCGACGGACGGCTCACGCTCAGCCCGGCCGGTGGCACCAACACCAAGCTCGACTACGTGGACGTCGCCAGCGTGCCGGCAGCGGGCGCGATCCCCGGCGTACGGACCAGCACACCGGCCAACGGCGCCACCGCGGTGTCGCCGACCGGCAGTGTCGTCGAGGATCTGGTGCTGCCCAACGGCGGCGTCGACCAGGCCACGCTGACGTCCGCGACCGTGACGTTGACGCGGGTCAGCGACGGCGTGGCGGTGCCGGCCAACACCATCACCAGCGGCGGCGGAGACGTCGTCAACCTCTCCCCGACCGCGGCGCTCGCGGCGGACACCGCGTACCGGTTCAGCCTGACCGCGGGGGTGAAGGACGTGAGCGGGCGGGCCTTCACGCCGTACTCCATCGTCTTCACGACCGGGGCCGGCACCGGGCCGGGCGGCCCGGCCGCCTTCGACAAGGTGGTCGGCGTCGCGACCGGCGCGTCCTTCACGACGGTGGTCGAGGGCCCCGGCAACCGCCTGTACGCGGGCACCCTCGACGGGCGCATCTTCCGCTTCCCGATCAACGCGGACGGCACCCTGGGCACCGCCACGATCATCACCGCGGTCCGGGACAACGCGGCGGCCCTCGGGCTGCCCGGCGCGCCCGCCCGCACGGTGATCGGCATGGCCTTCGACCCGGCGGGCAACCTCTGGGTCACCGACAACTACGAGTTCACCGGTCCGCTGAACGTGCCCGACTGGTCCGGCCGCATCGGCCGGCTCAGCGGCACCGACCTGGGCACCTACACGCCGGTGGTGGTGAACCTGCCCCGCTCGGTGAAGGACCACGAGACCAACTCGCTCGCCTTCGGACCCGACGGCGCGCTGTACGTGTCGCAGGGCGCCGACAACGCGATGGGCGCGCCCGACTCGACCTGGGGCAACCGGCCCGAGCAACTTCTCAGCGCGGCCGTGCTGCGGCTCGACCCGGCGGCGTTCACCGGTACGCCGATCAACGTGAAGACCGCGGACGGTGGCACCTACAACCCTTACGCAGCCGGGGCTCCGGTGACCCTGCACGCGACCGGCGTCCGGAACGCCTACGACCTGGTGTGGCACCGCAACGGCCACCTGTACGCGCCGACGAACGGCTCGGCGGCCGGCGGCAACACTCCGGCGACCCCCGCACCGCTGCCCGCGTCCTGCGCCCGCCGCGGCTACACCGGCCCAGCCGTGCCGGCGCTGACGTCAGTGCCGACCGCCGAGACCGACTACGTGTTCGACGTGAAGGCGGGTCGCTACTACGGGCACCCGAACCCGCAACGCTGCGAGTGGGTGCTGGCCGGCGGCAACCCGACCGCGGGCACGGATCCGTTCCAGGTGGGCGCGTACCCGGCCGGCACACTGCCGGACCCCAACTTCGACCTCGCCGGCACCTACGACGCGGGCCTGCACGCCTCGGCCGACGGCGCGATCGAGTATCGCGGCGGCGCGCTCGACGGCAAGCTGCTCGTCGTCCGCTACTCGGCCGGACAGGACATCGAGACGTTCGACGTGGCGGCGAACGGCACGCTGAGCAACCGCACGACCGGCATCACCGGACTGACCGGATTCAGCCAGCCACTGGACGTGACGCAGGATGTGAGCACGGGCAACCTGTACGTGACCGAGCTCGGCGCGAGCCGGATCACGCTGCTCAAGCCCCGTGCCTGACCGGCTCGTGGGGAAATCACCCGTCCGGGGTCACGAAAACGGCACGCCGAGACCTGACCGGTATCGAGATGTGCGAAGCTGCGCGCCTACATCTCGACCCTCGTCTTCGGAGGCATGCCGTGGCATCGCTCCTGTCCATCGTTGCCGCCCTCCTGGTCGGCCTGCTCGCGGGCTGGCTGATCTGGGGCCGGATCCTCGTATCCCGGCGGTCCGCGGCCGCGGAGGCCGCCCCGGCGGCTGCCGTCGCCGCACCCGTCGGGACCACCGAACCGGAGACTACGGTGCCGGCCGAGGTGGATCCGGTCGCCGCTGAGCCCATCGTGGAGAGCGGGCCGGTGGCCGAGACTGTCACTCCGGCCGAGCCGGTTGTCACGGCCGCGCCCACCGCCGAGACCGAGACCGTCGAGCCGGCCGAGCCGGTCGTCACCGTGGCTGAGACCGTTCCCGCCGCGGATGTCGAGCCGATCGCCGCCGCCAAGCCGATCGCCGCCACCACGGCGGATGTCGAGCCGATCGCCGCCACCACGCCGGACGCTGAGCCGATCGCCACCGCCACGCCGGATGTCGAGCCGGCCGAGACGAAGCCCGTCGCCGTGCCCGTCGCTGAGACGGAGCCCGTCACCGTGCCCGTCGCTGAGACGGAGCCCGTTGCGGCACCCGAGCCGATCGCGGCACCCGAACCCGTCGCGGCCCCCGAACCCGTCGCGGCCCCCGAGCCCGTCGCCGCGCCCGAGCCGATCGTCGCAACCCCCGCGCCCGTCGCGGTCGCCCCGGCTGCCGCCGAGCCGACGCCCGCCACCCCGGCGCCCGTCGCGCCAGCCGGGACCGCTCGTCCGGCCGACAAGCTGACCCGCATCGAGGGCATCGGCCCGAAGATCGCCGCCACCCTCGCCGCCGCCGGCATCAGCACCTACCGCGACCTCGCCGATGCCGATCTCGCCGCACTGCGAGCCACGATCAAGGCCGCCAAGCTGCGCCTCTCGCCCAATCTGGCGACCTGGCCGGAGCAGGCCCGCCTGCTGGCCGAGGGCGACCAGCGCGCCTTCACCGCCCTGGCCGACGACCTGGCCGCCGACCGCGAACCGGGCGTCGAGCCCATCA
Organism: Actinoplanes sp. NPDC004185; assembly: GCF_053603475.1. NCBI lineage: Bacteria > Bacillati > Actinomycetota > Actinomycetes > Micromonosporales > Micromonosporaceae > Actinoplanes > Actinoplanes sp. NPDC004185. Next base: position 163,176 of record NZ_JBSGFR010000016.1, on the reverse strand, counting down.
CCGCCACCGAGGCAGCGTCCACCGAGGCAGCCGACCCGGTTGCCGCAGTGACCCCCGACGTGGTTACTCCCTCAGCACTCGACAGCACGACGGCCGACGGGACCGTGTCCGCCGGTTCTGCTGCTGACGCCGTACCGGCGCAGCGCAGTGCCGAGACGACCGCGCCGGACGATCTCACCCGGATCGAGGGGATCGGCCCGAAGATGGCCGGCGCACTCGTCGCCGCCGGCATCACCAGCTACGCGCAGCTGGCCGCCACGGACGAGGCCGGGCTGCGGGCCGCGATCGCGGCCGCCGGCATGCGTTTCTCGCCCAGCCTGGTGACCTGGCCGCAGCAGGCGAAGCTGCTGGCCGACCGCGGCGTCGTGCGGAGCTGACCCGAACGGCCCGGACAACGGCGAAGGCCCGACCCCGTGCCGGGGCCGGGCCTTCGCCGTCGGTGCCAAGGACCACCGGTGATCTTCGGGGCGGCATTGTCCACAGTGGGCATCAGCGGACGTCGTGAAGTCCGTCGTGACGGTCTGCTCGGCGGTTTGGTGAGGCTGTTCAGCAGCGACCACACGGCCGCCCCGGACAGCGCGCTTCACCAGCGCCGCGATGCCCGGCACCATAGGTGCGGACGCCCAGGAGTGACCGTAGTCGTCGGTTTCGCTGTGGGCGTCACGCGCCGCCCTGGCCACACCGGCCCGTTTCCGGGAGCGTGAGCGTCATGGACGCCGTTTTCGTACTGGTGCACAGCCCGTCGGTCGGTCCGGGGACCTGGCAACCGGTCGCCGATCAGCTGCGCGCCCGGGGCGCCACCGTCGTCGTGCCCTCGCTGGCCGGCGTGGGCGCGGCCGGGCCGCCGTTCTGGCCGCGGGTCGCGGAGCTGGTCGGTGCGGCCATCGCCGGGCTGCCGGCGGACCGGACGGTGGTGCTGGTGGCGCACAGCAACGCCGGGCTGTTCGTGCCGGTCATCGTCGCGGCCGCCACCCGGCCGGTTGTCGGCTGCCTGTTCGTGGACGCGGCGCTGCCCGCCCGGCAGGGACCCACCCCGGTGGTCCCGCCGGAGGCGCTGGCGTTCCTGCGGGCCAAGGCCGTCGACGGCGTCCTGCCGCCCTGGACCACCTGGTTCGACGAGGCCGAGGTGGCGCCCATGCTGCCCGACCCCGCCGTCCGCGCGTCCGTCGAGGCCGAGCAGCCGCGGCTGCCGCTGAGCTACTACGAGCAGCAGATCCCCGGGCCGGCCGGCTGGGACGCGCAGCCGTGCGGTTATCTGCTGTTCGGACCGCCGTACGAGCAGGTCGCCGACGAGGCCGCGGCGCGGGGCTGGGCCGTGGAGCGGATCGCCGGCCGGCACCTGCACCAGGTGGTCGATCCGGCCGGGGTCGCCGGGCGCATCGCCGGCATGGCGGCCACCTGGTCCCCGCCCTCGTCGCCGGCCGGCGCGAGGGCCTAGATTCGGGGCATGCCGCTCACCCACGAGGTCGTCAACCAGCCGCCACCCCTGGCCGGTCACGACATCGCCGCCGACGCCGCCCTGCTCGAAGGCCTGACCCGGGAGGGCGCCGGCTGGGCCGCCGAGGATCTGCACCGGCTGGGCAAGCTCGGCGGGCAGCCGGAGGCCCAGCGCTGGGCCGCCGACGCCAACCGGTACGAGCCGCGCCTGCTCACCCACGACCGGTACGGCAACCGCATCGACGAGGTCGAGTTCCACCCGGCCTGGCACAGCCTCATGGACGTCGCCGTCGGGGCCGGGCTGGCGGGAGCCCCCTGGTCCGACGGCCGGGCCGGGGCGCACGTCGCGCGGGCCGCCGGCACATACGTGTGGAGCCAGGTCGAGGCGGGCCACTCCTGCCCGGTCTCGATGACGTACGCGGTCGTCCCGGCTCTGCGCAACGCGCCCGAGCTGGCCGCCGTGTACGAGCCGCTGCTGACCGCCCGGGTGTACGACCCGGGCCTGCGGACGCCGGCGGCCAAACGGGGGCTGCTCGCCGGCATGGGCATGACCGAGAAGCAGGGCGGCTCCGACGTGCGGGCCAACTCGACCACGGCCACCCCGGCCACCGACGGCACGTACCGGTTGCGCGGCCACAAGTGGTTCACCAGCGCGCCCATGTGTGACCTGTTCCTGGTGCTGGCCCAGGCCCCGGGCGGGTTGTCGTGTTTCCTGGTGCCGCGGGTGCTGCCGGACGGCGGCCGCAACCCGTTCCGGATCCAGCGGCTCAAGGACAAGCTCGGCAACCGCAGCAACGCCAGCAGCGAGCCGGAGTTCGACGACACGGTGGCCTGGCTGGTCGGCGAGGAGGGCCGCGGGGTGCGGACCATCATCGAGATGGTCGCGATGACCCGGCTGGACTGCGTGACCGGCTCGGCCTCGGGGATGCGCGCCGCGCTGGTCCAGGCCGTGCACCACACGCGGCACCGCGCCGCCTTCGGCGGGCCGCTCATCGACAAGCCGCTGATGCGCAACGTCCTGGCGGACCTGGCGGTGGAGTCGGAGGCCGCGACGGCGCTGGCTCTGCGGCTGGCCGGGGCCGTCGACCGGGGGGTACGCGGTGACGCGGGCGAGCGCGCGTTCAGCCGCCTGGCCATCGCGGTCGGCAAGTTCTGGGTGTGCAAGCGCCAGCCGGCCGTCGTCGGGGAGGCTCTGGAGTGCCTGGGCGGCAACGGTTACGTGGAGGAGTCGGGCCTGCCCCGGCTCTACCGCGACGCCCCGCTGAACTCGATCTGGGAGGGCTCCGGCAACGTCCAGGCGCTGGACGTGCTGCGGGCCCTGCGCCGCGACCCGGCCGGGCTGGACGCGTTCCGGGCCGAGGTGGGCGCGGCCGCGGGCGCCGACTCCCGCCTCGACGCCGCCACGGCCGAGCTGACCGCGCTGCTCAGCGACGGCGAGGATCTGGAGTCGGACGCGCGCCGCGTCGTGGAACGGATGGCGCTGGTCCTGCAGGGTTCTCTGCTGGTCCGGCACGCGCCGGCGGCCGTGGCCGACGCCTTCTGCGCGAGCCGGCTGGGCGGCGACTGGGGCCACTCGTTCGGCACGCTGCCCCGCGGCGTGGACACCGCGGCGCTGCTCGACCGGGCCCTGCCGGCCTAGCAGCCGCACCCCGTGCTCGTCTGAAGTCTCAGGTGCCCGGCGCCGGTGCCGATGGCCCGTCGTGCGGACAATTCGGGTCGACCGGGTCACGGCGTGGACGGCGGCCGGCCTGCTGATCTGCTTCGCGTACCCGGTCCTGGGTGACGGCACCCTGGCCGGGGCGGTGCTGTACGACCTGTTCGAGCTGCTGACGCTCGTGGTCGTGCTGGTGCGCGTGCGGCGTAACCGGCCCGCGGACCGGCTGGGCTGGTACGTCTTCGCCGCCTCGATCGGGTTCCGGCTGACCGGCGACGTCACGTACGAGATCTACCGGCAGGTCCTGCACCAGTCGCCGTTCCCCTCCCTGGCCGACGTCTTCTACCTGGGCAGCTGCCCGCTGCTGACGGCCGGCACTCTGCTGCTGGCCCGGGGCCCTGTCGGCCGCGACCTGGCCGGCCTGCTCGACGGTGCGATCATCGCCACCGGGCTGGGCCTGGTGTGGTGGGTGCTGGCCATCGGACCGATCGCCGGTGACAGCTCCATCCCGCTGCTGGAACGGCTGCTCGGCGCTGCCTACCCCGGTTGCGATCTCGTGCTCCTGGCCCTCGTGGCCCGCGTGCTGACCCGCTCCGGGCGCCCCACGGTCAGCGTCGCGCTGCTGGTCACGGGCACCGGCACGCTGCTCGCCGCCGACGTCGGTTTCCCGTTCGTCACCGCCTACCGCCCGGAGCTGGAAGGCCTCATCTCGATCGGCTGGTTGCTCTCCAACGTCGTCTGGGGCGCCGCGGCCCTGCACCGGTCCGCCGCCGCGCCGGCCCCGGCCCGCACCGGCGGGACCCGCGTCGGCCCGGGCCGGCTGGTCCTGCTGACCGGCAGCACCCTGCTCGTGCCGACCCTGCTGTTCGTCCAGGGCGCTCTCGGCTTCCCGCACCTGAGCTGGCTGTCCATCGGCGTCGGCGCGGTGCTGCTCTTCGTCCTGGTGCTGCTGCGGATGTCCGGTTTCGTCACGCAGGTGCAGCAGCAGGCCCGGCAGTTGGAAGACCTGGCCATGCGCGACGACCTGACCGGCCTGCCCAACCGCCGCTACTTCGAGGAGCGGCTCACGGCCGCGGTGGCCGCCGGACCGGCGCAGGTGGCGGTGCTCGACCTCAACGGTTTCAAGGACGTCAACGACCGCTTCGGTCACGCCGTCGGCGACCGGCTGCTGGCGGTCGTCGCGCAGCGCCTCGCGGACCGGCTGCGCGGCGACGACATGGTGGCCCGGATGGGCGGCGACGAGTTCGCCGTCCTGGTCACCGGGGCGTCCGCGGACGCCATGGCCGGCATCGTCGGCCGGCTGACCGGCTCCCTGCGCCGGCCGGTGGAGGTGGGCGGCCAGGAACTGCTGGTCGGCGCCAGCGTCGGCATCGCCGACGCCGAGGGCACCGATGACCCGTACGAGGTGCTGCGGCGCGCCGACACTGCCATGTACGCGGCCAAGGACCAGGGCGGCAGTCACGTCCGCCGCTACGCCGTGGAGCTCGACGAACGGGCCCGCGCGGAGGCCCGGCTCGGTACGGAGATGCGGACGGCGCTGGACACCGGCCAGTTCCGCCTCGTCTACCAGCCCATCGTCTCGCTGCCCGACGCCCGCATCGTCGCCGTCGAAGCCCTCATCCGCTGGCACCACCCCGAGCGCGGCCTGGTCAACCCGGCCGACTTCATCCCCGTCGCCGAGCAGAACGGCCTCATCGTCGAACTCGGTGCCTGGATCCTGCGGACCGCCTGCGCCCAGGCCGTCGCCTGGCACGCCACGTACGGTGCGGCCGCGCCGGCACGCGTCAGCGTCAATGTCTCCGCGCGCCAGCTCGCCGAACCGGACTTCGCCGATCTGGTGGCCGAAGTACTGGCCTGGACGGGCCTGAGTGCGCACAATCTGATCATCGAAGTCACCGAGACCGCCGTCTTCCGGGGCGGGCAGAGCGTGCAGACCGTCAAGGACCTGCACCAGCTCGGCGTACGCATCGCCCTGGACGACTTCGGCACCGGCCACTCCTCCCTCGGCCTGCTGCAGACCGTGCCCGTCGACACCCTCAAAGTCGACAAGAGCTTCGTCGACACCATCACCATGGCCGGCCGGCACGCCGTCATCGCCACCGCCCTGATCCAGGTCGCCGACGGCCTCGGCCTCACCGCCGTCGCCGAAGGCGTCGAAACCGCCGAACAAGCCACCGAACTGCACCGCCTCGGCTACCGGCTGGCCCAGGGCTACCACTTCGGCCGGCCCGTGACCCAGCCCGACTTCCACGATGTCGTCAGCGGCACCGAGACAGTGGCGGTGTGACCCGGTGGAATCCTCAGATGAATACGCCGGCGACCGATTGCCCTCCGTGCGACACAAACGACTCTGGTGGTGGTGGCTGACCCTCGGCGTGCTGGCCGTGGGCGGTTACTACCTGCTGCCGCACGACAGCCTCGCCGCGAACCTGGTCTACAACTTCATCGGGCTGCTGTCCTGCCTGGTGATCCCGCTGGCGGTACGCCTGCACCGGCCCGAACGGCGGGCGATGTGGTACTGGTTCGCCGCCGGGCAGACCACCTGGGTCGGCGGTGACCTGGTCTGGGAGTACTACAAGTACGTCCTGCACCAGGAGCCGTACCCGTCGGCGGCCGACTTCTTCTATCTGAGCGCGTACCCGATGCTGGTCGTCGGTCTGGTGCTGCTGAGCCGCGGCCGCCGCCGCGGCGGTGATCTCGCCGGGCTGGTGGACCCCGCGATCGTGGCGATCGGCATCGGCCTGGTCTTCTGGGTGTTCGTGATGCACCCGATCGCGGCCGGCTCGACCGCCTCGACGCTGGAGCGGGTCATCGGGGTCGCCTATCCCGCCGCCGACGCCCTGCTGCTGGCCATCCTGGCCCGGTTCTTCACCAACTCCGGCCGGCGCTCGGCCAGCGCCCGGCTGCTGAGCGTGGCCGCACTGCTGCTGCTCGCCGCGGATGTCGCCTACTCGCTGGTCTCGCTGTACTCGGACTCCGAGGGCGGCAGTCTGCTCGACGCCGGCTGGCTGCTCTCCTACGTCGCCTGGGCCGCGGCCGCGCTGCACCCCTCGATGCGCTGGACCGGCACGACGGCGAACCGGCCCGGCGACGCGCGGGTGGGGCGGTCCCGGCTGGTCCTGCTGGCGGTCTGCTCGCTGCTGGCCCCCGGGCTGCTGTTCGTGCCCGGCATCGGCGGCAATGCCGTCGACCGGCTGGCGATCGCCGCCGGCGCCGTCCTGCTGTTCCTCCTCGTGCTCCTGCGGATGTCCGGCTTCGTGGCCCAGGTCCAGCAGCAGGCCGACCAGCTGGAGGACCTGGCGATGGCCGACGACCTGACCGGTCTGGCCAACCGCCGCCGGCTGGAGCAGGGACTGACCGAGGGCCTGGCCGCCGGGCCGGTGCAGGTGGCCCTGCTCGACCTGGACGACTTCAAGGAGGTCAACGACGCGCTCGGGCACGCCGTCGGGGACCGGCTGCTGATCGGTGTGGCCGAGCGCCTGTCCCGGGCCGCCGGGCCCGGCGCCCTGGTGGCCCGGATGGGCGGCGACGAGTTCGCGGTCCTGCTCACCGGCGCGGACGCCGCGACGGCCGACGCCGCCGTCACCCGGCTCGCCGGCTCGCTGCGCTCCCCCGTGCACGCCGGCGGCCACGAACTGCTGATCGGCGTCAGCATCGGCGTCGCCGACGGTACGGGCACCACCGACCCCGTCGAGGTGCTGCGCCGGGCCGACGTCGCCATGTACGCCGCCAAGTCCGTCGGCGACACCCACCGCCGCCACACCGCCGACCTCGACGACACCGCGGACGAGCAGGCCCGGCTGGGTGCCGAGCTGCGTACCGCGCTGGACACCGGCCAGTTCCGGATGGTCTACCAGCCCATCGTCGAGCTGCCACACGGGCGGCTGCGGGCGGTCGAGGCGCTGGTCCGCTGGGACCACCCGGAACGCGGCATGGTCCCGCCCGACCGGTTCATCCCGGCGGCCGAGCACAACGGGCTCATCGTCGAGCTGGGCGAGTGGATCCTGCGGACCGCGTGCGCCCAGGCCGTCGAGTGGCAGGCCGACTGGGGTTCCCGCGCGCCGCAGCGGATCAGCGTCAACGTCTCGGCCCGGCAGCTGGCCCAGCCCGGCTTCACGGCCGTGGTGGCGCGCGCCCTCGCGGACACGGGGCTACCGGTCGGCAAGCTCACCGTCGAGGTCACCGAGACCGCGGTGTTCGGCGGCGGCCAGGCAGTGCAGACCCTCGACGAGCTGCACCGGCTGGGCGTCCGGATCGCCCTGGACGACTTCGGCAACGGGCACTCCTCGCTCGGCCTGCTCCAGACCGTGCCGGTGGACGTGCTCAAGGTCGACAAGTCCTTCGTCGACAACATCACGATGGCCGGCCGGCACGCCGTCATCGCCACCGCGCTGATCCGGGTCAGCGAGGGCCTCGGGCTGACCGCGGTCGCGGAGGGTGTGGAGACGGCGGAACAGGCCGAGGAGCTGTACCGCCTGGGCTATCAGCTGGCCCAGGGCTACCACTTCGGCAAGCCGCAGGCCGAGCCCGACTTCGCGGCGTACGCCGTGCGCGAACCGGCCTCCAGCCCGTAGGGTGCGCCGGTGGACTTCCGCCGGCTGTGGGCCGCGTACGCGGTCAGCGAACTCGGCACGGCGCTGAGCCTGGGCGCCCTTCCCCTGATCGCCACGCTGGCGCTGCACGCCTCCGTGCTGCAGGTGTCGCTGCTGGCGGCGCTCGGCGGGGTGGCCGGCGCGGCTCTGGCGCTGCCGCTCGGCCCGTGGATCGAGGTCCGGCACAAGCGCCCGGTGATGATCGGCGCGGACCTGCTGCGGTGCGCCGCTCTGGGCAGTCTCCCGGTCGCCGCCGCCCTCGGCGCCCTGACCTACACCCAGCTGTGCCTGGTGGCGGTGGCCCAGTCGGTCGGCGGCATCGCCTTCCAGGCGGCGAGCGGCGCCCATCTCAAGGCGCTCGTCCCGCCGGACCAGCTGGCCGTGGCCAACGGCCGGTTCGAGGCGACGTTCTGGACGGTCAGCACGGCGGGCCCGCCGCTGGGCGGGGTGCTGATCGCCGCCGTGGGGGCGACGGCCACAGTGGCCCTGGACGCGGTCAGCTTCCTGCTGTCGGCGCTGGGCATCCGCCGGTTGCGGGGCCCGGAGCCGCCACCGCCCGCACCGACCGGCGAACGGCACCGGGCGGCGCAGCTCACGGCCGGCTGGCGGTACATCCTGCGGCACCGCGACCTGCGCCTGCTCTACGCCAACTCGCTGGTCTTCGGCGCCGGCGTGATGGCCACGGCCCCGCTGCTGGCGGTCCTGATGCTGCGCGAGCGGGGCTTCGCCCCCTGGCAGTACGGCCTGGCGTTCGGCATCCCCTGCCTCGGTGGCCTGCTCGGCGCGCTGACCGCCCGGCCCCTGACCCGCCGGTACGGCCGGCGCCGGGTGCTGCTGGTCTCCGGGGCCGCCAAGGCCTTGCCACTGGTCCTGATCCCGCTCGCCCCGGCTGGCGTGGCGGGGCTGGCGTCGATCACGCTGGGCCAGTTCCTGCTCGTCGCCTGTGCGGGGGCGTTCAACCCGACCTTCGCGACGTACCGGATGCAGGCCACCGAGGACGGCTACCTGGCGCGGGTCTTCGCCGCCTGGTCGATCAGCTCGCGGGTGGCCCAGCCGGCCTGCATCGCCGCGAGTGGCCTGCTGGCCGCGGCGACCAGCGTGCGGACGGCACTGTTCGTGCTCGCCGGGACGGTGCTGACCAGCGCCTTCCTGCTGCCGTGGCGCACGCCCGCGGCGGAGGCGGCCCCGGCGGCCGGTGAGCTGACGGAATCGCGGTCATGACCGGGGACGTGCGGCTGCGCGACACCACGCCGGCGGATGTCGAGATCTTCCACAGTCACCGGCAGCAGCCGGAGGCCGCACGACGGGCGAACATCGCAGCCCCGGACCGCCAGGTCTACCTGGACTACTGGGCCGAGCACGTGCTCGGTGACGACACCGTCCTCGTGCAGACGGTGCTCGTGGACGGTGAGGTCGCGGGCAACCTGCTGGCGTGGTGGCGGGACGGCCGTCGTTACCTGGGCGGCTGGTTCAGCCAGGACTTCTGGGGGCGCGGGATCGGCGGCCGGGCCCTGCGGATGTTCCTGGCCCGTGAGCCGATCCGGCCCCTCTACGCCGACACCGACATCGTCAACACCGCGTCCCAGCACCTGATGGAACGCTGCGGCTTCGAGCGGGCCGGAATCCGGGAGACCAGCGTGGCATACGTCCTGCGCTGACCCACGGTCAGCGGGGACCGAGCAGGTCGTTGACGCTGGCGATCAGGTCCTGCTGGCTGATCGGGTCGACCAGGCCGCCGGTGCGGGCGTCCTGCATGGCCTTGGCCAGCTGGACCCGGCGCAGGATCTCCTTGATGTCCGCGCCGGTCATGCCGTGGCTGAGCCGGCCCAGCTCGGCCAGATCGATGCCGTCGGCGAACATGGTGAAGCCCGGCTCCTCGTGCACCGCGGCCAGCTGGGCGATCATCTTGCGGAAGATCTCCGCCCGGCTCACCTCGTCGGGCTTGGGCACGGAGATCTTGACGTCGAAGCGGCCCGAGCGGATCAGCGAGTCGTCGACCCGGTGCGGGAAGTTCGTCGTCGCCACCACGATGACGTTCGGGTTGGCCTCGATCAGGTCGTTCATCTCCTGCTTGAAGATGCCGGCCACGGCGTTGATCGCCTGGCTGGCCGCGTCGCCGCCGGAGCCCGCGTAGCTGATGATCGAGTCGAACTCGTCGAACAGGATCAGAGTGGGCACCCGGTAGCGGCGGGCGTCGCGGAAGATCTGCTTGATGTTGCGCTCGGAGCCGCCCAGCCACTTGTCCAGGATCTCCGGCGTGCGGATCTCGCGGAAATCGGCGCCGATCTCGTTGGCCAGCGCCCGGGACAGCATGGTCTTGCCGGTGCCCGGCGGGCCGTACATGAGGATGCCCTGCGGCCGGCGCGCGCCCCACCGGGCCATCGCCTCCGGATGCCGGAACGACACGGCGATCTGGCGCAGCTCGGCGACCACGTCGGCCAGACCGCCGACCTGGTCGAGGGTGACCGTCTGGGTGGTGGGGGCGACCCGCGGGATGGTCTCGCGGCTGACCACGTACCGCCGGCCGGCCAGTGGCAGCTCCCCCGCCTCCGGACCGAGCAGCTCGACCACCGCCTGCAGGGTCAGCTTGACCATCGCCTCCAGGTGGGCGGGCTGGACGTCGTCGCGGGCGACCTCGGCCCGCAGCCGCACGACACTGCCGGCCTGGTCGTAGGTCACCGCGGCCTGCAGCCCGGCGGCCGCGTCGGCCAGGACCGCGGCGCCCGGCTCCCGCTCCGCCGCCGGCCCCGAGGGCCGGTCCAGACCGAGCTTCTTGTACGCCGCGACGGCCGCCGCCCCCACCCCGTCCACGATCTTGGTGGTCACCGGGTCCCCGGCGGCGATCCGCTTGGCCAGCAGCGTCCCGACCGGGTCGTTGCCCAGCACGACCGCCCGGATGCGCTCCCGCTGAGGCACGTCGTCATCGTTGGTGCGGATCTCCGCGACGAACACGTGCACCGGTCCGGCATCGGTGTCCGCGCTGGTCACGGTCAGGGTCGCCCGGCGCACCGGCGCGGGGAAAGCGGCCCGGCGCAGCAACTCGACCGGGTTGACCCGGGCAGCGGCCAGAATGGTGGCGGCATCGATGATCTCAACCGTGGCGCCCGCATATTCGAAGGACATGACGGCCCCCTCTCCCGACCAAGAGTGACACGACCCCCCGACATTCCGCCCGCTACCTCTTTCGTCGGGTTTTCCGGCCGGGCCGGGCGTGTACCGCCCGCGAACGGATCCGGCCCGACAGGATGGCCGCGTGAAGCTGTCGAAGAGTAGCCGTCCCATCACGGTGGATGAGTGCACTGAGTGGAACGCCCAGGAGCTGACCCGGCAGCGGGTCAGCCGCCGCTCGATGCTGAAGGCCGTCATGGCCGGCGCCGGCGGGTACGCGTACGCGCAGTTCCAGCTGGCCGACGCGGCCTTCGCGGCCGGCGGTGGCAAGGCGGGCAAGGCCGGGGTGGTCGTCTCCGGCCGGCACCTGTCGTTCGTGCCCGCGTCCGACGGGATGCTGCGCCCGGCGATGGCCGTGACCGCCCAGCTGGTCAGCAAGACCGGCAAGCTGCCGCACAAGCTGCGCGCGTTCGTCGACGTCGGCGCCGAGCCGGGCGAGTACGGCCACCGGACCGAGGCGGAGATCCAGCACCTGGTCGGCCAGTACGCGATCCCCGGCGGCCCGATCGGGAGCCAGTTCTACCTCAAGGCGACCGTGGACGGGCTGCGCGCCGACACCGTCTACCACTACCGGATCCGGCTGTCCGACGGCACGGTCAGCGGCGACGCGCACTTCAGCACGGCTCCGTCCCGGCACTCCGCGGTGGCGGCGCCGTTCACCTTCACCGCCTTCGCCGACGTCGGCACCAACACCGCGCCCCGGGACCCGAAGTACGCCTGGGGCCAGAACCCCGCGTCCGTCACCGCGGCCGGCGGCAAGTGGCCGTCCGGGATCTTCGACGACAACTCGTACCTACCGGACGATCCGGTGGCCGGGCCGCACGGCACCGACAGACGTCCCGCGCTGACCCAGACCATGCTCATGGCGACCCAGCGGCCGGTCTTCACGCTGCTGGCCGGCGACATCTGCTACGCCAACCCGTCCGGCTCCGGGCTGCCCGCCGACGACACGACGGCGCTGACCGCGGTCGCCCCGACCGGCCGCAACCTCTACAACCCGTACGTCTGGGACGTCTTCCTCAACCAGATCGAGCCGCTGGCCGCGTACACCCCGTGGATGTTCACCACCGGCAACCACGACATGGAACCGCTGTACGGCAACACCAAGTTCCTCGGCGACAGCCCCACCCACGGTTACGGCGGCCTGGTGTCGCGGCTGGACTTCCCGGCCAACGGCCCGAAGAGCTGCCCGTCGGTGTACCGGTTCGTCTACGCCAACGTGGGCGTGATCTCCGTCGACGCCAACGAGCTCTCGGCCGAGCTGCAGACCAACACCGGCTATTCCGGCGGCGCCCAGGTGAGCTGGCTCAAGCACACGTTGCGCAAGTGGCGGACCGAGCGGGCCGGGGACATCGACTTCGTGGTCGCGTTCCTGCACCAGTGCGCGTACTCGACGACGGACAACCACGCCTCCGACGGTGGCGTCCGCGACGCGCTCGACCCGCTGTTCAGCGAGTACGAGGTCGACCTGGTCGTGCAGGGGCACAACCACCTGCTCGAACGCACCGACCCGATCCGCTACGGCCGGCGTACCCGCTCCGCGCCGGACGGCTCGACGATCCATCCGGCCAAGGACGGTGTCACCTACCTCTGTGTCGGTTCCGGCGGCCGGCCGCGCTATCCGTTCCGGCAGGCGCCCGGTCCGGTCGCGCCGCCCCCGCCGGGGATCACCCCGGCCGGGCCGCAGAAGCTGCCGGCGGGCCAGCGTTACCGGGGTTACCAGCCGCCCGGCGGCCCGAACGAGGTGGAGAACAACACCGAGAACATCGTCAACAGCTACTTCTGGTCCACGCAGGACAGCAAGATCAAGGCGGCCGGGCACCCGGGCGGCAGCCGGATCCCCGAGGTGGTCGACTGGTCCCAGGTGCGCTACGACGACTACGCCTTCATCGCTGTCGACGTCGTGCCCGCCGCCCGTGGTGCGCGCACCACGATGACCGTGCGCAGCCTGGCCGACGCCCTGCCGGGGAGCAAGCAGCCCTACACCGAGATCGACCGCATCACGCTGGCCCGTACCGCCGGGCACGCGGCCGTCAGCACGCGCGAGGATCCGGGGCCGGCCGGGGCCTGACCGTGCGCTGGCCCTCCGGGTAGACCTTGTGGAAGGTGATGAGCCAGCGGATCTGCTCGCGGGGCGGCACTCCGCAGCCGCGCAGGAAGCCCACGAGGGAGTCCTGCCGGGGAGTGCTCGCGGCGGTGATCAGATTGTGGACCGTGGCGCGGGAGATGGGTGTCCCCGCGTCGCGGCTACGCTTGGCGACGCTGTCCAGCGAGCGTCTGCGCATGGCCATCAACGCGCGCAGGCGTCCCGCGAACTCGACCGGTGTGGCGGCGCCGGTGGGATCCGGCGGCACCGCCGTCGTGGTGGTGGCGTTCATCAAACCTCGCCCCTCGTCTGGACCGTCCGGACACCGCCGATCGTGGTGGGGGCCCCTGCCCCGAACAAGAACGCAGTTGCGTACGAGTTGTCGGCGCCGGTCGGTATCGTCGTCGCGTGCCCGAGCTGATCGCCCCCGCCGTCCACCTGCACCAGGCCTGGCTGGAGGCCCACGCCGAGTGGGGGCCAGGAGCGCACGAGGACGGCTTCGGGCTGGACCCCGCCGACGAGGTCGGCACACCGGCCGGCTTCGCGGCCTGGCTGGCCCGGCTCTCGGAGCAGTCCGATCCGGCGCGGACGACGGACGCCGGCCGGCACCGGTGCACGTACCGCTGGATCATCGAGAGTGATCGCGTGCTGGGCGGGATCGCGCTGCGCCACGGCGACGACGACTACGTACGGTGGGCCGGCCACCTGGGTTACGGCATCCGGCCGTCGGCGCGCCGGCGCGGGCTGGGCGCCTGGGCGCTGGACCGGATGCTCGACGAGGCGCGCGGGCTGGGCCTGCAACGGGTGCTGGCCGTCTGCGCGCCCGGCAATGTCGCTTCGATGCGGACGATCGAGCGCGGTGGCGGGGTCTTCGAGGGCCTCGGGGAGACCCCGTTCGGTCCCGCCCGCAGATACTGGTTCGAGCTGTGACCGGGCCCGGCACCCGGAGCGGCGGCGCGGATGGATGGGACGCCGCCGCCCGGGTGCCGGTGACTCAGCAGCCGACGCGGGCGGTGCCCACGGCGACGTCGTCGTACCAGAGGGTGTCGGCCCCCTCGCCGTAGCTCTCCCAGCCCAGGCGCAGGTCCGTCAGGGCCGGTCGCCAGGTGCGGTTCAGCCACTGGCTGTCGATGTCGTGCGTCGGCACGCCGTCCTGCAGCAGCCCGGGCACCGACGTGCCGTTGAGCCAGGTCTGCATGGTGCCGTTGCTCTGGTCCACCTTGAACTCCACGCAGTTCCAGCTACCGGTCGGCAGTGGCGCGGACTGCGCCACCCCGGCCGGGCTCTGCTCCGGCAGCGTGGCGTCGTCGGAGGCCCGGTTCCATTGCAGGGCGCCGTTCTGGCCGCCGAAGCGCAGGTCCCGGTTGCCGTCGTTGGCGTCCCGCAACGCCACCGCCGTGGTGTGCGCCGCCGGCAGGGCGGTGGTGTGCCGCACCCAGTAGCGGACGAACAGAGCGGACGCCCCGGCCGGCAGCAGCGCGGTGTTGCGCATGAACACGTGGTTGCAGTAGCCGGCCGTGCCGTCGACCCGCAGGGAGGTGCTGCCGCTGTGCGCGACCGCCGGGTCGAAGGCCGCCTTGCCCGTGCCCGAGCAGTCCGGGTAGGTCACCGCCCAGTTGGCCTGCGTGCCCTCGAAGCCGTCGCAGCGGGCGCCGGACCCGCACCCGGCCTGCGGCGGGGTCGAGGTCGGCGGGGTGCTGGGCGGGGTGCTCGGTGGCGTGCTCGGCGGGGTGCTCGGCGGGGTGCTGGTGGGCGGGGCGTCGCCGTTGCAGGAGACGCCGTTGAGGGCGAAGGACACCGGGGCCGGGTTGCTGCCCGAGTACGTCCCCTGGAAGCCGAAGCTGGCCGACGCCCCGGTGGCCAGGGCGGTGTTGTAGCTCGGCGCCGCCGCGGTCACCGCGGTGCCGGACTGGGTCAGCTGCGCGTTCCAGCCGGAGGTGACCCGCTGGTTGCCGGTGAACGTCCACGTCACGACCCAGCCGTTGACCGGCGCGCCGTTGTTGGTGACCCGGACGTCGGCGGTGAAGCCGGTGCTCCACTGGTTGGCGGTGTAGGTGACGTCGCACGCCGTGGCGGCGGCCGCGGGGGACACGGCGGTCAGCACCGCGCCGATCAGCAGCGCGCCGGCTGCCGCGAGTCGGATCAACATGGCGTGCCGTTCAGGGCGAAGTCGGTCGGGTCGGCCGGGGTGGACCCGGTGAAGGTGGCCTGGAAGCCGGTCGAGGTGGTGGCGCCGGTGGCCAGGGAGCCGTTCCAGGCCGCGTTGCGCACGGTGATCGTGCTGCCGGACTGCGACCAGGTGCCGCTCCAGCCACTGCTCAGCGTGACGTTGGCCGGCGCGGTGAAGGTCAGCGTCCACGAGTTCAGCGCGGCGCCGCGGTTGGTGATCCGCACGTCGGCGGTGAAGCCGTTCGACCAGGCGTTGGCCGAGTAGGCCACCGAACAGGTGCCGGTCGGCGGCGGGGTCGTCGCGGGCGGTGGAGTGCTCGGCGGCGGCGTGCTGGGGGCCGGCGTGGTGGGAGTGGGCGAGGACGTGACCGGCGGCGGGCTCACCGGGCCGGCCGCGATCGCGAGGTCGTAGGCGCGCTGCGGGACGAACTGCCCGGCCCCGGCGATGCAGCCGTCGGCCTCACCCGGCAGCTTGATCCACAGGTACGCGTCCAGGATGGGGTCGGCCACCGCGGTGGTACTGGCGATGCCGATCGCCCGCCCGGCCGGGTCGCACCACTCGCTGCCCAGCGGTCCGTTGCCGTTGCGGCTGGTGTCGATGACGCCCTTGAGGCGGGAGACCCCCGTGGCGGCGATGACGTTGCGGATGTAGGCGGTCGACTCCGCGGTGGTGCGGTAGTTCGAGACGTTGACCGAGATCCCGTCGGCGCTGTTGGCGATGTCCGCGCGGACCAGCCGGGCGGCCATCTCGGCCGGGGCCAGCCAGGCCGAGTTCCCCGCGTCGAAGTAGACCTTGGCGGCGGACGAGGCGGCCTTGAGCTTCTTGCCCGCGTACGCCATGGAGGCATAGACGTCCTGCTGCTGGGCCGCGGTGAGGCAGTTCGTCATGATGGGGAGCACGTCCGGCTCCAGGATGATCGCGGCCGAGCGTCCCTTGAGCCCGGCGGCCACCTGGTCGATCCACTGCCGGTACGCGGTGTGGTTGGCCAGCCCGCCGGAGCTGGCTCCGCTGCAGTCGCGGTTCGGGATGTTGTAGACGACCATGATCGGCGTCTTGCCGGCCGCGGCGGCGGCTCCCACGTAGGCGTCCACCTCGGCGGCCACCGTGGCGGTGTTGTTCTGGGTGTACCAGCGGCCCTGCGGGACGTTGGCGATCCGGTCGCGGATCACGGCCGCCCGGGAGTCGCCCGGGTTGGCGGCGACCCAGCGGGCGGCACTGGCCTGCGGGTCGACATAGAAGGGGGACTCGGCGGCCGAGGCGGCACCGGGCCAGAGCACCGCGGTGCCGGCGACCACGGCCGCCGCGGCCGCCGTGGTGGAGGCGAGGGATCTCAAGCGCATTCGACAACTCCTGGGGATGAGTATGGGAGCGCTCCCATGCATCGACCACGGTAGTTGTAACAAGGTGGAAATCTCAAGGCCGTGCGCGATGATGTCCGGATGACGATCCCTGACGACGTGCTGGCCTACAACCGGACGCTGATCGAGCAGTTCCGGACCGACGGCGGAAAATCGCTCGGGAACCGGCCCCTGCTGCTGCTCAGCACGGTCGGCCGCCGCAGCGGCCAGGAGCGGACCAGCCCGATGATGTACGTCCGCAGCGGCGACCGCCTCCTCGTGATCGCCTCGAACAACGGTGCCCACGAGGACCCCCAGTGGTACCGCAATCTGCTGGCCGACGCCTCGGTCACGGTCGAACTGCCCGGCGAGCGGTTCACAGCCCGGGCCGAACCGCTGTCCGGCGACGACTACGACCGCGAGTGGGCCGCGATCAAGCAGAGCTTCCCGTTCTTCGCCGAGCACGAGGCCCGCGCCGGCCGCCGCATCCCGGTGGTGGCCCTGCTCAGGACGGCCTGAGCTGGTTCTGTACGTCTTGGGGCACCCGCACACCGCGACTGCGCAGATCGGCGATGAAGCGGGCCGCCAGCGGGTCGGGCTCCCCCGGCGTCACCGCGACCAGCGGCCGGGTCCACCGGGGCGAGAAGGAACGGACCACGCCCGGGAAGCCCGCGCTGACGGCACTGACCGGACTGATCGCGATGCCGAGGCCGGCCGCGGCGAGCTGAGGTACCGCGGCGGTGACCGCCGTTCTCACCACCGGCTTCAGGCGGACGCCGGCGGCGCTCAGCGACCGGTCGAGCCAGCTGCTCAAGCTGTTCTCCGGCGCGAAGTGCACCAGATCCGCACCGTCGAGCTCGGCCAGTTCCACCGATCCCTGCTCCGCCAGCCGATGGCCTCTCGGCGCGGTCAGCACGATCTCCTCCTCGGCGAGAGCCGTGGAGATGAAACGGCCGTCGAACGGTCCGGGCACCACGAGGATGTCGACATCCTCCCCGTCGACCGGGTTGAACAGGCCGTCCGGCCTGACGGCCTCCCTGATGGCGATCGCCACCCGGGGGTGACGCCGGTGCCAGGCGCGGATCACCGGGGCGAGCAACGGCACGGTCAGGCTCTGCGCGCAGACCAGGCGCAGCGATCCGCCCTCTGCCTCACCCGTGGCCCGGGCCGAGCGCACAGCTGACGCGGCTGCGTCGACAGCTCGTCGAGCGTCCGCCACGGCCGCGCGCCCGGCCGGGGTGAGCGAGACACCACGTGCTTCCCGGCGCAGCAGAGGTGTCCGGGTCTCGCGCTCCAGCGCCGCGATCTGCTGGGACACCGCGGGCTGCGAGGAGTGCAGCAGCCGGGCCGCCTCGGTGATGGAGCCGGTGTCCGTGACCGCGATCAGACACTCCAGCGCCCGCAGCGTAGCCATTCGAGAATCTTATCGCAGACCCTCGAAAGCTCATTGTTCCTGAGGGAAGCGTCGGCGGTCGCCGGTTGCTGGACCAGGCAGAGCTCATCACGATCGAGGAGAACGACATGGCACAGACCTTCATCACCGGCGGTTCCGGCTTCATCGGCCGGCGACTGGTGCACCGCCTGCTGGTCGATGGGCACGCGGTCAAGGTCCTGGTCCGCAGTGCGGCGTCCGCGGACGTGGTGGCCGCGCTGGGCGCCCAGCCGGTGCGCGGCGAGCTGACCGAGCCCGAGACGTGGCGCGCCGCCGTCGAGGGCAGCGAGGTGCTGTTCCACCTGGCCGCGGAGACCGACATCACGGCCGGGCGGGAGCGGCAGGAGCTGATCACGGTGGGCGGCACCCGAGCCGCCCTGCAAGCGGCCCGGCAGGCCGGAGTGGCCCGCTTCGTGCACTGCGGCAGCGAATCCGCTCTGCTGGCGGGCGAGCCGCTCGTCGACGTCGACGAGAGCGCGCCCCTGCGACCGGACTCCGAGGCTGCCTACTGCGCGACGAAAGCGGAAGCCGAGGCGCTGGTCCTGGCCGCGAACGGGCCCCGCTTCAGCACCGTGTCGATCCGGCCGCGGTTCGTCTGGGGACCCGAGAGCTCCCTGGTCGAAGGTCTCATCCACGCGGCCCGCAACGGCGAGTTCGCCTGGATCGAGGGCGGCCGGCACCGCACCGACGTCACCTTCGTCGACAACGCGGTCGAGGGCCTGGTCCGGGGATGGCTGCACGGCCGGCCGGGACAGGCCTACTTCATCACCGATCAGCACCGCGTCACCCTCCGCGAGTTCCTCGAGGAGAACTTCGCGATCTACGGGGTCGACGCCGCCGTCCCCGACCTGGACGCCGGCACCGCGGCCAAGGTGATTCCCGTTCCCGCGCGCTGGTTCCTGGAGCAGACCTGCACGCTGCGCACCGGCAAGGCCGTCGCCGAGCTCGGCTACCAGGCCATCGTCACGCAGGCCGACGGCCTGAACGCGGTGCGGGACGCGGTCGCCCTAGCCCGTGGGTAGCTGCTCGCCCGGGCGGACCAGGCCGCGCTGGTACGCCAGCACCACCAGCTGCGCCCGGTCCCGGACGTCGAGCTTGGTCATCGCCCGGTTGACGTGCGTCTTCACGGTCAGCGGGGAGACGTACAGCCGCTCGGCGATGTCGTCGTTCGACAGGCCGTGGGCGACCAGCACCAGGATCTCGCGTTCCCGCTCGGTCAGGCCGGTCAGCTCCACCGGGACCGCCCCGGCCCCGGCCTCCGGCTGGCTCAGGAACCGGCTGACCAGCCCGCGGGTGGCCCGCGGCGACAGCAGCGCCTCGCCGCCGGCCACCACCCGGATCGCGTGCAACAGGTCCGCGGGCGCGACGCTCTTGCCCAGGAAGCCACTGGCGCCGGCCTGCAGCGCGAGCACCACGTTGTCGTCGTTCTCGAAGGTGGTGAGGACGAGCACGCGTACCCCGGCGAGGTTGTCGTCGGCGCCGATCCGGCGGGTGGCCTCCAGGCCGTCCATCCGCGGCATCCGGATGTCCATCAGCACCACGTCGGCCCGGGCCGTACGGGCCAGCGCCACCGCCTCACCCCCGTCGGACGCCTCGCCGACCACCTCGAACTCCGGCTCGGAGTCGATGATCATCTTGAAGCCGGCCCGGATCAGCGTCTGGTCGTCGGCCAGCAGCACGCGGATGGTCACCGGAGGCAGCCCTTCGCCGGGACTTCCTCGGTCGGCAGCACGGCGTGCACCCGGAAGCGGCCGTCGCCGAGCGGGCCGGCGGTCACGGTGCCGCCAGCCGCGGTGGCCCGCTCGCGCATGCCGAGCAGGCCGTAGCCGGTGCCCTCGGTGTCCCGGTCGGGCCGGATGTCGTTGGTGACCTCCAGGATGACGCCGCTGGGGGCGTACTCGACGAGCAGGACGGCCCGGCCGTCGCCGTACCGGTGGGCGTTGGTCAGGGCCTCCTGCACGATCCGGTACGCCGCCAGGTCGACCATCGCCGGCAACTCGCGCGGCTCGCCGAGCAGCTGGTTCCGTACGGCGAAACCGGCGGCCTGCAGGGCGCCCAGCAGATCGGGCAGCCGCGACAATCCCGGGGCCGGCTCGGTGTTGGCCTGTTCGTCGGAGTTGCGCAGCACGCCCACCACCGACGAGATCTCCTTGAGCACCAGGTCGGAGGCCTCGCGGATGTGCGCCAGCACCGGGCCCACCTGGTCGGGCCGGCGCTCCAGGACGTGGGTGGCCGCGCCCGCCTGCACGCTGATCACCGCGATGTGGTGGGCGACCACGTCGTGCAGCTCGCGGGCGATCCGCAGCCGCTCGTCGATCACCCGGCGCTGCGCCTCCTGCTCGCGGGTCTGCTCGGCGCGGTGCGCCCGGGCCTCGACCTCGGCGACATAGGCGCGGTGGCTGCGGGCGGCGTCCCCGACCGCGGCGGCCATGAAGATCCAGGCGAAGACGGCCAGCACGTCCGGACGCCATCCCGACGAGGTGACGACGGCGGCGGTGTAGACCACCGAGGCCGCGGCCAGGGCGCAGGTCCAGCCGTCGCGGCGGTTGCGGTGGGCCGCGATGGAATAGGTGATCACGCCGAGCACCAGGATCAGGCCGGGATTGCTGACCCCCTGGCTGATCCCGCCGACGGTGGCGCCGGTGGCGATCACCAGGGCCGCGCGAGGACGGCTGCGGCGTTGCAGAACGGCGAGGAACGCCACGACGGCGACCAGCACGTCGCCGACCGTCACGGTCTCGGCCAGAGCGGACCTCGGCTCCAGCACCGCCGACTTCAGCACGAACCCGGCCAGCACGACGGCGAGCAGCGCGTCGACCAGCAGCGGGTGCCACTGGGTGACAGGCCACCGCTTGATCCGCATGACGCCGGTCTCCTCCATCACGCTGACCGTACGCGGGCGGGCGGGACCGGGTCGTCGTCTCGTCGCAGTAGCCGGGGCCGGCCCGAAATACCACGGCGATGGTATGCGGTGCCTGCACCGGGACGACGCGCCGGGACCGGGATTCATTGATCGTTTCAAGGGTCACCTGACGACGCGATCCCGGGAGTACCGATGGCCACCTACCTCTACCGGCTGGGCCGGTTCAGTTTCCGCCGGCGCAGACTGATCCTCGCGCTCTGGCTCGCCGCGCTGGCGTTACTCGGCGTGGGCGCGGCCACGTTGTCGGGGCCCACCTCCGACGAGTTCAAGATCCCGGGCACCGAGGCCCAGGAGGCGATGGACCTGCTCGGTCAGCGCTTCCCCGGCGCCGGTGCGGACGGCGCCCAGGCCCGGGTGGTGTTCGCGGCTCCCGCCGGCGAGAAGCTCACCGACGCGCGCAACCGGGCCGCCGTCGCGGAGACCGTCGCCCAGCTCAAGACCGGCGCGCAGGTCGCCGCGGTCACCGACCCGCTGCAGGGCACCGTCAACCAGGCCGGCACGGTCGCGTACGCGCAGGTGACGTACAAGGTCGCCGCCACCGCGCTGACCGACGCCGACCGCGAGGCGCTCACCGAGGCCACCGAAGCGGGCCGGGACGCCGGCCTGGCCGTGGAGGCCGGCGGTGACGCGGTCCAGGAGCAGGGCGGCCCGGGCAACTCCGAGATCCTCGGCATCCTGGTCGCCGCGGTGGTCCTGGTCATCACCTTCGGCTCGCTGGTCGCGGCCGGGCTGCCGCTGCTGACGGCCATCCTCGGCGTCGCCGCGGCCGTGCTCGGCATCCAGATCGCCTCCGGCTTCGTCGACCTGGGCAGCAGCACCTCCACGCTCGCCCTGATGCTCGGCATCGCCGTGGCCATCGACTACGCGCTGTTCATCGTCTCCCGCTACCGCCACGAGATCACCATCGGGCGCCGCACCGAGGAAGCGGTCGCCCGCGCGGTCGGCACGGCCGGTTCCGCGGTCACCTTCGCCGGGCTCACCGTGTTCATCGCCCTGGCCGCGCTGACCGTGGTCAACATCCCGGTCCTGACCCAGATGGGACTGGCGGCCGCTTTCGCCGTCGTCGTCGCGGTGCTGATCGCCCTGACTTTGCTGCCCGCCCTGCTCGGCTTCGCCGGCCAGCGCGTCATGGGCCGCCGGGGCCGCGACCCGGAGGCCGGCGCGACCAAGCCGTCGGCCGGGCTGCGCTGGGCCCGGTTCGTCACCCGCCGCCCGGTGGCCGTCCTGATCGCCGCCGTGCTGGGCCTGCTGGTCCTCGCGATCCCGGCCCTGGACCTGCGCCTGGGTCTGCCCGGCGACAACATGGCCGGCACCGAGACCACCCAGCGCAAGGCGTACGACATGCTGACCGACGGCTTCGGGCCGGGCTTCAACGGCCCGCTGACCGTGGTGGTCGACGCCGCGTCGAGCCCGGACCCGCGGAACGCCGCGGCCACGGCGGCCGGGACGATCAAGGGCCTGGCCGGGGTCGTCACGGTCAGCCCGCCCACCCTCAACCCGGCCGGTGACACGGCGATCCTGCAGGTCATCCCGGCCACCGCACCGGACAGCGCGGAGACCGAGGCGCTGGTGCACGCGATCCGCGACCAGAACGACGGCCTGCGCGAGCGCACCGGGGCGGACCTGTCGGTCACGGGCACCACGGCGGTCGACATCGACATGTCCGACAAGATGGGCAGCGCGCTGGTGCCGTACCTGGCGGTGATCGTGGCGCTGGCGTTCCTGCTGCTGACGCTGCTGTTCCGGTCGATCCTGGTGCCGATCAAGGCGATCGGCGGCTTCCTGCTCTCGGTGATCGCCACCTTCGGCGCCGTCGTGGCCGTCTTCCAGTGGGGGTGGCTCGGCGGGCTGTTCGGCATCGACCAGGCCGGCCCGGTGATGAGCATGCTGCCGGTGTTCCTGATCGGCATCGTCTTCGGCCTGGCCATGGACTACGAGGTCTTCCTGGTCAGCCGGATGCGCGAGGAGCACGTGCACGGCACCCCGCCGACCCAGGCGGTGGTCAACGGCTTCGCGCACGGGGCCCGGGTGGTGACGGCCGCGGCGATCATCATGGTCAGCGTCTTCTCCGGCTTCATCCTGTCGCCCGAGTCGTTCATCAAGTCCATCGGCTTCGCGCTGGCCGCGGCCATCCTGTTCGACGCGTTCGTGGTCCGGATGACCATCGTGCCGGCGGTCATGACGCTGCTCGGGCGCCGGGCCTGGTGGCTGCCGCGCTGGCTGGACCGGGTGCTGCCGGACATCGACGTGGAGGGCGAGAAGCTGCGCGTCCCGCCGGACGAGCTGAGCGAGCCGGAACACACCGGCTCGGATCTGGTCACCGCAGGCCGATGAGAGTGGCCCGGACCGCCCCGGCGGTCCGGGCCCTCACCCGTGAACAGAGGTGACCCGCGATGACGCTCGCCGACGACCGTCCGGCCGTAGCTCCCGTGGCCGTACCGCGGACCCGGCCGGCGCCGCTGCGCGAACTGGCGCTGATCGCGGCGCTGTGGGCCGCCTACAGCCTGGGCCGGCTGGCCGCGGACGGCCACGTCGCCACGGCCATGGCCCACGCGAGCCGGGTCTGGGACCTGGAGCGGCTGCTGCGCCTGCCCGGCGAGACCGGCCTGCAGCACCTGCTGCTGCGCTCCGGCGCGGTGATCGAGGCGGCGAACAGCTACTACGCGTACGTTCACTTCCCGGCCACGATCGCCTTCCTGCTCTGGGTCTACCTGCGCCGCCCCACCCACTACCGGCCCGTGCGCAACACCCTGGCCCTGCTCACCGGCGCGGCGCTGGTGGTTCATCTGATCTTTCCGCTGGCCCCGCCCCGGATGCTGGCGCGCACGGGCCTGGTCGACACCGGGCAGCTGTTCGGGCCCAGCGTCTACGGCTCCCCCGGCACCGACAGCGTCACCAACCAGTACGCCGCCATGCCGTCGCTGCACGTGGGCTGGTCGCTGCTGGTGGGGCTGACGCTGATGAGGCTGACGCGGGGCCGGTGGCGATGGTTGTGGCTGCTCCACCCGCTTGTCACGCTGCTGGTGGTGGTCGGGACCGCCAACCACTACTGGATCGATGCCGCGGTGGCTGCCGCACTGCTGGTCGTCGCGATGCGGCTGACCGGGCTCGGCCTCTCCCCTCAGGTCTCACCACCAGTCGTTCCCGCGCCGCGTCGGATTCCCTCGGCCCGCGAGCCGGCACCGCACGGCCTCCCTCGGCGCAGTCCCACCCGGCCTCGCAGCACCCGGCCCGGGCCGGCTCGGCGCGGCCCCGCATCCCGCGGCCCGGTTCCGCACGGCCGTACACCGCGCCCCTGACCCGTACCTGCTCGGAGCAAGTGAGCCCGAGGCTGGTAGATCTACACCGTTCCGGCATGGCGGATGAGGACTCCCAGCTTCTGCCCCAGGACGGCTACCCCGACGGCGACAGCCACCGCCAGGACAGCGGCTGAGGCCAGCCCCTCGGCAGCGACCAGAACCCCGGCGAGAACCGTGGCCAGCGCGGTACCCATGAACAACGCCCGGCCGGCCATGGTGATCGCGACCATGAATCTCACGCCTGCCCCCACCGCCTGATCGGCTCCGACCGACCGGTACGCCACGGCAGCGCCGATGACGTAGAGCAACAGCGAACCGCTCAGCCCCAGGGCGGCCACGAAGACAGGTACAGCGATCAGCGTGCCGCTCACTGCCGGCCTGGCGGTCCAGGCGGAGGCGACCAGGGCGCACACTATCAGCACCGAGGACAGTGCCGTGACCAGCAGACACGTCTGCCTGCCGGCCG
Organism: Actinoplanes sp. NPDC004185; assembly: GCF_053603475.1. Lineage (NCBI taxonomy): Bacteria > Bacillati > Actinomycetota > Actinomycetes > Micromonosporales > Micromonosporaceae > Actinoplanes > Actinoplanes sp. NPDC004185. The sequence continues at coordinate 138,612 of NZ_JBSGFR010000016.1, read as the reverse complement.
TACGGGACGCGGTGCGCCGAGCGTCGGCCATGGCGGACCACCGCCGGGCTTCGTTCTTGATGGCGGCTATGGCGTCAGCTATGTCTTGGTCCGTCGACCCCGGCATGTCACGCTCCTCGGAGTCAGACCTTCGCGCAGCCATTCGCCACCCTATCGCCGCGGGAGCCGGAGGCGGCGGCCGTGACCCGGGAGGACCACGACATGGAGAGGACGCCGAGCGGGTCACGTTCCTCGACGGCGACGTGGCCGAAGCCGTGCGGATCGCGCTGGCGGCAGCCGACGGCAAGAACGTGGAGGTGCTGTCGGCGGACATCGGCCGCCGGCGTCTCGATCGTGGACTGATCGACGAGATCGACCTGTGCATCGCACCGGTGCTGCTGGTGGACGGCATCCGGCTCTACGACCACGTCGGCGGCCGGCCGGTCCACCTGCACCGCGTCGGCGCCGATGACCCGACGGCCGAGGTGGACGTGCGGTACCGGCCGGCGGCCCGCGTAGGGCGCCCAGGGCCGGCCAGGCGCGGTCTCCGGCAATCAGTCAGAGGTCCAGGGCCGATCCTGGGCACGAACGGCCAGGCGACGGATCTCCTCGACGACAGGCGGCCACAGTGCGGCGGGCAGATCGACCCTATGGGCGGGCACTGAGTGCCGCCTGAGCCGGACTCAGCGGAGCCACAGCGTCGCACCTCCAGGATCCGGGACGACAATACGATGCGAACGGCCGAGCCGAATGTCGCCGGCCGGAGGAGGTCCGACCGCCTTGCGTACGAACCCGTCCGCGCCACGCGCCGGCCTCGGTGGATCGCCGACGACCTACGTCGTCCGGCGGATCAGATCCCAGGAGTGGCGGGAACTGCGGGCGGTCAGGCTCGAGGCGGTGCGGGACACCCCCACGGCGTTCAGCTCCTCGTACGCCGAGGTGGCCGGCCGTGACGACGCCTCCTGGCAGGAGCAGGCGATTGCCGAGGCGACCTCTGACGACGGGGCGACCTTCATCGCCTGTGACCGGAACAACGACTGGGTGGGCTCGGCCAGTGTCGAGCCGTTGGCGGAGGTCCCCGACCACGCCCACCTCCATGCCGTCTATGTCCGTGCGGGCCACCGCGGACCGACCGGCCTCGGTGCCCGGCTCGTCGAGGCGGCGGTCCGTTTCGCGGAGCACATCGACGTCTCGCACCTGACCCTCGGCGTCCACGAGCGCAACGCCCGAGCGCTGGCGTTCTACCAGCGGATCGGATTCTCGATGACGGGCAAGGTGATCCCGTACCGGCCGAACCCGGTCGAGCGGTGCCTCATCCTGGAACACCGCGATTTCAAGAGACGCCGCTGACCCCGCGGGCCAGCCGGGCGCCCAGCCCGAGCAGCGCCGCGCCGCTCAGCCCGTCGAGCGCCCGGCGCACCCCGGAGCGGTCGAACACCCGCCGGAACACCGCCACCAGGTTCGCCACGGTGCAGAACCACAGCAGCGTGACGGCAACGGCGAGCAGCGACAGGGTGAGGGTGTCGAGGGTGCCGGGATGCGCGGGCAGGAACTGCGGCAGCAGCGCCAGAAAGAACACCGCCGCCTTCGGGTTGAGGGCGTTGCAGAGCAGCCCGTCCCGGAACGCCCCGCCGGTGGACCCCGGCGCGGCGCCCGGACCGGTCGCGGTGGGACGGATCGCTGCCAGCAAGGCCTTGATCCCCAGGTACGCGAGGTACGCCGGACCCGCGTACCGGATGGTCGTGAGCACCACCGGGACCGTCGCGACCAGCGCGGCCACCCCCGCGGCCGCCGCCACCGCCCACAGGAAGACGCCGGTGGCCACGCCCGTGGCCGCGGCCATGCCCTCCGCCCGCCCGCGCAGGGCCGCGCGGCGCACGACCACCGCGAAGTCCGGGCCCGGCGACATCGCGCCCAGGCCCACCACCCCGCTGAACGCCATCAGCTGAGCCGCCGTCGTCATGCGGCCCACGGTACGACCACCGGGGTGACGTGCACCGCCCGGCGGCCCCGCTGTGCGTGGTTCCCGGGCCCGACCAGGCATCATGGCCGCGTGGAAACGGTGCGGGAGACGGTCGGGGCGATCGTCGGCGGGCGGACGGGGTACGAGGACGGCCTCGACGCGCTCACCGTCGCGCCGGCCGCCGAGGTGGATCCGGTGCTGGTCACGGCCCTGTTCGACGCCACCGCGCGGCTCTGGCGTGGTGGCTGGCAGCCGGCCGAGCTGCACCGCCTGGTCACCCGGCGCGGCACCGGGGTGCAGCCGCTGCTGATCGTCGACTCCGTCGCCGCGTACCTGCGGGGTTTCCGGCCCAAGACGGTCGACGAGCGCTGGCGGGCCCAGGCCGCCGAGCTCGACGCCCGCCCGTGGTGGGGTGACGACGCCGGCTACCTGCGGCAGGTCACCACCCACCGCCGCGTCGACCGGGTCACCCTGATCGACGCCATGCTGAGTCTGGTGACCCTGCTGAACGGGCTGCCGCCGATCGAGGTGCTCGTGCCGCCACCCGGGCAGGCGGCGCCGGTGCGGCGGGCGCCCGGCAACGACGCCAAGCTGGAACGGGTACGGGCGTTGCTGGCCAAGGCCGAGGCGACGACCTTCCCGGCCGAGGCGGAGGCGTACAGCGCCAAGGCCCAGGAGCTGATCTCGCGGCACAGCATCGACGAGGCGCTGCTGGCCGCCGGGGGTGAGAGCGCCGTGGTCCCGTACGCCCGGCGGATCGGGGTCGACCACCCGTACGAGAGTGAGAAGGCGTCGCTGCTGAACTCCGTCGCCCGGGCCAACCGCTGCCACGTGGTCTGGTCCCCCGAGTTCGGCTTCGCCACCGTCTTCGGCTTCGACGCCGACATCGACGCGGTGGACCTGCTGCACACCTCGCTGCTGGTGCAGGCGCACCGGGCGATGGCGCGCACCGAGCCGCGCGGCAAGGCGGGCCGGTCGCGGCTGAAGAACTTCCGGCAGTCGTTCCTGGTCGGCTACGCGGTACGGATCGGGGAACGGCTCGCCGAGGCCAGCCGGGCCGCCCTGGACCAAGCGGCCGATCCCGCGGCGCTGCTGCCGGTGCTCGCCTCGCGGGACGTGCAGGTGCGCGAGGCGCGGGACCGTTCTTTCCCGAGCACCACGCGCGGGCGCGGCTTCCGGGTGGCCAGCCTGGAGGGCTGGGAATCGGGCCGCGAGGCCGCCGACGAGGCGAAACTGCACTGAGGGCCCGACCGTTTCCGGCCGGGCCCTCAGCAGGGACGGATCAGTGGGCGTGCAGCAGCTCGTGGGTCTGCTGGATCTTCGCCCACGACTTCGGGGCCTGCGGCGCGGCCTTACGGGCCAGCGCGGAGACACCCTCGACCGCCGGCTTGGACGGCGTGTAGAGCCAGGCCTGGAACAGCTCGTCCAGCTGCTGGCCGGAGACCTTCTCGGCCAGCGCGATGAACTCGGCGGTGTTGCCGTCGCTGTCCTTGTGCTCGGCCACCCAGGTGCGCAGCAGCTCGAAGAAGTCGTCGTCACCGATGGTCCGGCGCAACTGGTGCAGCGTCATGGCGCCCCGGTCGTACACCGGGTTGCTGAAGATGTCGGCCGCGCCGGGGTCGCCGGGTGCGACGGTCCAGAAGTCGGCGGGCTGGGTGGCGTACAGGTAGTCGAAGAGCTCCTGGGCCGTGCCCTCACCCTGCTGCTCGGACCACAGCCACTCGGCGTAGCTGGCGAAGCCCTCGTTGAGCCAGATCTCCTTCCACTGCTCGACCGCCACGCTGTCGCCGAACCACTGGTGGGCGTTCTCGTGCACGATCACCGACATGTTGGCGCCGCTGCGGAAGAAGCCGGACGAGTAGACCGACCGGGTCTGGTTCTCCAGGGCGAAACCGAGCGCGCCCGGCGGGCCCACGACGCCGCCCTGCGCCTCGAACGGGTACGGCCCGAAGACGCTGCTCTCCCACTCGACGACCTCGGCGGTGCGCTCGACGCTGGCCTTGGCCGCGTCCTCGAAGTCCTGCGGCAGCAGCTCCGAGTACGCGTTGATGACCTGCTGGCCGTCGGCCGTGGTGTCACGGGTGATCTCGTACTGCCCGATCGCCAGGAACGCCAGGTAGGTGGCCTGCGGATGCAGCGAGCGCCAGCTCCACCGCTTCCAGCCCAGGATGTCCTGGGTGGGGTTGCGCGGCATGACGCCGTTGCTGAGCACCTCGACGCCGTCGGGCACGGCCACGGAGACGTCGAAGGTGGCCTTGTCGCTCGGGTGGTCGTTGCTCGGGAACCACCACCAGGCGATCTCGGGCTGGCCGACCGCCAGGGCGCCGTCGGCGGTGCGCGTCCAGGCGGTGTAGCCGGCCGCGACCTTGTTGGACGGCACGCCGGAATACTGCACCACGACGGTCATCGTCTGGCCCTGGCTGACGGTCCGCGACGGCGTGACGACCAGCTCGTGGTCGCCCTCGCGGGCGAAGGTGGCGGCCCGGTTGTTGACCTTCACGGAGGCCACGTCGAGCACGAAGTCGAGGTGGAAGGAGCTGAGGTCCTGCGTCGCCGCGGCCAGGATCGTGGTGGTGCCGGTGAGGCGGTCCTCGCCGGGGTAGTAGCGCAGCCGTACGTCGTAGTGCGAGACGTCGTAGCCGCTGTTGCCGTAGTCCGGGAAGTATTCGTCGCCCAGCCCGGCGCCGCCGGGAGTGGGTGCGGCCTGGGCCGGGAGCGCGGTCCCGGCCAGGGTCAGTGCGGTGGCGAGCGTTGCCACCAGCAGTCGTCGCACGGTCGAACTTCCTTCCGTCGCGGACCGGGTCACGGTCCGGCGTGGAGTGGTCAGCCCGAACCTATCGAAGTATCTCGACGTCCGCGCCCCTCGGGCGGACCACGATAGAGTCGTCTGCATCTATGGAAGGCATCCGCATGCTTGTCATGACCAAACCGTTCGGGGCTCTCCCGGCCGGCCGGCTCGCCGCGACCCTGGCCGAGCTCGGCGCGGACGGAGCCGAGCTGGTCGTGCGCGACGGCCAGACCGTGACCCCGGACGACCCCACCCGGCTCAGGGACGTCGCCGCCGAGCTCACCCGCCACGGCCTGCAGCTCGGCATGGTCACCACCGATCTGGTCCGGGCCGACGACACCGCCGACACGATCCTGGGGGTGTGCGCCGAGCTGGGCGTGCCGCTGGTCCGCCTGGGCTGGTGGCGGTACGACGCCACCCTCGGCTACCAGCACATCCTTGACACCGCACGGCGTGACCTGGCCGCCCTGGCCGGACTGGGCCGCCGGCGCGGCGTACGGGTGGCCCTGCAGTTGCACCACGGCACGATCCACCCGTCGGCGGCGCACGCGCTGCGCCTCACGGAGGAGTTGCCCTTCTACCTCGACCCCGGCAACCAGGCCATGGAAGGCAGCGAACAACTGCCGATGAGCCTGGACCTGTCAGGTGACCGGATCGCCTGCGTCGGCGTGAAGAACGCGGCCTGGCGCGAAGGTCGTCTCGCCTGGCAGCCACTGGCCGACGGCGGCGGGGTCGTCGACTGGCCCGCGACGCTGGGCACGCTCCGCGAGCGCGGTTATGCCGGCCCGTTGTCCCTGCACGCGCACTACCCGATGGCCGACCCGGTGACCGAGGTCGGCCGGGACCTGGCCCACTTGCGGAGACTCAGCTCCTGAGTGGACCGCGCCCCGGCCGGCCGCGTCAGCGAGCGAGCGCGAGGCCCTGCTTGTCGGTGAACTTCCCGACCGCGATCATGATGAAGTCGATCAGCGCCCAGAGGCCGAAGCCGCCGAAGGTGATCAGCATGAGAACCCCGGTGCCGATCTTGCCGACGTAGAAGCGGTGGATGCCGAGCACGCCCACGAAGAAGCTGAGCACCAGCGCGACGATCCAGGACTTCGAGCCCGTGCCGGCGGGGGCCTGGGTAGCAGTCATTTTCTCTATGTCTCCCTGTCAGAGATGCATTAAAGCCGGTGCACCGTAGCGGGACCGAGCGGCCACAAGCAAGATCAGAGCGGCCCAGTCAGAAACGATGCGACCACCGCCGGACACGTGTCGTCATGGAAATGGCCAGGGGCTGTCTCAGGGCTCAAACGGCAGGCCGTTACCGATGTACGGCGCGTCGCCGTACGCGAAGACGCCGCCGTCACCGGCCAACAGCCAATAACCGGCGCCGGTGCGGGTGGCGCAGACCGCGACGACCGGCTGGCGCAACGCGACGCCGCCGGCCGAACCGTAGAAGCCGGCCGAGCCGTAAGCGAAGATCCCGCCGTCCCCGCCGACGAGCCAGTAGCCATTGCCCGACGGATGCGCGGCCATACCCACCACCGGCGAGTTGAGCGGCTTACCGCCCATCGAACCCTGG
>NZ_JBSGFR010000016.1:0-132218 GCF_053603475.1 Actinoplanes sp. NPDC004185 | reverse complement strand
AAACCGGCCGCCCCGAACGCGAAGATCCCACCGTCCGCGCCAACCAACCAATAGCCATTGCCCGACGGATGCGCGGCCATACCCACCACCGGCGAATTGAGCGGCTTACCGCCCATCGAACCCTGGAAACCGGCCGCCCCGAACGCGAAGATCCCACCGTCCGCGCCAACCAACCAATAGCCATTGCCCGACGGATGCGCGGCCATACCCACCACCGGCGAGTTGAGTGCCTGGCCCCCCATCGACCCGTAGAAGGTGGCCGCCCCGATCGTGAACACGCCGCCGTCCCGGGCGGCCAACCAGAAGCCCTGACCGGAAGCGGGCGAGAGGGCGAGTCCCCGGAAATACCCGGCGGCGGGCGCCGGGCCCAGGCCGGGGAAGTCGACGTTGATCGGGTCGCCGGGCCGGATCGAGCCGCCGGTGCGGCGGCCCACCGCGTCGTTCAATGCCTCGTACGTCTGCCCGCGCAACCGCGCCTCGAGGTGCAGGTGGTTGCCGAACGAATGGCCGGTGTTGCCGACCACGCCGATCAGCTGGTTCTTCGTGACGGTGGCACCGACGGCGGTCTTGATCTCGTGCAGGTGTGCGTACAGCGTCTCCCAGCCCGATCCGTGATCGATCACGACCTTGTTGCCGTACCCGTCGCCCTGGTCCCGCGCGATCCGCACCGTGCCGCCGTACGCGGCGACCACGTTCGGCCTGCCGGTGCCGGTGCCGGTGCCGATGTCGATCCCGGCGTGGAACTTCCTGACTCCATTGAGGGTGCGCCAGCCGATCAGGCTGGTCACGGTCCCGCTGGTCGGCCACTGCATGACCCCGACAGCAGCGGAGGCGGGCCCGCCCGGTAGACCGAGGCCACCGATCGCGGCACCGGTGGCGGTCGCACCGGACAACACGAGCAGTTGCCGGCGGCTGAGAGATGTCGATGACATGGCGAAGGTCCCTTCCGAGAGTTTCAGCTCCGTCGAAGCAGACCTTGCGACCGGTACGGCGGGACAGTGCAGCCCTGCACTGTTCCGCACCATCCCGGAAGCGGTGCACTGCGTCGGCCGGACCCCCCGGTACCGCTGACCTTCGGAGCGTCCACCATGTTCGCTGCATCCCGAGCCGCCGCCCTCGCCCTCTCCCTCTTCACCTGCGGCGCCGGCCTGTCTGTCCTCGCCTCTCCGGCTGAGGCCGCGCCGTCGACCTGCACCCGTTGGCTGTCCTCGACCACGCCGCCCGACACCATCCGGGTCGGCCTCGTCAGCGCCGGCGCCGTCGTCACCGTGCCGTTCAGGGAATACGTCCGCGACACCCTCCCCAATGAGTGGGTGACGAGCTGGCGACCCGCCGCCCTGCAGGCCGGGGCGGTGGCCGTCAAGCAGTACGCCTGGTACTACGCGATGAACACCGGACACGGCGGCACCATCGGCGGTCAGTGCTACGACGTCACCGACAACACCGCGTCTCAGGTGTACAAGCGCAACTCCCGCCAAGCCACCACCGACGCGGCCATCGACGCCACCTGGGGCGTCACACTCACACGGGGCGGCGCGCTGTTCCCCACCCAGTACGTCGCCGGTAGCAGCGGCCAGGCGTGCGGCGTGGCCGTGCCCAACTATCCGGACCGGCTCAGCCAGTACGGCTCGCAGACCTGCGCCGGCCTCGATCGGAACTACGCCGACATCCTGACCCTCTACTACGCCAACGTGCAGCTGGTCCAAGCCGGGGCAGGAGCGTTCGCCGGCATGGCCCGCACCCCATCGGGCGGCGGCTATTACCTGGTCACGCGGGACGGCGCCGTCCGGCCGCACGGCTCAGCGCCCACGTTCGGCGACGCCCGCGGTCAGTCGTACTTCGCCGGGCAGACCGTGGCGGCGCTGGTCACCACGGCGTCCGGCAACGGCTACTGGATCTTGTCCGAGGCCGGCGGCGTGTACGCCTACGGCGATGCCCCACACTTCGGCGCGGCCGCCGGGCAGTCCTACTTCGCCGGTCAGCGGGCGGTGTCCCTGGTGCCGAACGCGGCCGGTAACGGCTACTGGATCATGTCAGCCGCAGGTGGCATCTACTCTTACGGCGGTGCCGCCTTCTTCGGTGCGGCGGCTGGTCAGTCGTACTTCAGCGGGCAGACGGCCACCGGTATGACCCGATCGCCGGGCGGCAACGGCTACTGGATCATGTCAGCCGCGGGTGGGGTTTACGCGTACGGCGACGCTCCGCACTTCGGCGCGGCGGCCGGGCAGTCCTACTTCAACGGACAGCGGGCAGTGGCCCTCACCGCGTCGGCGTCCGGCCGCGGCTACTGGATTCTGTCCGCCGCCGGTGGTGTCTACGCGTACGGCGACGCCCCGCACTTCGGCGCCGCGGCCGGGCAGTCCTACTTCAACGGACAGACGGCAACCGGTCTGACCCGCTCGGCCAGTGGCAACGGCTACTGGATCTGCGCGGCCAGTGGCGGCATCTACACCTACGGGGACGCGCCCTTCTACGGCGCGGCCTGATCGCAGCGGCAGCCCCGTGCAGGGGTGCACTATCCGGCCGGCCCGTCCGCTGATTGGCTGCCGGATCAGAGGGACCTGCGGCTGATCTTCGCCGCAGTCGGCAGAAACAGCCCTTCACCACGCAAGGAGCGGGTCATGCGCTGGAAGTCGATTCTTGCTTCGACAGCTTTAACGGCAAGCGCGCTCATCGGCGCGACAACCCCGAGCGAGGCAGCCACCACCAACAGCTGTTCCAATCCGGTGCTCGCGACCAACCTGAACGGCTGGGGCGCCCTCGACTCCGGGACGGTGAGCCGGGTAGCGGTCAGCGACGCCCCGGGGGCGAGTTGGGCCTTCGCCACCACCGGCCACTCGTTCTGGATGCCGCAACTGCAGGTCTCGGGCGCACAGAGCTGGACGGTATCGGTCCAGGACCGGCTCCTCGGCGGCTCGGGTACGGCGCAACTCGTGGTCGAGTGGTACGACGCCGCCGGCACTTACCTGAGCGAGTCTCCAGGCGGCGCGACAACTCTGTCCACCACGACGTGGAAGCCGGTCACCGCCAGCGTCACGGCCCCGGCCGGAGCCGCCTCGGCCCACGTCCTGCAGGAAGCGTCGGCCACCGTGAACGGCCTCAAGTCGACATCCTGCAACTACGGGCAGTTCGTCTCCGTTCCTGGAGCGCCAACGGCGGTCAACGCCACGGTGACGGGAACCTCGGCGACTCTCACCTGGTCGCCACCTTCGTCCACGGGCGGTGCTGCCGTCACCGGGTACACCTACGGGCGCAACGGGACCGACTCACAAGGGACCGGGCCATGGAGCGGCACAACCGGAGCCACCACGCGTAGCGCCACGTTCAACCTGCTGAAGCCGGGAACGACGTACCAGTTGTCGGTGGCCGCCACCAACGCGGCCGGCACAGGAACAGCGGCCTCGGCAACAGTGACGATCCCGGCCGTGGGCGGCAGTCCGTCAGGGCAGCCGATGCCCGTCGGCGACCTCACCGGCTGGCGGCAGGTCTTCACCGAGGAGTTCACCAACGATGTCGCCCTCGGCAGCTGGCCGGGCAGCTACACGACGAAGTTCGACCAGTACGACTACGCCCACAACCCGCCCGACACCAACGGCGGCGGGGTATGGCGGACCGGCAAGGACGTCTCGGTGTCCGGTGGAATGGCCGACTACTACCTGCACAGCGAGAACGGCGTGGCGTACTCCGCCGCGATTCTTCCCCGGACCCCGACGCAGACCTACGGTCGTTACCAGGTGCGGTTCAAGGTGGACCCGGGCATGACCGGCTGGCACTCGGCATGGCTGCTCTGGCCGGACGATGACGTGTGGCCGGCCCACGGTGAGGTCGACTGGCCGGAAGGCTCGCTCACCGGGAACATGGACGGCTTCATGCACTACGCCGACCCCGATGGCGGGCAGGACTGGGCTCCCTCGAACGTCGCCTTCGCGTCCGGCTGGCATACCGCCACCACGGAATGGCTGCCCGGCTCCGTGAAGTACTACCTCGACGGAAACCTCATCGGCAGCTTCACGACCAAGATTCCCAACCTGCCGATGCACTGGGTGCTGCAGTCCGAGTCCGGCTCCGACCAGAGGCCCACCGGATCCGGGCACATCAAGATCGACTGGGTGACGATCTACGCCCGCTCCTGACCTTGCCCGATCTGGAGGGATGCCCGCATCGGGGGCGGCTGAGCGGGCATCCCCCAGACGGTGGTGCCGGGTCGCCGGAACCTCTCGGAGGTTGTGGCGACCCGGCCCATCGTTACTGTCCGGAGTGATAGATGACATATCCGTGGTCGCGCTGCCAGAATTGGCTCTTCTTGGCTTCGTACGCGCTCAGGGATGTGGAACCTATTGCCGGACTCATCGTCGCCCCACGGGACGGCCCGGGTGACCCATCGCGGAACCGCGCGGCAGCTGGTCCGCGGTGATGTTCTGACATTCGGCCGGGGCAAGGACTGCACGATCAGGCTCCCCAACGACGCCCACATCTCCCGGACGGCGGGCTCCGTCACCGTCCTCGAGGATTGCGTTCTGATCCGGAACCACTCGGGCACGAAGCCGTTCGTCATCCGTCCGGTCGTCGGCGAGGACCACATCGTCGAACCGGGCGCCGCGGTGACATCCCTGCCCCATCGCCGGCTCCAGATCGTCATCGCCGGCATGGCCGGGACCACTGTCCACCTCGATCTGGACGTCACCGGCGTGACCAGGCCCGTCAGCTGCCCGGACGTCGTGGCCGTAGCATCCGACGTCGTCACCACGACCACACCGTTTCCACTCACGCCGGCTCAGCGCAAGGTCGTCGAAGCGCTGTGCGCGCCGATGCTGAGCCAGCGGGGCGCGGACGCCACCCCGGCGACATATCAGCAGATAGGAGCGTCGCTGGGACTGTCGCCGCAATATGTCCGCAACGTCATTCAGACGGTTCGGGAGACCTTGACCGGCCATGGCGTGCCCGATCTGGTCACTGACGACCCCACCCGGCCGGGAGCGGATTTCCGCTGGTCGCTGGCCCGCTATGCGATCCGCAATCGCTGGTTTCCGACAGCAGCACCCGCCGAGGAGCAGCAGTCGTGACGGCGCCGGGGCGAAATCAGGACTTTCTGCGCACAGTCGGCGACGGGCAAGTGCCCGTGACTTACCAGGCCAGACTTCGCCCGGACGAACCGAACGGCTGGTATGTCGGCCCGGCCGACGATCCCGACCGCTACGAGCTCCTGGGTGAGGGCATCGCCGGAGGTGAGGGGGTCACGTGGCGCGCCCGATACCACGGCGGTCTGGACGCCCCACTGCCTCTCGCGGTGAAGGTCCAGCATCCTCCGACCGACCCGGCCATCGGCTGGCCGTCGGCCCAGGACCGGTCCCGGTGGCGCGACCAGACGACCCTGCTGCGCCACATGCGTCTGGATCACCTGGTCCGGGTCCACGAATTCACCTCCGGACCGCCGCCCCACCACCTGGGGCAGGCGGACCTCTCCGCCTCCGAGTCCATCATCATCGAGATGGAGTGGGTGGAGGGCGAGAACCTCGCCACCGTGATCCGCGACAGCCCCACCACGACGGCGAACGTCGAGAAGCGCGTCCAATGGATCGAGGACGCCTGCACCACGCTTGCGCGCTTGCACTCCTACACCCAGACCGCCGGCAACCCGACCGTCCACCGTGACGTCTCCCCGTCGAATTGCATCATCACACCTGACCGCGGCCTCGTGCTGATCGATGTCTCCACCATGCAGCTGCCACGGGACGGTCTCGACCTCGCCGGCAGGCACACCCCCGCCTACAGCGCTCCGGAAGTGCTCGCGATGCCGCACAGCCCGCGACTGCCGAGCGCCGACGTCTACGCCATCGGCGCCCTGACCTTCTTCTGTCTGACCGGCCAGGACCCTCCACGGTCATCAGCGGGCAAGCCCGACACCCGGGCCGGGATGCTGCGGGACGCCGTCCTGCGTCTTAAGCTCGACCCGGCGACCGCAGCCCACGTGATGTCGATGCTCGCTCCTGACCCCGAAGATCGGCCGCACGACCTGCCGGCTTGGAGCAGCCGACTCCGGGAGTTCGCGCGCCCACGGCGGTCTTTCCTGGTCAGCCGCTCGTTGCGCCGCCCCGTCGTGGCCGTCCCGCTCGCCCTGCTGATCGCCACCGCATCCGCAGGCGTGGTGCTCTGGACCGGCCAGGAGGATCCGGACGGCAACGTTGCGGCGGCCCAGACCACTCAGCCAGGTCCGATCGCGGCGTCTCAGGGCATCACCAGGAGGTCGTTCTCGACCGCGCGGGGCAGCATCACCTCACCGCTTCCGGGTACGGCGACCAGAGACTGCGAATACTTCACAGGCACGGCATCGCCCAAACCGGGAAACACCGTGATACTGGCGATGCACAACCTGAGCGAGGCTGACTCGACCCGCTATGTCCAAGTCGTTTTCGGCTTCGACAAACCCCAGACTCTCGCGACTTGGCGCGGCGCGCAGTACTTCAACGACAACGCCATCGGCCAGGAGATAGCAGTCGAACTGATCGAGATGCCGTTGCCGGAGGCGAAGAGGCTCAATGCAACGGACGACTATTTCGAGGCCAGCCGGATGGCCACGGCGGGCGAAGTCGTTGCCGCGGTCGTCGTGACGCATGAACGGGGCAAGCACCCGCAATCGCCGTGCGAGGGCCCGGACTGAGCCGGTCCGTTGACCAGTGAGTGCACCAGCACCCCTTCGGCAAAATGCCTCACGTTCGGGTAGTCACAGAGTCTTACCAGGTCATCGAGCCGCTGAGGGGCGTGCGGGACTCGGGCCCGCGACCGAGGAATCACGCGGCAGCCGCGGCGACCCTGAGCAACTTCTGCCGGTCCGGGCCCGCCAGACCAAAGTGATACAAGCTGATCCGGGCCGCCCCCGCCTCCCGCAGCCGGCCCACATGCCCGGGTACGGCGTCCGGTTCCGCCGGTGGCAGCACCGTCACATAGGCGTCGACCGGCAGCCCGGTCGCGGCCGCCCGGCCCACCAGCTCAGCGGACGCCTCAGTGGTCGGCCACGCAGGCACTAGCAGCGCGTCGACGTCGGCCGCCGCAGTCGGGGTGAGACCCGGCGACGGCCCGGTCGCCCACGGATCCGGGTTGGCGTGCAACGTCACCGGAACGCCCGGCGCGTACTCGCGGACAGCGGCCAGCACCTCCCCCCGCAAAGCATCAGTATTCGCGTGCCGGTTCGCCAGCACCGCCGCCAGCACGTCCTCGGACAGCGAACCCGCCCGCAACCCGGCCACGACCTCATCGGGTACGAGCCCCGCCGCCCGCCAGCCGGAACGGCACCAAGCACAGCAGCAGACGGACAGCAGCCGTACCTCCGCCGGTGTCCAGGCACCGTCGGTCTTCTCGTGGTGTCCGAGGTGGACCAGACCGAGCTGCCCGCACGCCTCCAGCGAGATCCCGTCCACCGTCACGTCCCGGACAGCCTCACCGGCCAAGGTCGCCGCATACGCGCGGACCTCCGGGTGGGCCGGGCACAACGCGTACGGGTAGCGCTCGCCGAAGCAGTTCACCACCGCGGTCTCCGGGTGCTCCGTGCCGAGCCGGGTGTTGTGGGTCAGCACGATCCAGGCGTTGACCGCCAGCCCCGCCGCCCGGAGCGTGCTTGCCGCCGTACCGAAGGGGTCCTGCTCGGTCATCCAGTCCGGGGCCGCCGCCCGCAGCAGCCGGCCGTCCCAGGCCGCGGCCCGGACCGGCCGGTAGAGCGCCGCGTAGCGGGCGTCGACGACCCGCCGCGCCGGGTGCAGCGGGGTCGCGGCCCGCACCGAGTGGTACGTCGCGGCCAGCGTCACCGCGTCGACGGCCTCGGCCGCCCGCCCGGCGAAAGCCGGATCACCCAGCACGTCCCACGGGTACGCGTGCCCGCTCACCATCGTGGCCTCCGCTTGGTGTAGCCGGGCTCGAACAGCCGCATGTACGCGGTGTCGTCGCGTTCCCGGATCCCGCAGGTCAGGTAGTTGTCGTGCAGCCGGGCCAGCGCGTCCGGGTCCAGCCGGACGCCCAGTCCCGGGGCGTCCGGGACGGTGACCGAGCCGTCGGTGAAGCGCAGCGGGTCGGCCACCACGTCGACGCCCAATTGCCACGGCATGTGCGTGTCCACCGCGTACGTCAGGTTCGGCGTGGCCGCCGCCAGGTGGGTCATCGCGGCCAGGCTGATCCCCAGGTGGCTGTTCGAGTGCATGGACAGCCCGAGCCCCCAGGTGCGGCAGATGGTCGCCAGGTGCGCCGACGCGGTGAGCCCGCCCCAGTAGTGGTGGTCGGCGAGCACGATGCCCACCGAGCCGCGGGCCACCGACTCCGGCAGGTCGGCGAAGCGCACCACGCACATGTTGGTGGCCAGCGGCATCGGGGCCAGCGCGGCGACCTCGGCCATGCCGGCCAGCCCGGCCGTCGGGTCCTCCAGGTACTCGAGCAGGCCGGCGGTCTCCTCGGCGACCTTGAGCGAGGTGTCGACGGTCCACGCGCAGTTCGGGTCCAGGCGCAGCGGCAGGTCCGGGAAGGCCACGCGCAGCGCGCGGATCGCGTCGATCTCCTGCTCCGGCGGGAAGACGCCGCCCTTGAGTTTGATCGAGCGGAAGCCGTACCGGTCGATCATGCGCCGGGCCTGGGCGACGATGCCGGCCGGGTCGAGCGCCTCGCCGTACTCGTCGGGCTCGGCGCCGGGATGCCCGGCCCACTTGTAGAACAGGTACGCCGAGAACGGGACCGTCTCCCGCACCTTGCCGCCGAGCAGCGCGTGCACCGGCCGCCCGGTCACCTGCCCCTGGAGGTCGAGCAGCGCGACCTCGAACGGTGAGACGACCCGGGCCAGGGTCTTCTCGGCGCTGGAGCCGCCGGTCAGCCCGTGCCGGTCGGGGGCGTCCACCACCCCGACGGCGGCCGCGATCCGGGACCGCAGCCCGGCCAGGTCGAAGACGTCCAGCCCGGCGAGCGCCCCGGCGGCCCGGTCCAGCAGAGCCAGATGCGGGGCGTCGCCGTAGGTCTCGCCGAGCCCGACCAGCTCGTCACCACAGTGGACCTGGACGAGCGCGCGCAGCGCCCAGGGCTGGTGCACCCCGGCGGAGTTGAGCAACGGCGGATCGGGGAAGGCAATCGGCGTGATCGTCACGGTGCGGACGGGCAGCGAATTCGTCATCCTTTGATGGCTCCTGAGGTCAGGCCGCGCATGAACTGTCGTTGCATGGCCAGGAAGGCCAGCACCGAGGGCAGCAGCGCGAGCAGCGCGGCCGCGAGCAGCACCCCGAGGCCCACCTGATCGTCGCTGCGCAGGGTGCGCAGCGCCAGCGGCAGGGTGAACTTCGCGGCGTCGTCGGCGACCAGCAGCGGCAGCATGTACTGGTCCCAGATCATCGTGAAGCCGAAGATGCCGATGACGCCCAGCGCCGGCCGGCACAACGGCAGCACCACCGACCAGAAGATCCGCAGGTCGCCGGCGCCGTCGAGGCGGGCCGCCTCCTCCAGCTCGGCCGGGATCTCCTTCATGAACTCGGTCATCACCAGGATGGAGAAGGCCCACGCCCCGACCGGGATGATCATGCCGGCCAGCGTGCCGATGAGGTTGACGTGCAGCACCGGCACGTCCGCCAGCACCAGCGACAGCGGGATGGCCAGGATCTCCTCGGGCAGCATCAGGGTGGACAGGATCAGCAGCAGGACCAGCTGCATGCCGGGGAAACGCTTACGGGCCAAGGCGTACGCCGCCGACACGCTCACCAGGATCTGCAGCAGCAGTCCCCCGCCGACCACGATGAACGAGTTCGCCAGGTAGGTCAGCACGTCGCGGTCCACGGCCGCGGCGAAGTTGTCCAGGGTGAGCCCGTGCGGGACGAGCGTCAGCCGGGTCGGGTCGGTGACCGGGGTGAAGGCGCTGACCAGCAACGCGATCAGCGGTCCGGCGAAGACCGCGACCAGCACCAGGTGGAGCAGCACCCGGGCGGCGAACGCGACCGGGCCCGGCGCGGCGCCCCAGCCCAGCGCGGTGTCCAGCCGGGCACCCACGTTGCGGCGGCTCATCACGCGGCCTCCCGCCGGCGCGAGGCCCGCACGGCGACGGTCAGCACCACGGTGGCCAGCAGCAACAGCACCGAGCCGGCCGAGGCGATGCCCAGCTCGTTGCGTTCCAGCCCGAGTTTGTAGACCAGGGTCATGACCACCTCGGTGGAACCGTTCGGCCCGCCGTTGGTCAGCAGGAAGATCTCGGTGAAGACCCGCAGGCCGCGGATCGCGGCCAGGGTCAGCAGGATGGTCAGCACCGGGCGCAGCGCGGGCACGGTGACATGCCACAGCCGCCGCAGCGGTCCGGCGCCGTCGGCGGCGGCCGCCTCGTAGAGGGCGCGGTCGACGCCGGCCAGGCCGGCCAGGAAGATCATCATGTCGTACGGCGCCCCGCGCCAGATGCCGACGCCCATGACCGACCACAGGGCCGAGTCGGCCGAGTTGAGGAACGGGGAGGGCCCGGCGCCGACCCAGCCGAGGATGCTGTTGATCGCGCCGTCACCGACCGGGTAGTAGAGGATGCGCCACAGCTCGGCGACCACGGCCATCGCGGCGACCGTGGGCAGGAAGACGGCTGTCCGGACGAACCACAGGCCCCGCGACGAGCCTTCGAGCAGCAGCGCGAGGACGAAGCCGAGCACGAGCGAGCCGAGGGTCTGCCCGAGGGCCAGCACCACGGTGTGACCGATGGCCGAGGTGAACGACGGGTCGGTGAGCACGTCGCGGTAGTTGGCCAGGCCGACGAAGCGGTCGCCGAGGTACGGCCGTACCTCGTGGAAGCTCATCTCGACGGCCCGGACCATCGGCACGAACTTGAAGACCGCGAAGAGCAGCAGGGCCGGGGCCAGGAAGAGCCAGGCCGCCAGGTGCCGCCGCAGCGCGAGGCGCAGGCGGCTCCGCCGGGCCGGCGCGGCGGGCGCGGGCGTCGCGTCCGTCCGCGCCGGCACAGCGGGAGCCATCGTCATGACTGAGTCTCCTGGGGGATGCCCTCGTGGCCCTCGCCGTCGCGGCCGTCGGCCGCTTCCGGGCGGCGTGGCTCGGTGCAATCGGTCATCCCTTGACCCCCTGCTTGGTCAGTTCCGCGTCGAAGGTCCGGGCGAGCTTGTCCAGCTCGGCCTTGGTGTCGGAGCCGCAGTCGGCCACGATCGTGTTGATCGTCTCGGCGGCGGCCTGCCGGAACGGCGTCCAGTCCGGCACCGCCGGCACGTAGCGGCCGGAGGTCTTGAAGACCTGCTCGAAGGTGGCCCAGCGGGTGTCCTTGCGCACCGAGGACAGCTGCACCCCGGTGTTGACCGGCAGTCGGACGATGCCGCCGTCGGAGTCGCCGGCCATGCCGATGGTCTGGCCCGGCACCGAGACCGCGTACTCGGCGAACTTCTGCTGCCCGGTCTGGTTGGCCGAGCCGGCCATGAGGTAGACGTTCTCCCCCTCGGCCAGCGACTGGGCCTTGCCACCGGGGCCGGCCGGGAGCGCGACGATCTCGTACTTGTCCTTGCCGAGGCTCTTGTCGAAGCGGGCCATGTTGTACGGCCCGGTGAAGTAGATGCCACCCTTGCCGGTCTCGAACAGCGGGTGCGCCTGGGTGGTCTCCAGGGTGACCGCGCCCGGCACGACGTCCTTGTCGGTGCAGAACTGCTTCTTGAAGCCGTCGACCACGGCGACCGACTGCGGGGTGTTGACGGCCGTCGTGAACTTGCCGGTGTCGCCGCTGAGGAAGTCGCCGCCGCCGGACCACAGGAAGCTGGTCAGGTACCAGGCGGTGTAGCCGCGCTTGGTGGAGCCGGGCACCACGTAGCCGTACGTGTCGGCCTTGCCGTTGCCGTCCGGGTCCTGGGTGGTGAACGCCTTGGCCAGCGCGTCGAGCTCGGTCCAGGACTTCGGCTGAGCGGCGCCCACCTTCTCGCGCCAGTCCTTGCGGATGAACAGCGCGAACGACTGGGCCGAGAACGGGACCCCGTACGTCTTGCCGTCGGCGCCGGTGGCGGCGTCCCACGCCGTCGGGCTGAGGTCGGCCCCGCCGGCCAGGGCGCCCTTGTCGACCTCACGGACCAGTCCCTGCTTGACCAGGGTGCCGAGTTGGGCGGTGTCATTGATGACGATGTCAGGCAGGTCCTTCTGGGCGGCGGCCTGCTGCAGCTTGGTCTCGAAGTCCTCGAAGAGCGCGGTGACGGTGGCCGGGGTGCCGGTGGCGGCGGTGAACCCGGCGGCGATCGCCTTCGCGGTCTTCTCGGAGTTGGAGCCGGGGGGTTTGCGGATCCAGATGTCCAGCGCGGCGTTGGCGTCCTGTTCGGGGGTGCCGTCGTCGCCACAGGCGGTGAGTCCGGTCGCGACCAGCATCGTGGCCATGACCGTCGCCAGCAGTCTCCTGGTAGACATGGGGATGCCTCCTGTCTACATATGTGGAAGCGTTTCGAGCTTGTGGAAGGCAAGTACGCACAAGCTAGCTTTCGGTACTATGGCCGTCAACAGTCCGGAAACAATCGACCGCGATGGTGGCTGACATGGCTCTAGCTCGATCCCGCCCGGTCACCCACCCATCCACCGGGGCCAATGACTCATCGCCGGTGAAGTCGGCCGAGCGCACCGTCAAGATCCTGGAGACGCTCGCCGCCTCCCCGACGAAGCTGACGCTCTCGGAGCTGCAGGAGCGGATGGGCTACCCCCGTTCCAGCCTGCACGCGCTGGTGCGCACCCTGCGCGAGCTGAAGTGGGTGGAGGCGGACGAGAGCGGCTCCGCCTTCGGCGTCGGCCCGCACGCCCTGCTCTCCGGCACGGCCTATCTGGACCGCGACCCGGCCCTGCGGTACGCGTACGAGACGCTGGAGGATCTGCGCACCGAGGTGGGCCACACCATCCACTACGCCCGCCGCGACGACACCCACGTGCTGTACCTGGCCAGTCGCGAGTCACGCGAGGCCGAGCGGGTCATCTCCCGGGTCGGGCGCCGGCTGCCGGCCCACGTCACCGGGCTGGGCCAGGCCCTGCTCGCCGACCTGACCGAGGCCGAGGTGGACGCCCTGCTGCCGGACACGCTGGAGGCGTTCACCCCGCACACGATCACCGGCCGGGCCGCGCTGCACGCCGAGCTGGACGCGGTCCGCCGGCGCGGCTGGGCGTTCGAGGTGGAGCAGGGCACGCCCGGGGTGGCGTGCGTCGCCGTCGCGGTCGGCTACCGCATCCCGGCCACCGATGCCATCTCCTGCTCGATGCCGGCCGACCTGGCCCAGGGCGACCACCTGGACAAGGTCGTGGCGGCGGTGACCGCGCACACGAACGCCCTCGCCGCGACGTTGCGCCGCGAGGGCATCCGCTGAGGACTCACATCGGCTCACCCAGGGGCAGGTCGCACCACCACGAGCCGACCCGGTTCAGCAGCGGGTCGTGCGCGAAGTCGGGCTCACCGAACTCGGCGATGCGCCGCTCGGCGTAGACCTCGGCGTCGTCCTTGGGGAAGTAGCCGATCGCCTCGCCCTCGGCCAGCGACCACCAGCGGCGCGTGTTGCGGCTGACGCCCCAGACGATCCGGTAACCCGGGCTTTCCGCCGCCACGCAGGCCTCGACCA
Organism: Actinoplanes sp. NPDC004185; assembly: GCF_053603475.1. Classification (NCBI taxonomy): domain Bacteria; kingdom Bacillati; phylum Actinomycetota; class Actinomycetes; order Micromonosporales; family Micromonosporaceae; genus Actinoplanes; species Actinoplanes sp. NPDC004185. The sequence continues at coordinate 118,653 of NZ_JBSGFR010000016.1, read as the reverse complement.
GCCGGGCGCCGTCGTCGGGCGAGAGCCACAGGGCCAGGCCACGCAGCTGCGGCGGGGTCGGGAACCACAGGCCGATGCGGACACAGATCACCTCGAGGTCGAAGCGGTCCACGTAGAGCCGGCCGAGAGACTCCACGGCCGCCTTGCTCCAGCCGTACAGGGTGTCGGGGCGGGGTGGGAGGTCGGCCGGCAGCCCGTCGGGGTAGCGGTCGTCGTCGCGGAGGTGGAACCCGGCGGCATGGCTGGACGAGGCCAGCACGACGCGCCGGACCCCGCTGCGCCGGGCCGCTTCGAGCAGGCAGTACGTCCCGTACGCGTTGCGCCGCAGCACGTCCTCGGCGCTGTTCTCCTTGCTCTGCCCGCCGAGGTGCACGATGGCGTCCACGCCGTCACACGCCGCCACCAGGGCCTCCTGGTCGTCCACCGACGCGATGACGACCTCCTCGGCGCCGCCGCCCTCGACCGGCGCCGGCTCCACGATGTCGAGCAGCCGCAAGGTGCGGCCGGCGGTGGCGAGGCGGGGCCGCAGCAGCGCCGCGACCTTTCCCGCGCCGCCGGTGATGAGGAGTCGCTGTGCCATCGGGGGACCTCCACGTTCATGACCGTCGTCGATGCGCGGAACCCTAACATCCGGTTCCCATACATATCGCTTGCTTGACCGGCCGACAGCCCTCCTCTACTTTGATTTGCATTCAGCAGTGCGACAAGCATCCAGATATGTGGACGGGGTACGTGCATGCCAGACGCCATCGGCTTCATCGGCCTGGGGATCATGGGCTCGCCCATGGCCGCCAATCTCGTCAAGGCGGGCTACGACGTGGCGGGCCACTCCCGCGGCCGGGCCGGCCTCGATCGGCTCGCCGCCGCGGGCGGCCGTCCCGTCCGGGACGTCGCCGAGGCCGTGGCCGGCGCGGACGTGGTCGTCACGATGCTGCCCGACTCCCCCGACGTCGAGCAGGTCGTCCTCGGCCCCGGCGGGGTCCTCACCCACGCGCGGCCGGGCACGCTGCTCATCGACATGTCGACGGTCGGGCCGCAGACCGCCCGCACGGTCGCCGCCGCCGCAGCCGACCGGGGCGTCCGGGCCCTGGATGCCCCGGTCTCCGGCGGAGAGCAAGGGGCCACCGAGGGGACGCTGTCCATCATGGTCGGCGGTGCCGAGGCCGACGCCGCGGCGGCCCGGCCCGTGCTCGAAGCGCTCGGCACCACGATCGTGCACGTCGGACCGGCCGGCGCCGGACAGACGGTGAAGGCGGCCAACCAGCTGGTCGTCGCCGGCACCATCCAGCTCGTGGCCGAGGCGATCGTGTTGCTGGAGGCCAGCGGCGTCGACGCCGGGGCCGGCCTGCGGGTGCTGGCCGGCGGCCTGGCCGGCAGCACGGTGCTGGACCGCAAGGCGGCCGGCATGCTCGCGCGCAGCTTCGCCCCCGGCTTCCGGGTCGACCTGCACCACAAGGATCTGGGCATCATGCTGGAGGCCGCCCGTGAGGCCGGCGCCGTCGTCCCGGTGGGCGCCCTGCTGGCTCAGCTCATGGCCGCGTTGCGGGCCCAGGGTGACGGCGCGCTGGACCACACCGCGCTGCTGCGGCTGGCCGAGCGCCTGGCGGGCCGGGCCGATGGCTGACCTGCGGGACCGGCTGCGGGCCGGCGAGCTGCTCTACGGCACGTTCCTCGGGCTCGGCTCGGCGCTGGCCGCCGAGGCCTGCGCGGTGGCCGGCTTCGACTGGCTGCTGGCCGACCTCGAGCACGGCGGCGGGGACGAGCCGGCCCTGCTGCACCAGCAGATCGTCGCCGAGGCGCACGGGCTGGCCCTGGTCGCCAGGGTCGAGTCGGCCGAGCGGATCCGCACCGGCCGGGTCCTCGACGTCGGCGTCACCGGCGTGATGTTCCCCCGGCTGGAGACACCCGAGGAGGTCACCGCGGCGGTCCGGCACCTGCGCTATCCACCGGCCGGCGACCGTGGCGTGGCCACCTACAACCGGGTGTACGACTTCGGCCTGCGCCCGGAAGGCCTGGAGACCGCCAACGACGGCGTGCTCGGCATCGTGCAGGTGGAGAGCCGGCGGGCACTGGCCTCGGCCGCCGAGATCGCCGCCATCCCCGGCGTCGACGTGCTCTTCGTCGGCCCCCGTGACCTGTCGCACGACCTCGGCGTGCCCGGGGACTTCACCCACTCCCGCTTCCGGGCCGCCCTGGACGAGGTGCTGGTCGCGGCCAAGAACGCCGGGATCACCGCCGGCATCCTGGCCGGCCATGCCCGACAGGCCCAGGAGTACGCCGACCTCGGTTTCCGCTTCGTCGGGGTGGGCTCGGACGCGTCCTTGCTGGCCCGGGCCGCCCACGACACCGTCCGCCACCTGCGGGCCGTCGACTGACACCAGGCGTCCGGTGGCCCCGGGCCGGGCGGGAAAGCGGGGTGGGCCGCTCCCCGTCCGGCCCGGGGCCACCGGCCTTCACCGGTACGGCTGTCACCCGCCCGGACGAAGGAGCCGGCGGCCGGGGCACGTGTGGCGATCGTCGCTACGGGTAATCAGGAGGCGTACCCCCCAACCGGCGACGAGGAGACTCCGATGTTCTTCAACTTGATCAGGCGCTACGTGATCATGGCGATCGCCATTCCGCTGGCCGCGGCGGGCGCTCGTAAGCTCAGCGACACCGTGGAGGCCAAGCGCGGGCCCAGCCGCGGCACCAGGCTGCTGCGCCAGGGCGCGGACACCCTGCAGGGCCGCTTCGGCCGGCAGAAGAAGCGCTCCCGCTTCGCCTTCGGCCGCTGACGGAACTACGGGCGGGCCGGGAACCGGCAAGCACCCGTCCCCGCCCGTAGCTCCCGGCCCGCGGTAGCGGACCGTGGTCGGCCTCACCGAGGGCGGCGGCGGGCGCGACAGTGATCAGATCGACCGGATGCCACCGGCGAAGTCGGGCGGCACCCGGGCCCAGTGTTCTCCTGTCTTGTTACGACTCGGATAACGTGCGCTCATGACCTTCTCTGTCGTGGCGCGCGCAGCCGACGGTGGCGCGCTCGGTGTGGCCGTGGCCAGCAAGTTCCTGGGCGCCGGCGCCGCCGTGCCCGCCGCCCTCGCGGACGTCGGCGCGGTGGCGACCCAGTCGTACGCCAACCTCGCGTACCGGCCGCAGGCCCTCGCCCTGCTGGCCACCGGGGTGCCCGCCGCCGAGACGGTCGCCGGCCTGATCGCCGCGGACGCCGGACCGGTGGACCACCGGCAGGTCGGCGTGGTCGGCACGCAGGGACCCGGCGCGACGTTCACCGGCTCGGCCTGCCACGACTGGGCCGGCGGGGTGGCCGGGGACGGCTTCGCCATCCAGGGCAACATGCTGGCCGGACCGCAGGTCGTCGAGCAGATGCGCGAGACCTGGCTGGCCGGTGCGGCACAGACCCGCCTGGCGTACCGGCTGCTCGACGCCCTGCGCGCCGGCGACCGGGCCGGCGGCGACCGCCGCGGCCGGCAGAGTGCGGCGCTGCTGGTGGTGGCCAAGGGCCAGGGGTACGGCGGCACCAGCGACGTCGTGGTGGATCTGCGCGTGGACGACCACCCGGACCCGGTCGCCGAGCTGACCCGGCTGCTCGACCTGCACACGCTCTACTTCGAACGCCCGGACCCGGCGACGCTGCTGGATCTCGACGGCGACGTGGGCGCCGAGGTGCGCGAGCGGCTCACCGCCCTGGGCCACCCCGCGGGCCCGGCCGCGGCCGACCTCGACGAGGCGCTGGCGTCCTGGGCCGGCATCGCCAACATGGAGGAACGCATCGTCGCCGGAAAGATCGACCCCCTGGTCCTCGATCAGCTCCGCGCCGCCTGAGGAACGGATCAGCCGCGCAGGAAGGCCAGCACCGCCCGGACCCGGCGGTGGTCGCCGACGTCCGGGGGCAGGTCCAGCTTGGCCAGCAGGCTGCCGATGTGTTTGGCCACCGCCGCCTCGCTTACCACCAGCGTGCGGGCGATCGCGGTGTTCGAGCGGCCCTCGGCCATCAGCGCCAGCACTTCGCGTTCGCGGGGGGTGAGCCGGGTCAGCGGGTCGCGGCGCCGGCCGAGCAGCTGCCGGACCACTTCCGGGTCGACGACCGTACGGCCGGCGGACACCCGGACCAGCGCGTCGACGAACTCGGCCACGTCGCCGATGCGGTCCTTGAGCAGATAGCCGACGCCGGCGGTGTGACCGGAGTCGAGCAGTTCGGCGGCGTACGTCTGCTCCACGTACTGGCTCAGCACCAGGACCGGCAGGCCGGGGTCGGCGGCCCGCAGCGCGATCGCCGCCTGCAGTCCCTCGTCGCTGAAACCCGGTGGCATCCGCACGTCGGTGACCACCACGTCGGGCCGGTGCTCGGCCACCGCCGCGAGCAGGGCCGGCGCGTCGGCGACGGCCGCGACCACCTCGTGGCCGAAGTGGCGCAGCATGCCGGCGATGCCCTCGCGGACGATGACGCCGTCCTCGGCGATCACGACCCGCACGGGATCTCCACGTGCAGCAGGGTCGGGCCGCCGGGCGGGCTGGACAGCGCCACCGTGCCGTCGACGGCGGCGACGCGGTCCGCCAGTCCGGTCAGGCCGGTGCCGCGGCCGGGGTCGGCGCCGCCGCGGCCGTCGTCGCGGACGTCGAGGTGCAGCCGGCCGCCGCGGATGCCGGCGGACACCGCGGCCCGGGTCGCCGCGCTGTGCTTGGCCACGTTGGCCAGGGCCTCGACCACCACGAAGTAGGCCGTCACCTCGACCGCGTCCGGCAGGCGCTCGGCCAGCCGCAGGTCGAGGTCCACCGGCACCGGCGCGTGCCCGGCCACGTCCCCGACGGCCGCCGCGAGGCCGCGGTCGGTCAGTACCTTCGGGTGGACGCCGCGAATGAGCTCCCGCAGCTCGGCCAGAGTCTCCTTGGCGAGTTGCTGCGCCGCCGTCACCTGGATCGCGGCCGCAGACCCGTCCTCCAGCGTCAGACGGGCCAGTCCGAGCTGCATGCTGAGGGCGACCAGCCGCTGCTGGGCACCGTCGTGCAGGTCCCGCTCGATGCGGCGGCGCTCGACCTCGAAGGCGTCCACCAGCCGGGCCCGGGAGCGGCTGAGCTCGACCAGCTTGGCGTCGCTGTCGTCGCTGCGCGGCGCGAGCAGCGCCCGGGCCATCGCCGCCCGCGCACCGGCCCAGGCGGTCACCGGATAGGCGCCGACCGCCAGGGCGACCGGGGTCAGCAGCGCCATCGGCACGGTGACCCAGGGCGTGGTCTCGCCGTGCAGGTAGACCGGTCCGAACAGCAGGCTGGCGGGCACCACGACAGCGGCGTAGACCACCGCGGCGTCCATCCAGCACAGCACCAGCGCGGAGATCACCGTGTATCCCAGCTCCCGCCAGGTGGCCTGCTCCCGCAACCGGCAGGTGAGCCAGGCGCGCAGCCCGGGCTCGCCGGGATGGCGGTGCGGGTTCGGCAGCGCCTCCCGGTCGACCAGCCGCATCCGCCAGCGTTCCAGCCGCCCGACAACCACCCCGGACAGCACCGTGGCCACGTAGCCGGCGACGCCGACGACCACGACCGACAGCACCAGCCCGGCGGCGAGCAGGAGCAGGGTGGTCGCGATGGTGGCCATGCCGATCAGCGCGCCGCCGGTGAGGTAGATCAGCGAGCGCAGGGGCCAGGGCGACAGCAGGAACTGCGTCGGCCGCATGGTGAGCGCCTCAAGCGCGTTGCGGGCCGGCATGGGCAGTCACGCTACCGGCGGGCCGCACCCCGCTCGGTAGTGCTGGGTATACCTTCGATCCTCGCCCGCGGGGGAATGTGCCCGGCCCGGCGGGCCGGAAGGCTTTCGGCCATGACCATCACGACCATCGGCACGGCGGTGCGGCTGCGGGCCGTCTCCAGGATCTACGGTACGGGCGAGAGCGCGGTGACCGCCCTCGACGCGGTCGACGTGGACATCGCCCCGGCCACGTTCACCGCGGTGATGGGCCCGTCCGGGTCCGGCAAGTCCACCCTGCTGCACTGCGCCGCGGGCCTGGACCGGCCGACCAGCGGCGAGGTGACGATCGACGGGGTGGGGCTGACCGGGCTCTCCGAACGGGCGCTGACCAAGGTGCGCCGGGCCCGGGTCGGTTTCGTGTTCCAGGCATTCAACCTGATCCCGGCGCTGAGCGCGGAGCAGAACGTGGCGTTGCCGCTGCGGCTCGCGGGCCGGCGGCCGGCGGCGGGCGAGGTCCGGGCGATGCTGGCCGAGGTGGGGCTGGCTGACCGGGCCCGGCACCGCCCGAGTGAGCTCTCCGGCGGCCAGCAGCAACGGGTGGCGATCGCCCGGGCGCTGGTGACCCGGCCCGCGGTGCTGTTCGCCGACGAGCCCACCGGCGCGCTGGACACCACGGCGTCGCGGGAGGTGCTGCGGCTGCTGCGTACGGCGGTGGACCGGCACGCGCAGACCGTGGTGATGGTGACGCACGACCCGTACGCGGCCGCGCACGCCGACCGGGTGCTGCTGCTGGCCGACGGCCGGGTGGCGGACGTGCTGGAGCATCCGGCGGACGCCCCGGAGATCGCCGTGCGCATGGCCCGGCTGGAGGAGCGGTGAGGCTCGCCTGGGACATGGTCCGGCACCGGTTCGCCGCGTTCGCCGGCACCTTCGTCGCGATCACGCTGGGCGTGGGCGTCGTGGCCGGCTCGACCACTCTCTGGGCGTCGTCGCAGCCGCGGACCCCCGAGCGGTTGTCCGCGACGCCGGTGCTCGTGCACTCGCCGTCGGTCGGCGACAACGACGACGGCTACCCGGAGTACCGCTCGTGGACCACCGCCGAGGCGGCCGGGCTGGCCGGACGGCTCGCGGCACTGCCCGGGGTCACCGCGGCGATCCCCGACCCGTCCTTCTACGTGCAGCGGGTCGTCGGCGGCCGGCCCACCGGTGATCCGGACACCGCGCTCACCGAGGGGCACGCCTGGTCGTCGGCAGCACTCGGCGGATACCGGCTCAACGCCGGCGCACCACCGGCCCGGCCCGGAGAGGTCGCGCTGGCCGGTCACGCGCCGGGCTCCCGGGTCGACGTGCTGACCGCGCGGGGCCCGGCGACCTGGACGGTGACCGGCACGACCGACGGCCCGGGGTTCTACGTCGCGGACACCACCGCCGCCACCCTCTCCGCCGGGGTCCGGATCATCGGGCTGACCGTCAGTGGTGACGCCGAGGCAGTCGCGGCGGTGGCCCGTTCGGCCGTGGGCACGAGCGGCACAGTGCTGTCCGGTGCGGCCCGCGACACGGTGGAGCCGGAGTCCGTGACCCGGATCCGCTGGCTGGGCGCGCAACTGCTGATCGCCATGGTCTCGCTGGGCGCCTTCGTGGCGGTCTTCGTGGTCGCGTCCACGTGCGCGCTGAGCGCGGCGCAACGGCGGCGCGAGATCGGCCTGCTGCGCGCGGTGGGTGCCACCCCGGGTCAGGTGATCCGGATGATGTACGCCGAGACGCTGGTCGTCGCCGTGCTGGGTGGCGTGGCCGGCGTACCGCTGGGTGCGCTGGCCGCTCCCCTGCTCGCGCCGCCGCTGGTGGCCGCCGGGCTCGAACCGGCGGGGTTCGCCGTGTCGTGGCAGCCGGCCGCGCTGGCCGGTTCGTTCGCCCTCGGCATCGTGGTCGCGCTGATGGGGGTCTGGACCGCGGCCCGGCGGTCCAGCCGGGTGCCCGCTCTGGACGCCTTGCGCGACGCGGCGATCGAGCACCGCGCGATGACCCGGCCCCGCTGGATCCTCGGCGTGCTGAACGTGACCGCGGGCGCCGCCCTGCTGATCGCCCTGCCATCCCTCAGCACGGACGCGCAGTCCTCGGCCATGCTGGGCGCCGCGATGCTGCTGCTCGTCGGGGCCGCGCTGCTGGCCCCGGTGCTCATCGCCCCGCTGGTGCGGTTCGCCACCTGGCCGTGGCGGCGCGGCGCCACCGGGATGCTGGTCCGCGAAGGCACGCTCACCGGGGCCCGGCGGGTGGCCTCCACAGCGGCCCCCGTGCTGCTCACCGTCGGCTTCGCGGTGCTGCTCACCGGGACCGTCTCGACGATCTCCCGATCCGCCGGCGTCGACGCGGCCGCCGACGTGCCCGCCGCGCTGGTCGCCGCCCCCGACGGCACTCCGGGGCTGTCGGACGCCGCCGTGGCCGGCCAGCCCGGCGACTCCTCTCTGAGCAGCCACGTGCTGGTCACGGTCGACGGCAGGACGACGCGCTACGACGTGGCCGGGACGACCGGTCAGGAGGGCGTCGTGCTGTCGCGCGACCTCGCGGACCTGCCCCGCCGCCTGGACGTCCGGTTCCCGGACGGCACCACCGCGACGCTGCCGGTCACCGCCGTCCGCGGCGACGCGCCGGAGCCGATCCTGCTCCCCCGCGACCTGGTCCGGCGCCACGACCCCGGCGCGCTGACCGAGGCCGTCCTCCTGCGCGGCCCGGCGGTTCCGGCCACCGGGCTGCGGGTGCTCACCGCCCGCCAGTACGTGCAGCTCGACATCGACGAGGAGGACGAGATCGTGCAGATCTTCCTGGCCGTGCTGCTCGCCCTGGGCGTCGGCTACACGGGCCTCGCGGTGGCCAACACTCTGCTGATGGCGACGGCGGCGCGCCGCGGGGAGTTCCGGGCGCTGCGCCTGGCCGGCGGCGGCACGTCCCAGGTGTTGCGGGTGACCTCGGGCGAGGCGCTGCTCGCGGTGGTGACGGGCACGCTGCTGGGTGGCACGGTGGCGGTGCTGTGCCTGCTGGCCGCCCGGCGCTCGATCGAGGAGGGGATCGGGCAGGCGATCGAGCTGGTGGTGCCGTGGGGCCAGAACGCCGGCGTGGCGGCGGTGTGCGCTGTGGTCGCCGTCCTGGCTGCGGGCGTGCCGGTGCTGCGCGCCCGCGGCGGGTAGCGATCACGGTGGGCCGGGGGCGTCGCCGAAGCGGATGACGCCCACCGGCACGGCCTTGACCGCCGACACCACCACCGCACCCAGCAGCACGACGAAGGCGCACAACGGGACAAGGCCGAACTCCCCGTCACGGAGCGCGAACCACCAGACGGCGACCGCGGCGACCGCGTACGAGCCGGCCGCCCACCGGTAGACGAGCGACGGGTACCGCCGCCAGGGTGGGCGCTCGGACACCACCCGGACGGAGGCGTTGTGCTCGATCCAGGCCCGGGCGGCCTCGGCCGAGACCGCGGGCAGGTAGACCCCGAGCCGGCCGATCAGCTCCGGGTGCGGCCGGACGAGCACCTTTCTCTCGACGTACCCGTCCCCCGCCTGGACGAGCACACTCGCCATGTACAGCAGTACCGGCGCCCACCCAGGGACGGTGTCCGCGCCGAGGACCACGGCCACGAACGCCGCTGCCAGCAGCGTGACGACAATCGGCGTCACCACGGTGCGCCGGCGGCGTTCGAGGCGGAGCCAGCGGCGCGCGACGGCCGCGGTGGCCGCATCGAACGGGAGCGTGAGCATGCGTCGGCGGCCGTACACGTAGCCGCCCCGGCACGGCAGCTCGACCCAGACCGGATCGGTGGAGCCGTCCGTGATCGCCACCGGCGGCACGGACAGGGCGCGCACCGCGTCCATGGGTACCAGCAGGTTCACAGGATCGGAGATCACCGCCCCACCCTCTCACCGCCGCTGAAACAAAATCGAAACGGAGGGTTCTTCGGCTGCCGCCGACGTGTTGGGATTGAGACCGTCGTCACAGCGGATCTGCCGAGGAGACCCACGCATGCTCAACCTCTCCATCTTCCTGGAGGACAGCGCCCGTCATTATCCCGAGCGGGCTGCTGTCGTCCTCGGCGACCAGCGCCTGACGTACGCGCAGGTGAACGCGGCGGCCAACCAGGTCGCCAACCTGCTGCGCTCGCGGGGCATCGGCCCCGGGGACAAGGTGGCTCTGTCGTGTCCCAACCTGCCGTACTTCCCGGTGCTCTACTACGGCATCCTCAAGGCCGGCGCGGTCGTGGTGCCGCTGAACGTGCTGCTCAAGGGGCGGGAGATCGCGTACCACCTGACCGATTCGCAGGCCAAGGCGTACTTCTGCTTCCAGGGGACACCCGAGCTGCCGATGGGCACCGAGGGCCACGCCGGCTTCGCCCAGGTCGACGCGTGTGAGCACTTCATCCTGGTCACCGCCGACCCGGCCGCGGAGTCGCCGATCGAGGGCGCCGAGACGCTGGGCCGGGCGCTGACCGGGCAGTCGCCCGTCTTCGAGACCGTGCTCGCCGCCGAGACCGACCCCGCGGTCATCCTCTACACCAGCGGCACGACCGGGCAGGCCAAGGGCGCCGAGCTGAGCCACTCCAACCTCATCCTCAATGCGCTCACCTGCAACCGGCTGTTCAAGTCCGCGCCGGCCACCGACACCCACCTGCTGGTGCTGCCGCTGTTCCACTCGTTCGGCTCCACGGTCAACATGAACGCGGGCTTCTCCAGCGCCTCCACGCTGGTGCTGCTGCCCCGCTTCGAGCCGGCCGCCGCGGTCAAGCTGCTGGAGAAGGAGAACGTCACCTTCTTCGCCGGCGTGCCGACGATGTACTGGGGGCTGCTCAACGCGCTGACCGACGACGTCGACGTGGAGAAGATCGCCCGCACCATGCGGCGCACGGTCAGCGGCGGCTCCAGCCTGCCGCTGGAGATCATCAAGGAGGTCCGCAACCGGCTCGGCTGGACCATCCTGGAGGGCTACGGCCTGTCCGAGACCTCCCCGGTGGCGACCTTCAGCGACCCGGACAGCGAGCCCCGGCCGGGCTCGATCGGCGTGCCGATCTGGGGCGTCGAGGTCAAGCTGATCGACGAGTCGTGGAACACGATCGAGGGCAGCGAGGAGATCGGCGAGATCGCCATCCGCGGGCACAACATCATGCGCGGCTACTACAACCGGCCCGAGGCGACCGCCGAGGTGATGAACAACGGCTGGTTCCGCACCGGCGACCTGGGCAAGCGCGACAAGGACGGCTGGTACTCCATCGTCGACCGGGCCAAGGACATGATCATCCGCGGTGGTTTCAACGTGTACCCGCGCGAGATCGAGGAGGTCCTGATGACCCACGAGGCGGTGTCGCTCGCCGCGGTCATCGGGGTGCCGCACGAGACCCACGGCGAGGAGGTGAAGGCGTACGTGATCCGCAAGGAGGGTGCGACCGTCACCGAGGAGGAGCTCATCGCCTGGGGCAAGGAGCAGATGGCCGGCTACAAGTACCCGAGGATGGTCACCTTCGTGGACACGCTGCCGATGACCGCGACCGGCAAGCTCCTCAAGCGGGCCCTGACCTGACCTGACGTACGCCGAACGCGCACCCGGAGGGGGACACTCCGGGTGCGTTTTCGTGCGTAGACTCGGCCGGCCGGGACGCCGAGAAGATCATTTGCGCGCGTGCGGCACAGTGAGCGGGTGAGCGCCCGACCACGCACGGCACCGACGGAGGAAGCTTGAGCACAGCACAGCTCGACCGGCCCGTGCCGGTCGTGGTGAACCCCTCCGGTGGCGTCCTGCACCGCGTCGCCCGGCTCCGGCGGACCTCCCCCGGCCGGCTGCAGCTCATCCTCGCCGGGCTCGTGACCCTGGGCCTGCTGACCGGCCTCGTCGCCGGCCTCACCGCGTCCGCCGCCGCGACCGGCACCGCCGATCTCGGCAACCGGGCCCAGCCGCTCCTGGTCGAGGCCGAGACGATCTACTCGGCGCTCGCTGACGCCGACACCACCGCCGCGCAGGCGTTCCTGGCCGGCGGGCTGGAGCCGACCGACCTCAGCCGCCGCTACGAGGACGATCTGGACCGGGCCACCACCGCGCTGACCTCGGCGGCCCGCCGTACCCCGGAGACCGGCCGCTCGGCCGACGCGATCCGGCAGCTGTCCACGGACGTCTCCCGCTACGCGGCCCTGGTGGCCAGCGCCCGGGCCAACAACCGCCAGGGCCTGCCGATCGGCGCGGCGTACCTGTCCTCGGCGTCCACCCTGAGCCGCGACTCGCTGCAGCCGCAGGCGCAGGCGCTGTTCCAGGCCGCGCAGAGCGAGGTCGACGACGGCTACGGCGACGCCCGCAGCTCCTGGTGGACCGCCCTGCTGATCCTGCTGCTGCTGGCGCTGCTCACCGCGCTGGTGCTGGCCCAGCGTCACCTCAGCCGCCTGACGCACCGCACGTTCAACGTGCCGCTGCTGGTCGCCACGGCGGTCACCCTCGTGCTGGCAGTGGGCGTGGGCGGGATGCTCATCGCGCAGCGCGCGCACCTGTCCGAGGCCGACACCGAGGGCTCCTGGCCGGTCGCGCTGCTGGCCGAGACCCGGATCGCGGCCCTGCGGGAGCGCGGCGACGAGGCGCTGACCCTGGCCGCCCGGTCCGGCGAGGGCGCCCTGGAGACCGACTTCGACCAGACCACCGGCCGGCTCGACAAGCTGCTCACCGACGCCGCCGAGGTCATGCCCGACGGTTCCGCCGGTGCGGACGTGCGGTCCGCGGCCCAGGCCCACCGCGCCTACGTCAGCGCCCACGACCAGGTCCGCAAGCTCGACAACGGCGGCAACTACGACGGCGCGGTGGCGCTGGCCATCGGCCCGCAGACCAGCAGGACCTTCACCGGCTTCACCGACGACATCGGCCGGGCGCTGGAGAGCCGCAAGAACGTGTTCGGCGACGAGATCGGCGCGGCCGGCCGCGGGCTGGGCCTGCTCACCGTGCTCGGACCGCTGCTCGCCCTGCTGATCTGCGGCCTGGCCGTGGCCGGCATCCGCGCCCGACTCGAGGAGTACCGCTGATGCGCGCCCGTGTCACCCTCGTCGCCGTCGCCGCGCTGTCCGTGCTCGCCGCCGCGGGCTGCGCCGGCGACTCGTCCCCGCTGCCCGGGCGCCCGAGCGCGTCCGCCGCACCCGCGCCGACCGGCCCCGCCGCCGCCGTCGACACGTCCTGCAACCCACGCGCGAGCCTGAAGCCCACCGGCGCCCTGCCCGCCCCGGGCAAGATGCCGGCCGGCACCTACATGGCCGAGATCCACAAGCGCGGCCGGCTGGTCCTCGGCACCAGCCAGGACACCCTGCTGTTCAGCTCGCGCAACCCGTTCACCGGCAAGGTCGAGGGCTTCGACGTGGACATGGGCCGGCAGATCGCCCAGGCCATCTTCGGCGACCCGGACAAGATCCAGATCAAAGTCATCGCGTACGACAAACGGGTCAGCTCCGCGGTGGACGGCTCGGTCGACATCGTCGCCGACACCATGACCGCCAACTGCGCCCGCTGGAAGGACGTCAACTTCTCCAGCATCTACTACGACGCCGGGCAGAAGGTCCTGGTCTCGTCGGCCTCGAAGGCCAAGCAAATCGAGGACCTCGGCGGCAAGAAGGTGTGCGCGGCCAAGGGCTCCACGTCGTACGACAACATCACCAAGGTCGCCACCAAGCCGATCGCGGTGGACCGGCCCGGCTTCGGTGACTGCCTGGTCGCCTTCCAGCAGAACGAGGTCGACGCCATCTCCACCGACGACACCATCCTGGTCGGGCTGGCCGCGCAGGACCCGTACGCCAAGGTGGTCGGCCCCGCGTTCACCAAGGAGCCGTACGGCATGGCGATGAGCAACGACCACCCGGAGTTCACCCGGTTCGTCAACGCGGTGCTGGCCAAGAACCGGGCCGACGGCACCTGGAAGGCCACGTACGAGCGGTGGCTGGGTGACTTCGGCGCGGCCCCGCAGCCGCCGGTCGCCGAGTACCGGGACTGAGCCGCCGTGACCGCACCCACCCAGGACCTGCTCGGCCGGGCCGACAGCGAGCTGCTGCGCCTGGAGGCGGCCGCGGCGGCCGTCGCGGCGAACCTGGTGGACCTCGACGACAACACGGCCCGCAAGGATCTCGACAAGGGACCGCTGACCGGCCGGACAGCCGCCGCCTGGGCCGACGCGACCGCCGCGCTGACCCAGCTGTGGGACGGCTACGGCATGCTGACCGCGCTCATCACCTCGGCCCGGTCGGCCCGTAACCAGCGGCGGTTCACCGACACCGAGAAGACCGCGTACGTGCACCAGGTCCTCGGCCGCTCGATCACCCTGTCCACCACGACGGTGCCGCTGGCCCAGCGCGGCCTGCTCGGGGCCGGCCAGGTCAGCACCACCTGCACCCCGGCCGAGCTGCTGGCCGCGATGGAGGCCGCCTTCAAGACCGCGGTCGACGTGGCCGTCCGGGCCGGGGACGTGTGGCACCGGCTGATGCCCGAGGCCGCCTCGGTCGCCTCGTCGCTGGCCCACCTGCGCGGCCTGACCCGCTCGGCCACCCTGGACGAGGCCGACCGGCTGCTCGGCGACTTCACCTCCGCGCTCGCCTCGGACCCGCTGGGCTGCGACGGGCAGGCCCTGGCCGCCGTACGCACGCTGCTGGACCGCGCTGATGCCGAACGCACCTCGGCCGGCGAGCTGCGCGAGGCGCTCAACCAGCGCCTGGCCGACGCGCACGGCCTGCTCGACCAGCTCGCGGAAGCGGCCCGGGCCGCGGCGGTGGCCGAGCAGAACGCCGCCGGCCGGTTCGCCGACAGCGCCATCGCCGTCGTGTCCGGGCCGGACCTGCGGCCTGATCTGGCGGCTCTGGACGCCCTCGCCGCCGCCGGGCACTGGGCGCTGCTCAGTCCGCGGCTGGCCGACTGGAGCCGCCGGGCCCGGGAACGGATCGCCGCCCTGCGCGACGCCGCCGCCCGTAACGCCGGGATGCTGGCGGCCCGCAACGAGCTGCGCGGGCGGCTGGACGCGTACCAGGCGAAGGCCGGCCGGCGCGGGCTGTCCGAGGATCCGGCGCTCGCGCCACTGGCCGAACGGGCCCGCGACGCGCTCTACACCGCGCCCTGCGATGTCGACGCCGCCCGGGCCGCGGTGAACGCCTATCAAGATGCGGTGGCCCGGCTCACCACGACGACTGCGAGGGACGGCCTTCTGTGAAATGCCAGCGCGACTGTCCCGGCACCATCCAGGACGGCTACTGCGACACCTGCGGCATGGCCCCGGTCAAGGGCAGCACCGCGGCATCGGCCGGGTCACCGGCGTCCAGCGGACCGAAGCCGCCGCAGAGCAATGGTGCGGCGCCGCCCAAGCCGCGCACGGCCACCGCGCCGTCCGTACGCACGGCTGCGCTCTCCACCCGTACCGGTGGCTCGGCCCGCACCGGCAGCGCCCGCACCGGATCCCGGCGCCGGCGCTTCGGCGGCGGCCTGGTCGACGTGGCGCCGCTGCCCGAGCGCGATCCGGCCACGGCGATCATGGCCGTGGCCGAGGTGCCCGAGGACAAGCGGTACTGCGCCAAGTGCGGCAACCCGGTCGGCCGGGCCCGCGGTGACCGGCCCGGGCGCACCGCCGGTTTCTGCCCGTCCTGCGGCGAGGCGTTCAACTTCACCCCCAAGCTCGGTCAGGGTGACCTGGTCGGCGGCCAGTACGAGGTGATCGGCGCGCTGGCCCACGGCGGGCTGGGCTGGATCTACCTGGCCAACGACAAGCGCGTCTCGGACCGCTGGGTGGTGCTCAAGGGTCTGCTCAACTCCGGCGACGAGGACGCGCTCGCGGCGGCGGTGGCCGAGCAGCGCTTCCTGGCCGAGGTCGAGCACCCGAACATCGTCAAGATCTACAACTTCGTGGAGCACGAGGGCGCCGGCTACATCGTCATGGAGTACGTCGGCGGGGAGTCGCTCAAGGGCATCCTCAAGGACCGCCGGACGGCCAACAACAACCAGCCGGACCCGCTGCCGGTGGACCAGGCGCTGGCCTACGTCCTGGAGATCATGCCGGCCTTCGGCTACCTGCACGACCGGGGCCTGATCTTCTGCGATTTCAAGCCGGACAACGTCATCCAGACCGGCGACCAGGTCAAGCTCATCGACCTCGGCGGCGTCGTGCACATCGACGACCAGGACGCCGCGCTGTACGGCACCCTCGGCTACCAGGCGCCGGAGATGGCCACGGCCGGCCCGTCGATCCAGTCCGACCTCTACACCATCGGGCGCACCCTGGCCGTGCTCACCACCGACTTCCGCGGCTACCAGAGCACCTTCAAGGACAGCCTGCCCGACCGCGGCGAGTTCGAGGTCTACCAGCGCCACGAGTCCTTCTACCGGCTGCTGCAGCGGGCCACCCGCACCGACCCGGCCGAGCGGTTCGTCGACGCCGGCGAGATGACCGAGCAGATGCTGGGCGTGCTGCGCGAGGTGCTCGCGGCCGACGGCGACCCCCGCCCGGCCACCTCCCGGCTGTTCACCGGCGAGCTGCGCACCGATCCCCGCAGCGACGAGCCGAACTGGCGGTTCCTGCCCGCGCCGATGATCGACCTGACCGACCCGGCCGCCGCCTTCCTCGCCTCGGTGACCGTCACCGAGCCGCAGGAGGTCCTCATGCTGCTCGGCAAGGCCCCGGAGAACACCCTCGAGGTGCAGCTGCGGGCCCTGCGCGCGCTGATCGACCTGGGTGCAGCCGGCAACGGCCGGGACGCCTTCGCCGACGCGGCCCGGATGCGCGACACGATCGCGGCGAACGCCGGCGGGGACTGGCGGCTCGCCTGGTACGACGGGGTCCTGGCGCTGGCCTCCGGCGACCTCCCCCGGGCCCAGGAGCAGTTCGACGCGGTCTACTCGGCGCTGCCCGGCGAGCTCGCGCCCAAGCTGGCGCTGGGCCTGACGCTGGAGCTGGTGGGGCGCCCGGCCGACGCGGCGGCGTACTACGACGTGGTGAGCCGCACCGACCCGGCGTACACGACCGCGGCGGCGGGGCTGGCCCGGTGCCGGCTCGCCACCGGGGACCGGGACGGGGCTGTGGAGGCGTACAACCGGGTGCCGGGGACGTCGGCGGCGTACCGCAGCTCCCAGGTCGGCGCCGTGCGCGCGCTGGTCCGCTCGCATCCGGCGGCGGCGGCCGACGTGGCCGCCCTCGCGGCCGCGGCCGCCCTGATCGACCGGCTGGAGATGGAGGCCGCGCAGCTCGCCGCGCTCCGCGCCGAGCTGCTCGAACGGGCGCTGAGCACTCTCTCCGGCGGCACGCCGGTGCCGGGCGCGGTGCTGGGCACGCCCGGGGCCACGCACGCCGGGGAGCGGGACGTACGCTTCGCGCTGGAGGGCGCGTACCGGGAGATGGCCCGGGCCGCCCACGGGCCGGAGAAGATCCGGCTGGTGGACCTGGCCAACGCGGCCCGGCCGAGGACCCGCACGTGAGGTGGGGCATGACCGACTGCACCGAATCCCCCCGGCCGCGGCAGGGCATCGCGTGAGCTCGCGACCGGACTGCCCGTCGTGCGGGGACGAGCGCGCCGCCGGGGCCGCCTTCTGCGAGAGCTGCGGCAAGCCGCTGGCCACCGGCGCCGGCCAGGCGATCGGCAAGGACTGCCCGTCCTGCGGCGCGGCCGGAGTGGTCGGTGACGACGGCTACTGCGGTAACTGCGGTCTGCTCGCGGCCCGGCCCCGCGACCACGTCGAGGCCGACGCCGGACCGGTCGCCGCCGCGGTCACCGACCGGGGTCTGCGGCACCACCGCAACGAGGACGCGATGTGGCTGGCCACCCGCGGCGCCGACGTCGACGTGGTGGTCTGCGACGGGGTGTCGGCATCGTTCGACCCGGACGTCGCCTCGGGGACCGCCGCCGAGGTGACCGGCAAGGCCCTGCTCACCGCCGGGGCCGAGCTGCCGGAGAGCATCGCCGAGGCGATCCTCGCCGCCGGGACCGCGGTCGCCGCGCTGGCTGCGGCCGGCGATCCGCGCCGGGCCACGTCCAACCCGGCCTGCACGATCGTCGTGGCCTGCGTGCGCGGCACCGAGATCGGGTACGGCTGGGTCGGCGACAGCCGCGGCTACTGGGTGCCCGTCGAGGGCGACGCCGTGCAGCTCACCGAGGACGACTCGTGGGCCACCCACGCCATCTCGCTCGGCGTCGACCCGCAGTCCGCCTGGAACGATCCCAAGGCCCACGCCATCACCGCCTGGCTGGGCGCGGACGCGGGCCCGATCCGCCCGCGCACCGGCGCCTTCTTCGCCGAGACCCCGGGCCACCTCGTGCTCTGCAGCGACGGCCTGTGGAACTACCTGACCGAGCCGGCCGCCTTCGCCGACACCGTCCGGGCCGCGCTGCGCGACTCGGCGGGTCTGCTGGAGGCCGGCCGCGCCCTCGTCGACTTCGCCAACGCGGCGGGCGGCTCGGACAACATCACCGTCGCCCTCGTCCCCCTCAACACCCTCGACAGCTAAGGGAGAGCCCGTGCCGTACACCGCCGAGGCGTTCCAGAACGAGTTCCTCGCCCTGGGCGCGACCGAAGTCAACGCGATCGTCACCGTCGCCTCGTCCGGCGCGGAGGGCGGACGGCGGACGGCCGGCGCCACCGAGATCATCATCGTCGACTGCTCCGGCTCGATGCAGGCCGAGGGCCGGATGGTCGCCGCCCGCCAGGCCGCCAAGGCCGCGGTCAACTGCATCGACGACGGGGTGCGCTTCGCCATCATCGCCGGCGTGAGCACCGCCCAGCAGCTCTTCCCGGCGCCCGGCCAGCTCGCGGTGGCCACCGGTGAGACGCGGGCCCAGGCGGTCGGCGCGATCGACCGGCTCCAGGCCAACGGCGGTACGGCCATGGGCGCCTGGCTCAAACTGGCCGGCCAGCTCTTCGCCCAGCGCCCGGGCGACATCACCCACGCCATCCTGCTGACCGACGGCGAGAACGGCGAGTACAAGGGCT
Source organism: Actinoplanes sp. NPDC004185 (assembly GCF_053603475.1). Lineage (NCBI taxonomy): Bacteria > Bacillati > Actinomycetota > Actinomycetes > Micromonosporales > Micromonosporaceae > Actinoplanes > Actinoplanes sp. NPDC004185. The sequence goes on along the minus strand of NZ_JBSGFR010000016.1, from coordinate 100,016 downwards.
ACCTCGAGGGCGTGCTGCAGGAGCTCGGCGGCACCTTCACCTGCGACTGCCGCGGCGTCGGGACCAACTGGACGGTCTCCGAGCTGCGCAAGATCGCCACCGCGATGCTCGGTACGGTCGACATCGTCGCCCGCCCGCAGGACCTGGCGGCCGCGTTCGAGCAGATGATGACCGCGGCGATGGGCAAGACCAGCGCCGACGTCCAGCTCAAGGTCTGGACCCCGGTGAACGCGACGGTCCGTTTCGTCAAGCAGGTCGAGCCGCAGGTGGCCGACCTGACCGGCAAGCGGGTCGAGGACGGTCCCCGGGCCGGGCGCTATCCGCTGGGCTCGTGGGGCTCGGAGAGCCGCGACTACCACATCTGTGTCGACGTGACCCCGGGCGCGGCCGGTGACGAGATGCTCGCGGCCCGGGTGTCCGTGGTGGAGGGCGAGACCGTGCTGGCGCAGACCCTGGTGCGCGCGGTCTGGACCGAGGACTCGGCGCTGTCCACCCGGATCAACCGCCAGGTGGCGCACTACACGGGGCAGGCCGAGCTGGCCGACGCGATCCAGGCCGGCATCGAGGCGCGCAAGGCCGGTGACGACCGCACGGCGACGCTGAAGTTCGGCCGGGCCGCGCAGCTCGCCCACGAGAGCGGCAACAAGGCGACCGAGGAGCTGCTGGCCACGGTCGTCGACATCGAGGACGCGGCGACCGGCACGGTCCGGCTGCGCCGCAAGGTCGAGGCGGCCGACGAGATGGCCCTGGACACCCGCTCGACCAAGACCGTGCGGGTGGGACGGTCGTCATGACGACGTACGCCTGTCCCAAGGGCCACGCGTCCACGACGGACGACTTCTGCGACACCTGCGGCGCGAAGATCGGCGGCACGACGGCGTTCACCCCGGGCGTCGCGCCGGCCGCCCCGCCGGCCTTCCCGAGCGGGGAGCCCTGCCCGAACTGCGGCACGCCCCGGGCCGGGGCGGGCCGCTTCTGCGAGGACTGCGGCTTCGACCACAGCACCGGCAAGGTGCCCGCGCTGGTCCAGCCCCCGGCGGCCGGGCCGGCGGCGGCACAGTGGACGGCGACCGTGTTCGCCGACCGGGAGTACTTCGCGGCCAACGCCATCGAGGGTGTCGACTTCCCGGAGCAGCCCGCCGAGCGCACGGTGACGCTGCCCGCCCCGCAGGTGCGGATCGGCCGCAAAAGCACGTCGAAGGGCACGGACCCGGAGATCGACCTGGCCGACGCCGACCCGGGCGTCTCGCACAGCCATGCCCTGCTGACCCTGAGCGTGGACGGCGTCTGGCTGGTCTCCGACCTCGGCTCGACCAACGGCACCTACCTCAACGACGAGCCGAAGCCGCTGACGGCCGGGCAGACCCGCAGCGTCGGCCACGGCGACCGGGTCCACGTCGGCGCCTGGACGACCATCACCCTGCACGCCCCGGCGGGCTGAGCCCGGCCGGGACGACTGTGCCGGTTTCGCCGCGCGGGGTGCCCGGCGCGCGATACGTTCGCCACCGATGAAGGACGAGCGCATCGGCACCGTGCACCGCACCCAGGTGATCGATCAGCTGAGTCAGGCCCTCGGCGAGGGTCTGCTGACCACCGAGCAGTACGACGGCCGGGTGGTCTCCGTCAGCACGGCCACGTACGCCTCCGATCTCATGGCCCAGGTGCAGGATCTGCCGCCCCGGCTGCAGTGGGACCCGCGCAACGCCGCGCCGCCGACCCCGCCGAACCGCAACGCCGGGCGGACCGCCCTGATCCTCGGCGTCGTCGGCGTACCGCTGTCGTTCTGCCTGCTGGGCTGGATCTTCGGCATCGCCGCCATCGTCATGAGCACCCGCGGGCGCGGCGCGCACGGCGTCGGGCCCGCGCTGATCGGCCGCGTCCTGGGCATCATCAGCGTCGTGCTGTCCATCGGTGCGGCCGTGGCGATGGTCTTCGCGCTGAACTCCAGCACCTCCCCGTAGCGCGGGTCAGGCCGGCCGGAGCACCTCGGCCGCGGCTTGCCACAGGGACCGGTTCGCGGCGAAGAGGGAGACACCGGCACGCGGGCCCCGGATGCCGTCCACCCCGCCGTAACAGCCGCCGGCCTCGGTGACGATCAACGAGGTGGCGGCGAAGTCCCACACCTCGCCGCGGGTCTGCAGGGCCAGGTCGAAGGAGCCCCCGGCGACGAGCAGAGCGGCGTGCACAGCCCACTCCACCGCCGGCGCCACGGCGGTCAGCGGCGCGGAGATGGCCAGGTCGGAGGGGTAGAGGTTGGGCGCGACCGGGATGACCCCGAGCCGGGCGGCGCTCAGCGGGGTGCGGCGGTCGGTGACGTGGATGCGCTTGTCCGCCGTACCGTCGAGGTTCGTCTCGTAGGCGCCGCCGCCGCGGCGCGCCCACCAGACCCGGTCCTGCGCGGGGACCGCGGCCACCGCGGCGACGATCTCGCCGGCCTCCTCCAGGGCGACCAGCACCAGCCACCGGTCGTCGCCCGCGACGAACTGGGCCGTCCCGTCGATCGGGTCGATGATCCAGCGCCGGGCCCCCGCGCCGGTCTCGCCGCCCTCCTCGCCCAGGATGGCGTCGTGCGGCCGGGCCTCGGCCAGCACGGCGCGGATCGCGGCCTCGGTGGCCCGGTCCGCCTCGGTGACCACGCTGCCGTCGGCCTTGAGCTCGCGCGGCAGGCCGGCGAGCTCGGCGAAGTACTTCAGGGCGACTGCCGCGCCGGCGAGGGCGGCTGTCCGGGCCAGTTCGGAATCACTCTGCACGCGTCCCATCCTGCCCCCACTGCGCGGGCGGCTCGTCGAGGAACGTGGTGATCTCGGTGATCAGGCCGCCCCGGGTCTCGAAGACCATGAGGGCGAACGGCTCGTACGCCCCGCCCGGCCCGGTCGGCCGCTGCTGCCAGTACGCGGTCGTGCCGTTGGCCGCGACCGGCACCATCCGGGCGTCCCGGCACGATCCGTCGCCGTGCAGCAGCACCTGCCGGATCTGCTCGCGCCCGCGCAACCACCAGAGCAACGGCGGCATGGTCATCGTCGCGTCCTCGTGCAGCAGCGCCACCATCGCCGCCACGTCGTAACGCTCGAACGCCCGGCAGTAGCGTTCCAGCAGCGCCGCGGCATCCGGCTCCAACGGCGCGACCGTCCCGGCCCGGCGCACAGTGGCCCGGGCCCGCTGCAGTGAGCTGGTCACCGACGGCACCGACGTGTCGAGCAGATCGGCCACCTCCCGGGCCGGCCAGCTCAGCACGTCGCGCAGGATCAGCACCGCGCGCTGCCGCGGTGAGAGCCGTTGCAGCGCCGCGATGAAGGCCAGTCGTACGGACTCCCGCCGCACCGCATGCTCGGCCGGATCGTCGGCGGGCAGCACCCGCTCGTCAGCGATCGGCCGGACCCAGGCTTCCCGCGGCAGCACGGCGCCCGGTTCCGTGGCCGGCCCCAGATCAACGGCGCGGGCTCGTCGCTGGGCGCTGCGCAGCATGTCGAGGCAGACGTTGGTGGCGATGCCGTACAGCCAGGTGCGCAAGGTGCCCCGACCGGGGTCGAAACGGCCGGCATGCTGCCAGGCCCGCAGCAGCGTCTCCTGCACGGCGTCCTCGGCCTCCGCGGCCGCGCCGAGCATCCGGTACGCGTACCCGGTCAGCTCCACCCGGAACTGCTCCGCCTCGAGCTGCACGCTTGGCACGGTACCGCGTTGCTAGCCTGGCCCCCATGCATCGCAGCCGCCTCTACGGCCTGTTCGTCGATACCCCGACGCGGGAGGCGCCCGCCGCCGCGGCTTTCTGGTCAGCCGCGCTGGGCGTCCCGGCGGTGCCCGAGCCGCACGAGGAGCAGTTCATCATGCTGCGCGGGGCGTTGCCCGCGCTGACCATGGGCGTGCAGGCGGTCGACGATGCGCCGCGCTACCACGTGGACATCGAGACCGACGACCACGAGGCGGAGGCGGCCCGGCTGACGGCGCTCGGGGCGGTGGAGATCAACCGCTGGCTGGACTGCCACATCATGCGGGCGCCCGGCGGGCATCTCCTCTGCGTCGTGCCGGTCCACAGTGACCCGGAGCTCTTCGCCGCGCACGCCACCGTCTGGCCCTGAGGGGACTGCAAACTTCCTGCACGTTCACGGGCATTGACTCGTCGAAACACGCGTGTAACCGTTGCTCGGGGTAAGCGCTTTCCCACTCTCACCTGCGCTGCCCTTCCCCACCTCGAGCATCGATTACCTGGAGCGCACCATGCGCGGAAGAGCCCTTGCCGCGGCCGCCCTGGTCACGGCCATCGGTTTCAGCCCGATCCTGCCCGCCGAAGCCGCCGACACCCCCTCGGGTCCGTCGGCCGCGGCGCTGCGGCTGGCCCGGCAACCCCTCGCCGCCGACGACGGCTGGGCCGCCGCCGGTACCGGCACCACCGGTGGTTCGGCCGCCGACGCCGCCCACACCTTCGTCGTGCACAACCGCGCCGAGCTCGTCGCGGCGCTGAGCGGTGAGGCCGCCCCGCGGCTGGTCCTCGTCGACGGCCGCTTCAGCATGAGCGTCGACGCCGGCAACAAGCCGCTGACCTGTGCGGACTATGCCGACCCGGCGTACAGCCTGGAGGCCTTCCTGCAGGCGTACGACCCGGCGGTCTGGGGCCGGTCGACCAAGCCCACCGGACCGCTGGAGGAGGCCCGGGTCCGCTCGGCCAAGCGGCAGGGCGACCAGATCAAGATCATCGTGCCGTCCGACACGACCGTCATCGGCATCAACGGCGCCCGCATCGACCACGGCAGCATGGTGCTGCAGAACGTGCACAACGTGATCGTGCGCAACATCGAGTTCACCGACGCCGCCGACTGCTTCCCGGCCTGGGACCCCACCGACGGCTCCACGGGCAACTGGAACTCGCTCTACGACCTGGTGTCGCTGACCGGCGCGACCAACGTGTGGGTGGACCACAACACCTTCAGCGACGGCAACAACCACGACGCTGCCCAGCCGCTGTACTTCGACCGGCCGTACCAGGTGCACGACGGGGCCAGCGACATCATCCGCGGCTCGGATCTGGTCACCGTCTCGTACAACAACTACTACGACCACGACAAGACGATGCTGATCGGCTCGACGGACACCCCCGGCGTGGACGTGGGCAAGCTGCGCGTCACGGTGCACCACAACCGCTTCGGCAACGTGGTGCAGCGCGCGCCGCGGGTCCGCTTCGGCCAGGTGGACATCTACAACAACCTGTACGTGGCCACGGCCGAGGACTACAGCTACTCGCTGGGCGTGGGCTTCGAGTCGAGCATCTACGCGGAGAACAACTACTTCCTGCGCAGCGCCGACGTCGGTGACGGCGACCTGATCAAGTACTGGAAGGGCACGAAGATCACCGCGAAGGGCACCCTGGTGCAGGTGGGCAGTCAGGCGCCGCGAGCGGTGGACCTGGTGGCGGCGTACAACGCGGCCTACGACCCGGACTTCGCACCGGACGCGGGCTGGGTGCCGGCTCTGCGTACCCGCCTCGACCCGACCCTCCTGGTGCCGGTCATCGTCAAAGCCGCCGCGGGAGCACGCCGCCTCGGCATCTGAGAAACCGATGAGCTCGGCCGGGCCGCTGTGCCCGGCCGAGTCGTTTCTCAGGCCTCCCCCATGACGAGCCCCTCGATGGTGTGCTTCTGCGTGATCGGGGTGAGCGTCTCCACGACCGGGCAGTGCAGGTGGGCCTTGACCTGCTCCGGCAGGGCCTCCCAGTACGCGCGGGTGACGGCGGTGTCGTGCCGTTCACCGTTGCCGGCGTCCGGCGCGTCCACGCCCAGGACCAGCACCGGCCGCGACATGTCGGAGTAGTTGCGGGTGCCCCGGTGGATGGTCAGGGCCGAGCGGGCCGAGATGTCACCACGCTTCGGATACTTGCGGACGGCGCGCTCCTCGTACCGGGGGTAGAAGGACTTCGGCGGGAACATGCCGTGGCCGAACTCCGGCTCGTCGTCGAACTGGGTGCCCGGGGCGATCTCGAACGGCCCCATCTCCTCGGTGGTGTCGACACCGGTGAGGTTGAACGCCAGCGAGTTGAGCCGCCGTTCCTTGCGGGTGGCCTCGGGCATCGGGAAGTCCCGGTGCCACGGCTGGTTGACCGCGCCGGCCAGCGGGACGTCGAAGCCGAGCTCGACGATCTCGTACTCCGGACCCAGCACCGCCTCGCACACTGCGGTGACCCACGGGTGGGTCACCAGGTCGACGAAGCCGCGCAGCTGCTCGGGGTGGATCTCGACGTAGTAGCGGTGCGGGCCGCGGCCGACCGCGCCGTCCGGGCGGGACCGGGCCTCGGCGAACGCCTTCTCGATGTCCTCCCGCATGGTGTCGGCCCAGGCGACGCTGAAGGCGCCCGGACAAGCGGTGATCCCCTGGTCGTAGATGGCGTCGCGAGCTCGCACGCCGGCGTCGGTGTCAGTCATGCCCCTCACTTTGCAACGTTGCATGCAACGTGGCAAGTGGTGGCCGGTAGGGTTTGCACCATGGGAGGTCGATCATGACGGCGAGCCTGCGGCAGGTGGCGGAACGCGCCGGGGTGTCGATCCGTACGGTGTCGAACGTGGTCAGCGGCTTCGCCCAGGTGTCCCCGGAGACCCGGGCCAGGGTGCAGCAGGCCATCGACGAGCTGCAGTACCGTCCCAACGCCGCCGCCCGGCACCTGCGCGGCGGCCGGTCCGGACTGGTGGCGCTGGCCATCCCGGAGATCGCCTCGCCGTACTTCGGTGAACTGGCCGGCCTGCTGGTCCGCGAGGCCGAGCAACGCTCGTGGATGCTGCTGGTCCAGCAGACCGACGGCGACGCCGACCGCGAACGACGGCTGCTCGACGGCGTACGCGGCCAGGTCATCGACGGTCTCGTGCTGAGCCCGTGGGCCCTGTCCCCGCAGGAGCTGCGGCGCGGCTCTGGCGGCGTACCGGTGGTGCTGCTCGGTGAGCAGGACGCGGACGGCCTGCTGGACCACGTCGCGGTCGACAGCGTGGCCGCGGCCCGCGAGATCACCCGGCACCTGATCGCCATCGGTCGCACCCGCATCGCCGCCGTCGGGCTCCAGCCGCACCTGGAGAACGGCACGGCGGCCCGCCGCCGGCAGGGCTACCGGCAGGCGCTGGCCGAGGCCGGCCTGCCGGCCGATCCGGCGCTGGAGATCCCGGTGGACCGGCTGCACCGGGCCGACGGCGCGGCGGCGATGAGCCGGCTGCTCGACGCCGGGCCGAGGGCGGATGCCGTGTTCTGCTTCAGCGACCAGCTGGCGCTCGGCGCGATGCAGGTCGCGCTGGCGCGCGGCCTGCGGATCCCGCGGGACCTGGCGGTGGCGGGCTTCGACGACGTCGAGGACGGCCGGTACGCGACCCCGTCGCTGACCACGATCTCCCCGGACAAGGAAGCGATCGCCCGGGAGGCCCTGAACTGTCTCACCGACCGCCTCGGCACCCGTCCCCCGGACCGCCCGGCCCGCCGCATCGTGGCCGCGCACCACCTGGTGATCCGCGACAGCACCGGCTCAGGTGATGACCAGTAGGACGGCCTGCTTCTCCTCCGCGGCGGCGACATAGAACGCCTGCAAGCTCAGGAAGTTCGGCAGCAGGTAATTCGCAAAGTCATCGTCGTCCCAGACCTGCGGGTAGATCGCCTCCGCGAGCAGGGCAGCCGGGTCGAAGCGGGCCTGTAGGTGGTCGGCGGTCACCTCGCGCAGGGCGGCGGCGACCAGCTGGACCCATTCCGCCGGCACAAGCCGAGCCGGGCCGTAACCCAGGTCGTCACCGATCGGATCGCCGCCGAGCACCGCCTCCCCGGCGCCCGGGGAGGTCTCCCAGGCACTGCCGGTCAGCAGGAAGTGGATGCCGTGCCAGGCCTTGTCGAGATCGAGGATGTCCTCCTCGCGGTCGAGGAGGCCGGCGGTCAGCGACGGATCGGCGGCGAGGTCCGCGACCTGGTCAGATGTCAGCCGCCGCCCTTCGAAGATCATGCCCACGCCGGGAGAGTGTGCCAGACCCGCGCGGCAGCCACTCCCCGGCCCGCACCACCGTGGCCGGCCTGCCCCTCCCGGCCCGCACCACCGTGGCCGCGCTGACCGCCGGAGCCGCTCAGAGGGCCGTCTGGTAGGCCAGCACCCCCCTGTTGACCGCGGTCATCGCCTTGCGCGCCGTCTCCCGCACCCCGGGCGTCGCCGCCGAGGCGTCCTTGAGCTGCGCCAGCAGATCCAGCACCTGCCGCGCCCAGCGCACGAAGTCGCCGGCCGGCATGTCGGTCTCGTAGTTGTTGCCGCTGGCCAGCACCCGGGCCAGCGGTTCCCCGCGAGCCCACCGGTACATCGGCCAGACGAAGCCCGGATCGGGCTCCCGGGTCAGCGACAGCCCGTGCTCGGCCTCGTCGGACTCGATCTCGGCCCACAGCTTGTGGCACGCGTCCACCGCCGCCGTCGTGGCGCCCTTGGGCACCGACGCGCGTTCGTCACCCTCGCGGCGGGACTCGAACAGCACCATGGACACCGCCGCCGCCAGCTCCTCCGGGGCCAGCCCCTCCCAGACTCCGCGCCGCAGGCACTCCGCGACGAGCAGGTCGGCCTCGGTCCAGATCCGGCCCAGCATCCGGCCGGCCTCGGTCACCTCCCCGTCGCCCGACAGGTAGCCGCGGCCGGCCAGCACCGCGCAGACCTGATCGAACGTGCGGGCCAGGGAGCCGGTGCGCCCGGCCACCTTGTCCCGCAGCGCGTCGGTGTCGCGGGACAGGCGGTGGCGGCGCTCGGCGAAGCGGGCGTGCTCCTCACGGTCCGGGCAGGCGTGGCACGGGTGCTGGCGCATCTGCACCTTGAGCAGGGCGATCTCGGCGTCCTCGCCGGGCGCCGCCTTGCCCCGGCCGCGCCGGCCGTTGCCCGAGCCGTGCCGGTCGAGGCCGGTCGCGCTGACCGTGGCGGCCAGGTCACGGCGGGCGCCGGGTGAGCGCGGGTTGAAGTTCTTCGGCACCCGGATGCGCTCGAGCACGTCGACCGCGCCGGGGAAGTCGGCCGGGCTGACCCGGCCGGCCCAGCGGTCCTGGGTCAGCACCAGCGGGCGGGGCTCGCCGAAGCCGCCGGTGGGTGGCTCCAGGACCACCGCAAGACCGGCCCGGCGGCCCTGCGGCACCCGGATGACATCGCCGATACGCAGTTTCTCCAGCGAGGACACCGCGGCGGCACGGCGCTGGGCGGTGCCCTGACGGGCGAGGGCGCGTTCGCGGTCCGCGATGGCGACGCGGAGCGCGAAGTACTCGTCGAAGTCGCCGTGGTGGCAGGCGCCGTCGTTGTCGTACGTCTGCATGGTCTCGACGTTGCGCTGCACCTGCCGGGCCAGCCCGACCACCGACCGGTCCGCCTGGAACTGGGCGAACGACGACTCGAGCAGGTCGCGAGCCTTGTCCGCGCCGACCGAGCCGACCAGGTTGACGGCCATGTTGTACGACGGGCGGAAGCTGGAGCGCAGCGGGTAGGTGCGGGTCGAGGCCAGGCCGGCGACGTGCCGCGGGTCGACCTCGGGGCTCCACAGCACCACGGCGTGACCCTCGACGTCGATGCCACGGCGGCCGGCGCGCCCGGTGAGCTGGGTGTACTCCCCCGGGGTCAGGTCGACATGGGCCTCGCCGTTGAACTTGACCAGCCGCTCCAGCACCACGCAACGGGCCGGCATGTTGATGCCCAGCGCCAGCGTCTCGGTGGCGAAGACCGCCTTGACCAGGCCGCGCACGAAGCACTCCTCGACCGCCTCCTTGAAGGCGGGCAGCATGCCGGCGTGGTGGGCGGCGACCCCTCGCTCGAGGCCGTCGAGCCATTCCCAGTAGCCGAGGACGGACAGGTCCTCGCTGGGGATGTTGGCCACCTTGGCCTGGGCGATGCGGCGGATCTCGGCGCGCTCGTCGGCGCCGGTGAGCCGCAGGCCGCTGGACAGGCACTGCTGCACGGCGGCGTCGCAGCCGGCCCGGCTGAAGATGAACAGGATGGCCGGCAGCAGGTCGGCCCGGTCGAGCCGGTCGACGACCTCGGCGCGCGGTGGCGGCTGCCAGCGCCGGGGCCGCCCGCCGCGGCCCTGCCAGCCCGGCCCGGCCGTACGGTCGGTGAGCTCGAGCCGGCGCAGCATCTCGCGGGTGTAGCGCAGCAGCTCGGGGTGCACGTCGTGCTTGCGGGCCGCGTCGGCGTCGTGGAACAGGTCGAACATCCGCTTGCCGACCAACATGTGCTGCCAGAGCGGGACGGGACGGTGCTCGCTGACCACGACCTCGGTCTGCCCGCGCACGGTCACCAGCCAGTCGGCGAACTCCTCGTAGTTGCTGACCGTGGCGGACAGTGAGACCAGCGTCACAGAGGACGGGAGGTGGATGATGACCTCCTCCCAGACCGCGCCGCGGAACCGGTCGGCGAGGTAGTGCACCTCGTCCATCACCACGTACGCCAGGCCCTGCAGGCTCGCCGAGCCCGAGTAGAGCATGTTGCGCAGGACCTCGGTGGTCATGACGATGACCGGGGCGTCGCCGTTGACCACGTTGTCGCCGGTGAGCAGCCCGACCTGGTCGGCGCCGTAGCGTTCCACCAGGTCGTGGTACTTCTGGTTGGACAGGGCCTTGATCGGGGTCGTGTAGAAGCACTTGCGGCGCAGGCCGGAGCCGTCCGAGCGCAGCGCGAGGTGCACGGCGAACTCGCCGACCACCGTCTTGCCCGCGCCGGTCGGGGCGCAGACCAGCACGCCGCTGCCGCGCTCCAGCGCCTCGCAGGCCTGACGCTGGAAGTCGTCGAGATCGAAGCCGACGTCGAGCATGAAATCGTCGAGGGCCGGAAACTCGGCGGCCCGGGCCGCCCGGCGCTTCGAAGCCGCATACCGTTCGGCGGGGCTCACATCACCGGCGGGGCTTGTCATGAACACCAGGCTAATGCTTGCGTGTGACACAACGAAGGTCATGCCCCGCCGGGCGGTTGCCGACAGTTGCGTCGCAGCCGCTCGGTATGGTGCACGGCGTGCCGGATGCCGCCGATTCGACTGCCTTCCCGTCGCGCCGCCAGGTCGACGCGGTGCTCTTCGACTTCCACGGCACCCTCGCGCAGGTCGAGGAGCCGGTGGCCTGGGTGCTCGCCGCGGCCGCGGCCTGCGGGCGGGAGCTGGACCGGGGCAAGGCCACGATCCTGGCCGACCGCCTGGTCACGGCCGGGCGGGCCGGCGGGCCGCTGCCCTACCGGGTGCCGCTGCACCTGGCCGAGCACTGGGCCGACCGCGACCTGTACGAGCACAGCCACCGTGCCGCCTACACCGGCCTGGCCGCCACCGTCAGCACGGACGTGGAGGGCCTCGCCGACGCCCTCTACGAACGCGGGATGGGCCCCGAGGGCTGGCTGCCGTACGCCGACACCGAACCGACCCTGCGCACCCTGCACGACGCGGGCATCAAGGTGGCGGTGGTCAGCAACATCGGCTTCGACATCCGCCCGCACTTCGAGGCGTGGGGCCTCGCGGACCTGATCGACGCGTTCGCCCTGTCGTACGAGGTGGGCCGGACCAAGCCGGACCCGGCGATCTTCCTGCGGGCCTGCGGGATGCTCGGCGCGGACCCGGAGCGGACGCTGATGGTGGGCGACAGCCCGGCCGACGCGGGAGCGGTCCAGGCTGGTTGCGCGGCTCTGGTCCTCCCTGCGGCGGAGCCCGGCCGCACGAACGGCCTGGGGGCGACCCTCGCCCTGGCCGGCTGCCCGGTCTGACACCGCAGCCGGACTCGACCCGTCGACCGGCGGCAGCCCGTCCTGCGCGCCCAAGGCCACCCAGCGCGCCTGAGGCAGCCCGTCCCAGCGCACCTGAGGCAGTCCGGCACGGCGGCAGCGACCGGCAGCAGGGCGGCAGCGCTCAGAGGTAGGTGTCGACCAACGTGCCGAGGGTCGTCGAGACGCTGCGGATCGGCTCCTGCGCGTCGGCCGCCGCCACGTGGTCGGCGATCGTCGGCGTCTCGGCCTCGCGCGCCTTCGCGGCCTGCCCGGCCGTGTCGGCCGATCCCAGCGTCGCGGTGGACACGGTGCCCGAGCTCAGCGAACCGATCGACATGCTGCCTCCCGATGATCTGTGGCTTCACCTCTCCGTTCGGCCCGGGCCGGCGGCCGCTGATGCCGGGATCACCGCAACAACCGGATCGCACCCGGCTCGCAGCTGATCACCAGCGGCAGGGCGGCGACGCGTTCCCCGTCCGCGTACCCGATGATGTCCGGCGCCCCGATCCGGACCTCCCGGGCCCGGTAGCTGCCCACCCGCGGGTCGGTGACGTGCGTGCCGCGGCGCAGGCGCGGCTTGAGCCGGGCCATGGCGCCGCGGCCCAGCGGCGCTGCGACCACCACGTCGAGCAGGCCGTCGGTGGGGTCGGCGCCGGGACAGATCAACATGCCGCCGCCGTAGCTGCGGCAGTTGCCCACCGCCACCAGGACCCCGGTGAAGCTGCGGTCGACGCCGTCGAGCCGGAGGCTGTAGCGGCGCGGGCGCAGCCGGGCCATCTCCAGCACGATGGCCAGGTCGTAGCGGCGCGGACCGCGGGGCCAGCGCATCCGGTTGGCCCGTTCGTTGACGATGGCGTCGAAGCCGGCCGCCAGCACCGCCCCGTACCAGCGCACGTCGCCCTGCCCGGTGGTGACCCGGGCGAGATCGACCGGGGTGCCGCGCCCGTCGCGGACCGCCTCCGCGACGGCGCTCGCGGCGGCCATCGGATCGGTGGGCACGCCGGTGCCGGCCGCGAAGTCGTTGCCGGTGCCCGCGGGCACCACGCCGAAGCCGACCTCGGTGCCGGCCACCGCCTGCACGGCCCGGTGCACGGTGCCGTCCCCGCCGACGGCGACCAGCGCGCCGATGCCCTCGGCGACGGCCCGGTGGCAGGCCTTCTCGGCATCCTCGGCGCTGTCCGCGCTGAGCAGCCGCACGCTGCGGCCGGAGGCGCCCAGCCGCTCCAGGACCCCGGGAAGCAGACCGCGGTGCCGGCCGCGCCCCGCCCGGGGGTTGGCCAGCACCGCGATGTCGTCGCTCGTCACAGCCGGAGGCTACCGGCTGGCCCGTCAGGTCATGTCGTCGAAGCGGCTCTCCAGCGGCAACGGTTTCGACACGGGCTCCGGGGCCTCGACCGGTGCGACCGACTCGACCCGGCTGCCCGCGGTGACCGGCTCCCGGTCGTCCTCGATCGGCGAGATCTCGTCGTCGTCGAGGCCCGCGTAGATCTCCTTGCCGCGACCCTTGCGCTTGTCGTTGATGAAGGCCACGCCGGTCGCGATCAGGTAGAGCACCACCATGCACGCGGCGAGCAGGGTCATGCCGAACGGGCCGGGGTCCGGGGTGGCGATGGCGGCGAACCCGAAGGACAGGAACACCACGATCCGCCACCAGCCCATCAGCTTCTTGGCGCTCACCACGCCGGTGAAGTTGAGCATCAGCAGGACCAGCGGGAACTCGAACGCGACCCCGAAAATCAAGATCATGTTGGTCACGAAGCTGACGTAGGCCGTCACTTCGAGCTGGGTCGTCACGCCGAGGATGCCGGCTTCCTGGATGAAGGCCAGGCTGTGCTTGATGACGAAGAAGGCGAGAACCGCACCGCCGACGAACAGCGGCGTGGCGATACCCACGAAGACGTAGGCCCACTTGCGCTCGTGCCGGTGCAGGCCCGGGGCGATGAACGCCCACAGCTGGAACATCCAGACCGGGGCACCGAGGATCAGGCCGACCCACAGTGCGATCTTGAGCTTGAGGATCAGGGGGTCGACGACGCCGAGCACGACGAAGTTGCAGACCCGCTCGCCGTCACCGTTGACGATCCAGGAGCTGTCGAGCGAGCAGTACGGCTGCTTCAGGATGTCGAAGACCCACCCCGAGACGATGAAGCCGACGATCAGGCCCGCGATGATGCCGAGCGACGCCCAGAAGAGCCGGTTACGCAGCTCCCGGACGTGCTCGATGAGCGTCATGGAACCGTCGGAGGCCTGCTCGAACTTGCTCGGTCCCTGACGGCGTAGGGAGAGGGCCACGGCAGATCAGCGGTCGTTGGTGCGCTGCACCGGGTCCACGTACGGCTGGGCCGGCGGCTGCTGCGGCGGGTACTGCTGGCCGTTGGGCTGCTGGAAGCCCGGCTGCTGGTATCCGGGAGGCGGTGCCTGCTGGTAGCCCGGCTGCCCCGGCTGGTGGATCGCGTCGGGCTGCAGCGGCTGGCGCGAATACTGCGGCTCGGCCTTCTCGGCGACGTTGTCGTTGTCGTCGACGAGGCCCTTGGTCTCGGCCTTGATGATCCGCAGCGACCGGCCGAGCGACCTCGCGGCGTCCGGCAGCCGCTTCGCGCCGAACAACAGCACGAGGACGACGACGAAGATGGCGATGTGCCACGGCTTGAGGGCGCCCATGGATAACTCCAGTCGATCGGATCAGGGTCCTGACGGGTGATGCGGGGTCCATCGTACGTGTGGTTGCTGAGAGCAGCCCCTGCCGGAGCTGTTTGATTGCGCTCCGGTCCGAGGAATTTTCGGACAACGCGCGGGGAACGCCGCACGCTATCACGCGGATCAAGCCTTCTTTAAGGAGTGCTTCCCGTCCGAGGCGCCCTGTCCGGCCTTGATGACGGCCAGCTGCGCCTGCATGATCTCGGCCCGTCGCTGCAGGCCGGCGACGGACTGCTCCAGGACGACGGCACCCTGCTGGAGCTTCATCGCCTCCTCCTGCCGGCGCTGCAGCCGCCGGGCCGCCCGGTCCAGCCCGTTCAGCCTGTTCAGCACGGAGAACACAGCCACGACCAGAATGATCAGGGCGAGAACCACCACGGCGATCACGATCCACTTCACCATGGCGGACAGCTTAGGCGGTGACCGGTGGGGTCGCCGCGTACTGGTCCAGCGCGGTGGCGGCCTGTTCGCGGATCCGGTCCACCAGCTCGACCGGGCCGACCACGGTCACGTCCGGACCCAGACCCAGCAGCAGCCGCTGGGCCCAGCCCAGGTCGGTGACCCGCATCGTGACGATCCACTCGTCGCCGTCGCGCCGCACGTCCTCGCACGGGTAGTACTCGGTGATCCACCGGCTGCCGCGGCCCACCCGCAGCGTGACCAGCGGCAGGTCCGCCGACGGATGGAACACGCCGTCGCTGACGTCGTGCGGCACCGCCTGCGCGGGCGGCGCCGAAGGCTCGTCCAGCTCGGTGAAGGCGTCGATGCGGTCGACCCGGAACAGCCGGGTGCCCTCGGCGCGGCGGCACCAGGCCTCCAGGTAGGCCCGGGGACCGACCATCAGCATCCGCATCGGGTCGACCACCCGCTCGGTGGTCTCGTCCCGGGCCGGGGTGTAGTAGGTCAGGCGCATGGCGTGTCGACGCTCGACCACACCGCGGATGGCGTCGACCCGCTCGTTGTCGGCGGGCAGCCGCACGGCGACCGGGGTGTCCGCGACGTCACCGGCCGCGTTCTCGATCTTGGCCAGGGCCCGTTCGACGGCGTCGCGCGACCCCGTGCCGGGCGTCTCGGCCAGCATCCGCAGGGCCACGACCAGAGCCAGAGCCTCGTCGGGGTTGAGCCGCAGCGGCCGGTCGATGCCCGCGTCGTAGGTGATCGTCACCCGGTCGCCGTCGAGCGCCATGTCGATCAGGTCGCCGGGGCCGTACCCCGGCAGCCCGCAGACCCAGAGCAGCTCCAGGTCCTCGCGCAGCTGCCGCTCGGTGATCCCGAAGGCCGCGGCCGCTTCCGCGACCAGGATCCCGGGCCGGGCCAGCAGATAGGGCACCAGGTTGAGCAGCCGGCCCAGGCGGTCGGCGGAGGCCTTGTTGTCCCGGGTACGGGGCTGAGGGGTCATCGCAGCACCGCGGGCTGGACCCGCTCGTGGCGGGCCACGACCTCCTTGAGCTGCTGGATGACGGCGTCGCGGAGCTCCGGCGGCCCGTCCGCGCGCACCTCGGCGCCGTAGCCGACCAGCCGCGAGGCCAGCCACTCGACGTCGGAGTACGGAATGGTCAGGCGGTCGCCGTCGGGACCGGGCACCGTCTCGATCGCCAGCCGGCGGAGCCCCGCGGCCCGGCCCGGCTGCACGAGCACGGTGGCCCGCCCGTTGCGTTCGACCGGCCCCGACCAGCGGGCGACGTGGCTGATCAGGTCGACGTTCTCCGGCGGGGTGAACGCGCCCTCGGAACCGACCGGGCGGACCGCGCCGACGATGCGGGACAGCCGGAAGCAGCGGGTGGCCTGCCGGTCCCGGTCGTGGCCGACGACGTACCAGCGACCCTGCCAGCAGACCACGCCCCAGGGCTGGAGCCGGCGGGTGGACGGCTCGTCGACCTCGGGGACGCGGTAGGAGAAGGTGACCGCGCGGCGGGCCCGGGCGGCGGCGGTGAGCGGCCCGAACGCCGGGTCCACGGTCATCACCGGCTCCATGCCCAGAGTGGCCTGCGGGTCGACCTCGACACCGGCGGCGCGCAGCTTGGCCAGGCCGGAGGAGGCCGCGGCGGCCAGACCGGCGTGCTGCCAAAGGCGGGCGGCGATACCGACAGCGGCGGCCTCGTCCGGTTCGAGCGGGATGTCGGGCAGGGCGTACTCACGGTGGGCGATCCGGTAACCGGACTCGGTGTCGAAGGCGCTGGCCAGGCCGGTCTCCAGCGGCACGCCCAGCTCACGCAGCTCGGCCTTGTCCCGCTCGAACTTGCGCTGGAACGCCTCGTGGTCGCGGGGATCCTCGGGGTCGTGCTCGTACCCGGGCACGGTCGCGGCGATCTGCGCGGCGGTCAGGAACCGTCGCGTGGACAGCAGACAGATCACCAGGTTCACCAGGCGCTCGGTGCGGGTCCGCGACACGAGAGGAAACGCTAGCAGCAACGACGCCGCTGAGGTTATTCGTGACCGCCGGAGGGAAACCTGCTCGCGTGCCCGAGAAGACCCCTGCCACCGGTCCCCCACTCACCGAGCCCGACGACCACCTGCCGCTCGGCGTGGCGGGCGGCTCGGCCCTGCCCGCACCGGCGGAGCCCGGCGGCCCCACGCAGTCGCCGGACGACGAGGGCAACGAGAGCGTCGGCACCGTCGTCGTGGCCGGCCTGGCCAACCTGGCCATCGCCGCGGCCAAGCTGGTCGCGGGCATGTTGTCGGGCTCGGCGGCCATGCTCTCCGAGGCCGCGCACTCGCTCGCCGACACGGTCACCGAGGTGTTCCTGTTCGTCGCGCTGCGCCGCGGCACGAAGGAACCGGACGAGGAACACCCGTTCGGGTACGGCAAGGAGAGCTTCGTCTGGGCCTTCATCGCGGCCCTGTTCACCTTCATCGGCGGCGCGGGCTTCTCGATCTACCACGGTGTGACGACCATCATCAGCGGCGAGCACAGCGGTGACTTCCTGGTGTCGTACATCGTGCTGGGGGTGTCGTTCCTGGCCGAGGGTACGTCGTTCCTCAAGGCGCAGCGGCAGGTGACCGGGGAGTCGAAGCGCTGGGGCATCAGCCGCCGGCGGTTCCTGCGGCTCACCTCGGACACCACGGTCAAGGCCGTCTACTTCGAGGACTCGGCCGCCCTGATCGGCCTGATCCTGGCGGCGTCCGGCATCGCGCTGTCCCAGATCACCGGGGCCGAGCTGTGGGACGGCCTGGCCTCGATCGCGATCGGCCTGCTGCTGCTGGTGGTCGCGACCGTGCTGGCCCGCGCGAACGTGTCGCTGCTGGTCGGCCGGGCGGTGCCGCGGCGCATGCACAACCAGATCGCCGACGACCTGGCCGGCATCCCGGTGGTGACGGCGGTCCCGACGCTGCTGACCATGCAGCTGGGCCCGGGCGCGATCCTGGTGGCGGCCAAGGTCGACTTCAACGACGACGTCAGCGGCGCGGAGATCGAGGCGGCGTCGGACGAGGCCGAGCGCCGGCTGCGGGCCCGCTACCCGGGCATCCAGTACGTGTTCCTGGACCCGACGCGCGGCCAGGGCGGACGCAACCACCGCGACGGCGGAGTGGACATATAGGGTCGCCGCCATGGTGCGCTGGCGATCAGGAACGGTGTCCGCGGTACGACGCGAGTGGCGCGGCGCCGTCGAACTCGACGTGACGACGGACGAAGGTCCGCTGCGGGCCCTGGCCTATCCGGCCCTGACCGGTACGCCGGAAGCCGGGGACCGCGTCCTGCTGAACGTGGGCGCCCTGGTCATGGGCCTCGGCACCGGCGGCTACGCCCTGGTGGTGGCGCTCCCCGACCGGCTGCCACCGGATCCGCCGTCGACCGGCACCGACCGCGACGAGGGCCACCTGGTCAAGGCCCGTTACACCCCGCTGCAGCCGATCCTGCTGGGCGTCGACGAGGAGGCGTCCCCGCACCGCGAGGTGATGGCGGCCGCGGAAAGCCTGGACGGCATGCCGGTGGTGACGGCGGACCTGCACTCGGCTCTGCCGGCGGTGCTGGCGGGGATTCATGCGGACCGCCCGGACGCCAAGGTCGCCTACGTGATGACCGACGGCGGTGCCCTCCCGGCCTGGTTCTCCCGCACCCTGGACGGCCTGCGCGACCACCTGGCCGGCACGGTGACCACAGGCCAGGCGTTCGGCGGCGATCTGGAGGCCGGCACCCTGCACACCGGCCTGCTGGCAGCCCGGCACGTCCTGTCGGCGGACGTGACCATCGTGGCGCAGGGCCCGGGCAACCTCGGCACGGGTACGCCGTGGGGCTTCTCCGGAGTGGCTCTGGGCGAAGCGATCAACGCCATCGTGGCCCTGCAGGGCACACCGGTGGGCTCCCTGCGCATCTCGGACGCCGACGGCCGCACCCGCCACCGCGGCGTCTCCCACCACAGCCTGACCGCGTACGGGAAGGTCGCCCTGGTCCCGGCGGACCTGGTGATCCCGGACGACCTCCCGACCGACCTGGCCAGAGCGGTGGACGACGCCCTGGCGCCACTGACGATCCTGCACCGCCTGGTCCACGTGGCGACCGACGGCCTGGACGCGGCGCTGCTGGCCAGCCCGGTCCGGCTGTCCACGATGGGCCGTGGGCTGACAGAGGACCACGCCTATTTCGTGGCCGCGGCGGCGGCGGGCCGTCACGCCGCCACGCTCATCCCCTGACCGTGGTTTCGCGCGCAGCGCGGAAGGGTGACCCCGCACGGACCTGGCAATCGGCGGGAGCGACGGTCAGCGCCATGCAACCAGGCACGACCTGATCTTGATCTCGGTCCTTGATATTCAGCGTGCGCTGAGCGCCGCCCGCAGGATCTCCCCTGCTTCGGCGTCGAAGGCGACCAGCCGGACCGTCTCCACCGCCGTCGGGGTGTCCCTGATGGTGCACACCGCGATGCCCGCCGCTTCCTCGGCCGGAAAGCCGTAGACCCCGGTCGCGATCGCCGGGAAAGCCACCGTGCGCGCCCCGATGCGGTCGGCCTCGGCCAGCGAGCGCCGGTAGCACGAAGCCAGCACCTCGGCCTCGCCCTGGTCGCCGCCCTCCCAGACCGGGCCGACCGTGTGGATCACGTGGCGGACCGGCGGCGGCAGATCGAAGGCCGGGGTGGTCACCGCGTCGCCCGGATCGAGGGGTGCGAGCGCTGCTCCAGCTTCGGCGAGCCGCGGGCCGGCCGCGCGGTGCACGGCGCCGTCCACACCGCCGCCGCCGAGCAGGGATTCGTTGGCCGCGGTGACGATCGCGTCCACGGCTTCGGTGGTGATGTCCGCGACGACGATCTCGATGTGCGCCATGACCCCTCGCTCAGGCGGAGTAGACCAGGTAGGCCCAGCCCACCACGATCACGACCAGGATCACCGTCAGCACCCAGGTCGGAACCAGGTGGTCGCCGTGGCGGGCCTGGTGCACCTCGGCCCGGATCTTCTCACGGCGGCGCGCCACGAGGCTCGGCTTGACCTCTTCGACCGCCTCGTCCGGCTTCTGGCCGGCGGGCTGCTGGTCGGGCTCGGGCACTGGTGTCGTCATGGCCCGACCAGCCTACCGTCCGCTCACATGCTGGCGATGAGGCGCTCCACCCGCTCGTCGTAGGCCCGGAACGGGTCCTTGCACAGGACCGTGCGCTGGGCCTGGTCGTTGAGCTTGAGGTGCACCCAGTCGACGGTGAAGTCGCGGCGCTTCTCCTGGGCGTGCCGGATGAACTCGCCGCGCAGGCGTGCGCGGGTGGTCTGCGGCGGCGTCTCCTTGGCCTCGAAGATCTCGAGGTCGTTGGAGATGCGGTCGACCTGCTTGCGCTTCTCCATCAGGGCGTAGAGGCCGCGGCCGCGGCGCACGTCGTGGTACGCCAGGTCGAGCTGCGCGATCCGCGGGTGCGACATCGGCATCTCGTGCTTGGCCTGGTACCGCTCGATCAGCTTGTACTTCGACACCCAGTCGATCTCGCGGGACACCGGGTCGAGGTCGCCGCTCTCGATCGCGTTGAGCACCCGGCCCCACAGCTCGACGACGCGCTTGGCGGTCGGGTCGCCGCCGCGGCGCTCGACGAACTCGGTCGCCTTGGCCAGGTATTCCTGCTGGATCTCGAGCGCGCTGACCTCTTTGTTGTTGGCCAGGCGGATCTTGCGGCGGCCGGTGATGTCGTGCGACACCTCGCGGATGGCCCGGATCGGGTTCTCCAGCGACAGGTCGCGCATGACCACGCCGGCCTCGATCATCCGCAGCACGATGTCGGCGCTGCCGACCTTGAGCAGCGTGGTGACCTCATTCATGTTGGAGTCGCCGACGATGACGTGCAGGCGCCGGTAGCGCTCGGCGTCCGCGTGCGGCTCGTCGCGGGTGTTGATGATCGGGCGGCTGCGCGTCGTCGCGCTGGAGACGCCCTCCCAGATGTGCTCGGCCCGCTGTGAGAGGCAGAAGACCGCACCGCGCGGGGTCTGCAGCACCTTGCCGGCGCCGCAGATCAGCTGGCGGGTGACGAGGAACGGGATGAGCACGTCGGCGAGGCGGCCGAACTCGCCGTGCCGGCTCACCAGGTAGTTCTCGTGGCAGCCGTACGAGTTGCCGGCCGAGTCGGTGTTGTTCTTGAACAGGTAGATCTCACCGGCGATGCCCTCGTCGTGCAGGCGCTTCTCGGCGTCGACGAGGAGACCTTCCAGGATCCGCTCACCGGCGCGGTCATGGGCGACCAGGTCGGTGACGGAGTCGCACTCGGGGGTCGCGTACTCGGGGTGGGAGCCGACATCGAGGTAGAGGCGGGCACCGTTGCGGAGGAAGACGTTGCTGGACCGTCCCCAGGACACCACTCGGCGGAACAGGTAGCGGGCCACCTCGTCCGGCGACAGCCGCCGCTGTCCCCGGTAGGTGCACGTGACTCCGTACTCGGTTTCGAGGCCGAAAATTCGCCGTTCCATGACGAAACACTAGCCGCACCGGGGGCATTCGCGGCAGTGACAACGCGCCCTTTCACGAGTGCTATCTGTCATGATCGTCCGTGAAGATCAACTCCCAGGCCCTGGACCTGCGGATACACTCCCGCTTGATGAATCTTCTGGTCACCGGCGGCGCCGGCTTCATCGGCTCCCACTTCGTCCGCAGCGCGCTCACCGACGCACTGCCGGGCCTGGAGGGTGCCCGGGTCACGGTCCTGGACAAGCTGACGTACGCGGGCAACTTCGCGAACCTGGGCCCGGTCGCGGAGAGCAAACGCCTCGACTTCGTACCCGGAGACATCACCGACACGGCCCTGATCGAATCAGTGCTGCCCCGCCACGACGCGGTCGTGCACTTCGCGGCCGAATCCCACGTCGACCGTTCGATCCGGGCGGCCGCGGAGTTCGCCATGACCAACGTGGTCGGCACCCAGGTCCTGCTCGACGCGGCCCTGCGGCACGGCACCAGCCGCTTCGTGCACGTCTCCACGGACGAGGTCTACGGCTCGATCAGCACGGGCGCGTGGACCGAGCGGTCGCCGGTGGCGCCGAATTCCCCGTACGCGGCCACCAAGGCAGGCGCGGACCTGCTGGCGCTCACGTACCACCGCACCCACCAGCTGCCGGTCGTGGTGACCCGCTGCGCCAACAACTACGGGCCGTACCAGCACCCCGAGAAACTCATCCCCCGGTTCGTCACGAACCTGCTGGAGGGCCGCACGGTGCCCCTGTACGGCGACGGGCAGCAGGTGCGCGACTGGGTGCACGTCGACGACCACTGCCGGGGGACGGCGCTGGTGCTCTCGGAAGGCAAGGCCGGCGAGGTCTACCACATCGGCGGGAACCGGGAGCTGACGAACCGGGAGCTGAGCGGGATGCTGCTGGAGGCCTGCGGAGTGGGCTGGGACCGGGTGGAGCTGGTCGAGGACCGCAAGGGCCACGACCGCAGGTACGCACTGGACGACGAACGGATCCGGCAGGAGCTGGGGTACCGGCCTCGGATGGATTTCGAGGCAGGGCTGGCGGAGACGGTGCAGTGGTACCGCGACAACGAGGACTGGTGGCGTCCGCACGTCATCGATTGAGTCCCGGGCCGTGCGGGTCGAGCCTGCCCGAGTCCCGCCATGCCGTCGGCTCGACCTCAGCGCCACCGGCAGTCAGCCGGCATCAGGGCCGGCCGGTCGCTCCGGGCCGAGCCCGGCCGCTCCCCGAACCCAGCCACGGTGCGGCAAGGCAGGGGTGCGGCCGGTAGCCGATCAGCTCAGGAACCGTCGCCGTTGGTGTCGTCGGCCGGCTCGGCCGGGTCCGCCTCGGGCTTGCCCTCCAGGTTGACCGAGGCAGCCGAAACCGTCGGCTTGTCCTCAGCCGGCGCCGGCGGGGCCACGTCGCCCGCCTCGCCGACCTCCTTCTCCGGCTCGTCCTTGCCGCCCTCGAGCAGCGTGGTCAGCGCCGCCCCCGAGATGCGGCGGAAGGTGCGGCCCTTGCGGTTGCGGTCCAGGACCGCCACCTCGAGCTGGGAGGCGCCCAGCGTACGCGGGGTGCCGTTCTCCCCGCCGACGCTGGCCAGGCCCTCGACCGCCAGCGCCAGCGCGGTCTGCAGGTCCGCCGCGACGTCGTGGCGTGACTTGAGCACCGTCGAGATGGCCTCGGCGGAACCGCCCATCGCCATGAAGCCGGGCTCGTCCTGCACCGAGCCGTCGTAGGTGATCCGGTAGAGCTCGTCGGCCTCCGGGGTGATGCCGACCTGCGCCACGCAGATCTCCACCTCGTACGGCTTCTGCGTCTCGGAGAAGATCGCACCCAGCGTCTGGGTGTAGGCGTTCGCCAGCGCACGGCCGGTCACGTCCCGGCGGTCGTAGGCCAGCCCGTTCAGGTCGGCCATCCGCACGCCGGCCCGGCGCAGGCTCTCGAACTCGTTGTAGCGGCCGACCGCCGCGAAGCCGATCCTGTCGTACAGCTCGCTGATCTTGCGCAGCGAGGTGAGATTCTCGGCGACCAGCAGCACGCCGCCCTCATAGGTGAGGACGACGGCGGAGCGGCCGCGGGCGATGCCCTTGCGGGCGTACTCCGAGCGGTCGCGCTGGACCTGCTCGGGTGAGGCGTAGAACTGCATGGCCACGGGTGGCAACTCCTTCGAAGACCGGGATGGCGGGCTGGCTGCGAGAACCGCCGGATACGAACTGACCTGGGTTTTCCGCAGCGGGTTGGCTCAGGCGGTCAGCCGCCCGGGTTCTCCATCCGTCCGGCGACCACTTGCTCGGCCACCGCGTTGATCTCGGCCTCGGTCAGCCGGTGGGTGCTGTCCGCCGTCGCGGTCATCACCACCGGGTAGATCTTGCGGGTCAGGTCGGGGCCACCGGTGGCGGTGTCGTCATCGGCGGCGTCGTAGAGCGCCTCGACCGCGAGGCGGATCGCGTCCTGGGTGCTGACGCCGGGACGGTAACGCTTCTTCAGCGCCGACTTGGCGAACAGCGAACCGGAGCCGATCGCGTCGTAGCCGGTCTCCTCGTAGAGGCCGCCCGCGACGTCGAAGCTGAAGATGCGCCCGACCTTCGACGGGTCGGACGGGGACAGGTCGAAGCCCGCGAACAGCGGCACCACGGCCAGGCCCTGCATGGCCGCACCGAGATTGCCGCGCACCATGGCGGCGAGGCGGTTGGCCTTGCCGTCGAGGGACAGCATGGTGCCCTCGATCTTCTCGTAGTGCTCCAGCTCGACCTGGAAGATGCGCATCAGCTCGATGCCGATGCCGGCCGTGCCGGCGATACCGATCAGCGAGTACGCGTCGGCCGGGTGCACCTTCTCGATGTCCCGGCTGGCGATGAGGTTGCCCATGGTGGCACGCCGGTCGCCGGCCATCACGACGCCCTCGGCGGTGGCGATGGCGACGATGGTCGTGCCGTGCGGCGCGATGTCGGCGGCCATCCCCGGCGGCAGCGGCCGGCGACCCGGCAGCAGCTCGGGGGCCGCTTGGCTCAGGAACTGCGTGAAGGAGGACGTCCCCGCATTGGTGAACACATCTGGAAGACGCCCGGATGGATCAAAACCCGCTGCCACGTGGTTCCTTTCAGATACGTAATAGCTTCGGCGAGGAACACCGGGTTGTCCCGGAACTGCCCCAGGCCGCCGTTGCAGTTGAAGCACAGTATCCCGCGAACCCAGCCGGTGCGGTGATCGTGATCGACGTGTTGAGGATCAGGGGCGCCGCAGATCGCACAGACGCCTCCCTGCCCCGCGAGCATCTCGTCGAACTCCGCCTGGCCGACGACTGGCGCTCGCCCGGGTACGGGCGAACGCCGTCAGTGGCTTGACCGTCTCGCAGTCGGGGCACCACTTCGATCCATTGGGCACCGGCACCGGCGCTCGCCGCTGCGCGGAGATCCCACGCCGCCGCCGGCTCGCCTCTGACCGCTCAGCGGCGCACCGCTTGCAGGAGTAGGCCAGGCCATTGGGCCGCCGGCGGTTGGAATGGAATTCAGAGCGCGGCAGCTCTCGCCGGTACTGAGGACAGAGCACACTATCCAATTCCCCCGAATCGGACATATCGCTCACTGGCCGCCTTTTTGTACATAGCCGCGCACGAATTCCTCGGCGTTTTCTTCGAGGACCGAGTCGATTTCGTCGAGCAGGTCGTCGACGTCCTCGGTGATCTCGGCGTGGCGTTCGGCAACCTCAGGGTTGGCCTCGGTGGTGACGTCCTCGATCTCCTCGTCGCGCTTGCCCTTGCCGGACTGCGACTGACCGCCGGTGTCTCGCGTTGCCATGGCTGTCCCCCTTCATGACCCAACCGCTTCGGGTTGGGAAAAACTTACCTCGCGGGTCCGACAGAAACGCCCGTCGGCACACGGGCGTTTCCCCGTCAACGGCTCGTGATCACCTCGAGCAGGTCCTTCGCGGTGTCGCACTTGTCGAACAGGGCGCCGACGTGCTTCCTGGTGCCCCGTTCGGGCTCCATCATCGGGACGCGCACGAGCGATTCGCGGCCCACATCGAAGATCACGGAGTCCCAGCTGGCCGCAACCACTTCGGACGCGTACCGGGCCAGGCACTGGCCGCGGAAGTAGGCCCGGGTGTCCTCGGGCGGCTCCACCATCGCGCGGCGGGTCTCGTCGTCGTCCAGCAGCGTCTTCATCGAGCCGCGGGCGACCAAGCGGTGGTACAGGCCCTTCTCGGTCCGGACGTCGGAGTACTGCAGGTCGACCAGCTGGAGCTTGGGCGAGGACCAGGTGAGGTTCTCGCGCTCGCGGTAGCCCTCCAGCAGGCGCAGCTTGGCCACCCAGTCGAGCTGGTCGGAGAGCTGCATCGGGTCGCGGCCGAGCTGGTCGAGGACGTCCTCCCAGCGCTGCAGGACGTCCGCGGTCTGCTCGTCCATGTCCGAGCCGTAGCGCTCGTCGCAGAACGCCTTGGCGCGCTCGTAGTAGGCCCACTGCAGGTCCAGCGCCGTGAGCTTGCGGCCGTCGCGCAGGCGCATGAGGTGCTTGAGCGACGGGTCGTGGCTGACGGCCTTGAGCTCGGAGACCGGGTCGGCGATGCCGAGCTCGCCGGTGAACACCTTCTCCTCGATCATGTTGAGGATGAGGGCGGTCGTGCCGACCTTGAGATAGGTGGAGATCTCGGAGAGGTTGGCGTCGCCGATGATGACGTGCAGCCGGCGGTACTTGTCCGCGTCCGAGTGGGGTTCGTCGCGGGTGTTGATGATGGGCCGCTTCAGCGTGGTCTCCAGGCCGACCTCGACCTCGAAGAAGTCGGCGCGCGAGGAGATCTGGAATCCGGAGCCGCTGCCGTCCTGGCCGATGCCGACGCGGCCGGCGCCGCAGAAGATCTGCCGGGTGACGAAGAACGGCGTCAGGTGGGCGACGATGTCGGCGAAGGGCGTCTGGCGGCGCATGAGGTAGTTCTCGTGCGACCCGTACGAGGCGCCCTTGTTGTCGGTGTTGTTCTTGTAGAGCTGGATGCGGTGGGTGCCGGGGATCGTGGCGGCGCGCCGGGATGCCTCGGCCATGACCCGTTCGCCGGCCTTGTCCCAGCGGACGATGTCCAGCGGGTTGGTGCATTCCGGGGTGCTGTACTCCGGGTGGGCGTGGTCGACGTAGAGGCGGGCGCCGTTGGTCAGTATCACGTTGGCCAGGCCGAGGTCCTCGTCGGCGAGCGCGTCGGCCGGGTCGTACGCGGCACCCGAGTAGGTGAATCCGCGGGCGTCGCGCAGCGGCGACTCCTCTTCGTAGTCCCACCGGGCGCGGCCGCCGCGGTTGAGCTCGGGTCGGGCTCCGTAGGCGTTGACCACCTGCGAGGAGGTGACCATCGGGTTGGCGCCGGGCTGCCCGGGCACCGAAATGCCGTACTCGACCTCGGTACCCATGATTCGTCGAACGCTCATGCTGCCACCCCACCCGCCACTGTGCTGCCGTTGCCCATGTATCGAGCCTAGACGCTTCTCTGTCCGTACTCGCACCCGCACGTGCGCACCAGAACACGCAGGGTAGAGATGCACAACGCGGACGAGGGGGCGCGTCGTAGCGCCTCCCCGCCCGCGTCGGGCGTTGCTCGGCTTCCTACAGGTACTGACCGGTGTTGCTGGCCGTCTCGATGGAGCGGCCGGCCTCTGCGCCCTTGCCGCCGGAGACGAGCGTACGGATGTAGACGATCCGCTCGCCCTTCTTGCCGGAGATGCGGGCCCAGTCGTCGGGGTTGGTGGTGTTGGGCAGGTCCTCGTTCTCCCGGAACT
Organism: Actinoplanes sp. NPDC004185; assembly: GCF_053603475.1. Lineage (NCBI taxonomy): Bacteria > Bacillati > Actinomycetota > Actinomycetes > Micromonosporales > Micromonosporaceae > Actinoplanes > Actinoplanes sp. NPDC004185. The sequence continues at coordinate 73,002 of NZ_JBSGFR010000016.1, read as the reverse complement.
CGTCGACGCAGCTGTCGAGCAGGTGCTGCAGTCGGAGGCCCTTCTTGCCGGAGGTGAGGAACTCCTTGATCGCCATCTTCTTGCCACGGTCGACGATGTTCTGGATCATCGCGCCGGAGTTGAAGTCCTTGAAATAGAGGACTTCCTTGTCACCGTTGGCGTAGGTGACCTCCAGGAAGCGGTTCTCCTCGGTCTCCGTGTACATCCGCAGGACGACGGCCTCGATCATCGCGGCGACGGTGACATCGCGGTCGCCGCCGTGCTCGTTGAGGTCGTCCTCGCTCAGCGGCAGGCCGCTGAGGATGTACTTGGCGAAGATGTCCTTCGCCGCCTCCGCGTCCGGACGCTCGATCTTGATCTTCACATCGAGGCGGCCGGGGCGCAGGATCGCCGGGTCGATCATGTCTTCCCGGTTGGAGGCGCCGATGACGATGACGTTCTCCAGGCCCTCGACACCGTCGATCTCGCTGAGCAGCTGCGGGACGATGGTGTTCTCCACGTCGGAGGAGACGCCGGAGCCACGGGTACGGAAGATCGAGTCCATCTCGTCGAAGAACACGATGACCGGCGTGCCTTCGCCGGCCTTCTCCCGGGCCCGCTGGAAGACCAGGCGGATGTGCCGCTCGGTCTCACCCACGTACTTGTTGAGCAGCTCGGGTCCCTTGATGTTGAGGAAGTAGCTGGTGTGCTTCTCCTCGCCGCGCCGCTCGGCGATCTTCTTCGCGAGCGAGTTGGCGACCGCCTTGGCGATCAGGGTCTTGCCGCAGCCGGGCGGGCCGTAGAGCAGGATGCCCTTCGGCGGGCGCAGCTGGTGCTCCCGGAACAGGTCGGCGTGCAGGAACGGCAGCTCCACCGCGTCGCGGATCTGCTCGATCTGCGAGTGCAGACCACCGATGTCGGTGTAGTCGACGTCCGGCACTTCCTCGAGGACGAGCTCCTCGACCTCGCTCTTCGGGATGCGCTCGTACGCGTACGCCGAGCGCGGCTCGATCATGAGCGAGTCGCCGGCCCGCAGCTTGGAGACCTGCAGCGAGTCGGCCAGGTGGACGATCCGCTCCTCGTCGGCGTGCGAGATGACCAGCGCCCGGTCGCCCGGACCACCGGCGGGGTTCTCGAGGACCTCCTTGAGCAGGACGACCTCGCCGACCCGCTCGTAGCCGAACGCGTCGACCACGTTGAGCGCGTCGTTGAGCAGGACTTCCTGCCCGCGCTTGAGGTCTTCGACCACGAGCGACGGCGAGACCGCCACCCGCAGCTTGCGGCCCCCGGTGAAGACATCGACGGTGCCGTCCTCGTGGGCGGCCAGGAAAACGCCGTAGCCGCTGGGCGGCTGGGCGAGCCGGTCAATCTCTTCTTTGAGAGTGACGATCTGGGATCGGGCTTCCTTGAGGGTCGCCACGAGCCGGTCGTTGTTCTCGGTCAGCCGGGCCAGCTGCGCCTGCGTTGCCGCGAGCCGTTCCTCGAGCTGCCGGACGTGTCGGGGGCTCTCGGTCAACTTCCGCCGTACCAGAGCGAGTTCTTCTTGCAGGAACGCAACCTGGCTGGAGAGATCGTTGGCCTCTTTCTCCCAACGTGCGGCGCCTGACGCCTCGTCGCTACGTGCCACGTCCCACCTCCCCGGGGGCTCGAACGTCTTGGGGATAACACTAGCCGCTACCGGCCGGATTTCGACCCATGCAACACCCTCGTCACTGAACCTTGATCGATCGGGCCCGTGGGGTGCACCGGGTGGTCAGGGGGTTCGGGTACCGTCGGAGCGGGCTAGTTGGGGGAGGTGAGCGGTGTCGACACAGACCGACACGGACGAGCTCGAGGTCTGGGTGGATCAGGACCTGTGCACCGGTGACGGGTTGTGCGTGCAGTACGCACCCGAGGTGTTCGAGTTCGACATCGACGGCCTCGCGTACGTCAAGGACAGCGCCGGTGAGCTGCTGCAGAGCCCCGGAGTGCGCACCGGGGTGCCGGCCCGGCTGCACCTCGAGGTGATCGACGCGGCCAAGGAGTGCCCGGGCGATTGCATCCACGTGGTGCGCTCGCGCGACGACGTGGAGATCGCCGGCCCGGACGCCGACTGATCGTTTTCCACCATCCCGCCGGGCCCGATGAAGATCGGCCCGGCGGAGCGGGAAATGTCACAACGTCGGGCGGCCGACCAAAGATGCGACAACCCGGGAGAATTCCTCCAAACGGGCAATCTGCCCGGGACCGCCGTCGTCGAGGGTCTTGCCGAAGCGCAGCGCGTCGTGCCGCAACGCGGCCCGGCCCTCCTCCTCGGCCATGCCGGGCGGCGGCACCGCGTCGTCCACGGAGCTCAGCAGCAGATAGACGTCGATACTGTCGACCCGGGCCTGCCCGGTCGAGGTCCGGGTGAGCCGCCGGCGGCATCCCACCTCGGTGACGGTCGACAGCGGCACCACCCGCAGCGACGAGGTCATCGAGCCGACCGGCCCGTCGCCGGGCGCCACGTCCTCACCGTGCCACAGCACCAGCCGACTGCCGTCACAGATGACGACCTCCTGCCAGACGCCGTTGACCTCGTTGACGAAGCGCTCCAGCGTGAAACAGAGCACCGAGGCCCCGCGCAGCACCCCGAACAGGGCGTCGAGCGCCACCTCGGGGTCGCGCAGATAGGCCCGGGCGGCCGAGTCCAGATCCTCGTACGGCGACCAGTCGGGAAAAACCGCCGGCATCTCGTTGCTGCCACCGAACGGCGGAGAACTCATCGCGCCCACCCGTTCCCTCCGCTCTGAGAACCCATCGAAACCCGCGACGGAAACTACCGGATCCGTCCCGGTCCGTCACACCCCGGTATCGTCATCCGTCTCCGCGCGTTCGGCCGCCAGCGCCGCCTGAGCGGCCCTGCGCAGCGCGTACGCCTCGGCGCCCTTGCTCGGCTTGCGGCGCCGCGGCGGCGCCGTCACGCCGGGGGCCAGTTTGCGGGCCGAGACCAGGAACGCGGTGTGCGCGATCATCCGGTGGTCCGGGCGCACGGCGAGGCCCTCGGCGTGCCAGTCGCGCACCAGCGACTCCCAGGCCCGGGGCTCGGTCCAGCCGCCGCGCTCCCGCAACGCCTCGACCAGCTCCGACAGCTGCGGGGTCGTGGCCACGTACCCGATGAAGACGCCGCCGGGGATCAGCGCCCGCTCGACCATGTCGAGGGCTTCCCAGGGGGTCAGCATGTCGAGGACGATCCGGTCGAAACCGGTCCCCTCGGCCTGCGCGACATCGCCGGAGTGCAGGTGCCACGCGGGGTGCGGGCCACCGAAGAACGCCTCGACGTTCTTGCGGGCGATCGCCGCGAAATCGTCACGCAGCTCGTACGAGTGCAGCTCGCCGCTGCTCCCGACCGCCCGCAGCAGCGAGCAGGTGAGCGCGCCCGACCCGACGCCGGCCTCCATGACCTTGGCACCCGGGAAGATGTCGGCCATGGCGACGATCTGCGCGGCGTCCTTGGGGTAGATGACCTGCGCGCCGCGCGGCATGGAGAGCACGTAGTCGGCCAGCAGCGGGCGCAACGCGAGGTAGGCGGTGCCGCCGGCGGAGACCACGACGCTGCCGTCGGGCAGCCCGATCAGCGCGTCGTGCGCCAGGGCGCCGCGATGGGTGTGGAACTCCTTGCCGTGTTCCAGCACGATCGTGTGCATCCGGTTCTTGGGATCCGTGAGCTGCACACGGTCGCCCTCCCGGAACGGCCCGCGATGGGCGGGCACGGGCTCGTCGACGACTCTGGTGCTGTCTTGCACGGTCACTGATCGCTCTCTCATCTTCCGCGGACTGGCTATCTCGGTGCTGGCCGGCGGCCCGCGCGGCGCGGCTCCAGCAACTGGGCCAGGTCCGCGACGTGCAGCACGCCGACGACATCCTCCCCGGAGGTGACGACGTACTGCGCACCCGGGTGGGCCTGCACCGCCCGGACCACCTGCTCGCCGGTCAGTCCGAGCGGCAGAGCGGGCACCCGGCCGAGGTCACGCGCGACGGTGTCGACCGCCACCCAGGGCCGTCGCTCGGCGGGCACGGCAGCGGCGCCGGCGGCGTCCACCAGCGCGACGAGCCGACCGCCGGCATCGGCGACGGCCAGGGCATCCCCGGCCCGGTCGGCGGCACCAGCTTGGCGCTGGGCCTCGGCCAGCGGCGTTCCCGACGGTACGGCGAAAAGCGGCCGCGCGAGGGTCCGCAGGTCGACGAGGGGGAACCGCCGGGTCATCCGCGCGAGCCGGATCGACTGACCGGCGCCCTGCCACAACGTGAAGGCCACCAGCATGATGAACAACAGTCCGAAAACGGTCAGCAGCTGCAGCCAGTACAGGGTGAGCACGGCCATGCCGGTGAGCACGGCGATGCCCCGCCCGGCCCAGGCGGCGAACTCGGTGGCTCTGTGCCGGTCCTTGAGCAACGCCCACAGCCCGGCCCGCAACGCCCGCCCACCGTCGAGGGGCAGGCCCGGCAGCACGTTGAAGATCGCCACGAGAACATTGCTGACGGCCAGCTGGAAGGCGATCTCACCGGCGACGGTCCGGTCGGGCAGCGCGAACGCGGCGGCCGTGGCGGCAGCGCCCAGCACCAGGGAGACGGCCGGGCCGGCCAGCGAGACCAGCGCGTCGACCCGCGGCGAAGGGGCGTCACGGTCCATCTCCGTGTAACCGCCGAGCAGCTCCAGCGTGATCCCGCGCACACCGATCCCGTACCGCCGGGCGGTCAGGGCATGACCGAGCTCGTGCAAGAGCACAGAACCCAGAAGACAGACCACAAACCCGAAACCGATCGCGTACGCGTACGGCGCGACGAGTCCGAGCTCGGCCTCCACGTACCCGCCGTACACGACGGTGACCAGCACCGCGAGCAGCAGCATCGAAGGGTTGAGATGCACCGGGATGCCCAGCACCCGCCCGACCACCCGGCCCGGCCGCCGGGCGGGGCGGGTCTGCTGCACGCCGTCGTCCACACGACGATGCTACGGACCGCGCCTGAGAGGTCCCTGCCGCGGCGGTTTCGTCGTACCCCTCCCCTAGCCTTACCCCCATGACGGCAGAAACGGTTTTGTCCCCTTCCGCGGATCCGCAGCCGCAGCCCGGCTCCGCTCCCGGCCGGGGGGAGCGCCACACGGGGCCGTCGCTGTCGCCGTCGCGCGCGGCGGATTTCAAGACCTGCCCGCTGCTGTTCCGGTTCCGCACGATCGACCGGCTGCCGGAGAAACCGACGCCTGACCAGGTGCGCGGCACACTGGTGCACGCGGTGCTGGAGAGCTTGTTCGACCTGCCGGCGGCCGAGCGGACACCGGCAGCCGCGGCGGCGCTGGTGGCGCCTTCGTGGGCGCGGCTGCTTGAGGAGGAGCCGGCTTTGGAGGCGCTCTTCGCCGAGACCGTCGCCACCCCGACACCCGCCGGCGCCGTTTCCGCCAGCCTCGTTTCTCCCGGCGCCGCTTCTGCCGGTGCCGCTCCTGCCGGCGCCGCTCCTGGCAGCGCCGCTCCTGGCAGCGCCGCTCCTGCCGGCTCGGCCGACGGCGGTGCCGTGTCGGTCGCCGCGCTCGGCGAATTGCCGCCTGAGGCTGCTGCGGCGTCTGCGATCCCCGATCCGCCTGCTGCTGCAAAAGCTGCCAGCACCGCGCCGGTGGCTCCCGGAGCTGCTGACATGACTCCCGCGGCCATGACTCCTGCGGCTCCTGCACCTGCCGGAGCAGATCCTCTTCCCGGGCTCGAGTCCGCCGGCGAAGCAGAACGGATCGCGGCGTTCCTCGCGGGCGCGGGCGACCTGCTGGCCGGCTACTTCGCGGTCGAGGACCCCCAGCGCCTGGAGCCCGCGGAGCGCGAAAGCCTGGTGTCGACCCTGGTCGACGACGAACTCCTGATCCGCGGCTACATCGACCGGCTCGACATCTCCCCGGCCGGCGACCTCCGCGTGGTCGACTACAAAACCGGCGGCGCGCCCCGCGAGGCCTTCGAGGGCCGGGCGCTGTTCCAGCTGAAGTTCTACGCACTGGTGCTGTGGCGCACCCGGGGCGTGGTGCCACGGGTGCTGCGCCTGCTGTACCTGAAGGACGCCGAGATCTGCGACTACAGCCCGGACGCGGCAGAACTGGAACGCTTCGAACGCACCCTGGTGGCACTGTCCCAGGCAATCGAACGGGCGAAGCAGGACAAGGATTTCCGACCGAAGCCCAGCAAGCTGTGCGGCTGGTGCAGTCACCAGGCGTTCTGCCCGGAGTTCGGGGGCACCCCGCCGCCGTACCCGGAGCCCCTGCCGGAGCCGGTTACCCAGACCGAGACGGAGGACGACGCCATCTCGCTGCCGGTCCCCCGCCAGTCCTGACCCCCAAATCAAGCCGAAGCGGCGTGATCACTCCGGCAAGCCGCCCGGTGGTGCCGCCAGGTGATGCCGTCCGGCGCGACCGCCCAATGCAATTCACCCGGCGTCGCCCGGGCCTGCCCGGCGGTCCTGGCTGTCCGGCGGTCCTGGGCCGGCCGGCGCGGTTCCGCAGCGTGTTCGGCACGATGCGGTCCATCCAGCGCAGCCCGCCCCACGCAGCAACCCGGCGCGGTTCCGCGGCGCTCGCGCCAACGCAGCCCTACCGGAGCGGTACTGCGGCGCTCGCCCCAACGCAGCCCTCCCGGAGCGGCACTGCGGCGCCCTCCGCCCAACGCTACCCACCCGGCGCAATTCCGCGGCGTTCCGCCCAACGCGGCTATCCGCTCAGCCAGCCCAACGCGGCCCACCCGGCACGGTTCCGCGGCGCGCTCCGCCCAACGCGGCCCATCCGCTCAGCCCCCCACGCGGCTCGCCCGGCATGGTCCCAGCCCGCCCGGCACGCCGCCCGCCCAGCGCGATTCACCCGATCCAGTTCGCTCAACGCAGCCCGCCAGCCCGACCCGCCCGGTGCCACCCGCGGTCTTTCCGAAGCGTCGCGTCACCGACGAACTACCCCAAGCACACCCCGTGGCCAGCGCGTCCGAAGGATGACACGTCGGGGCCGTGATCACGGCACGATCCCCTAGGGTGGGCGCGGGGCCGACACGGCCCCGAGCAGAACGGCCGAATGATCAAGGCCGGCGGAGCGGAGAGGCAAAGCGGTGACGGGGGTCAACGGCACGGCTCCGGCCCTGGCGAACGGGCGCCCGGTGCGGGTCCTGCTCGTCGACGATCAGCCGATGCTGCGGTCCGGGCTGCGGATGGCCCTCGCCGGCAGTGGCGGCGTCTCGGTTGTCGGTGAGGCCGGTGACGGGCTCGAAGCCGTCGATCTCTCGCGGCGTCTGCTGCCCGATGTCGTGCTCATGGATCTGCGGTTGCCTCGGCTCGACGGGCTGGCTGTGACGCGTGCGATCGTCGAGTCCGGGTTGCCGGTCCGGGTGCTGATTCTGACCACGTACGACGCTGATGAGCAGGTCACCGGGGCGGTCGCGGCCGGGGCGATGGGTTACCTCTGCAAGGACGTGCCACCGGCCGAGCTGGTTGCTGCCGTCCGTACCGTCGCGGCCGGGGGCGCCGTGGTGGCGCCGGCGATTCTGGCCCGGCTGCTCACCCGGCTGGCCGAGGCTCTGCCCGCACCGGCCACGACGGCGGCCGCGCCCGCGCTCAGGACGTTGACCGACCGGGAGCGTGAGGTGCTCGCCCACGTGGCCAAGGGACATTCGAACGCGGAGATCGCCCGGGCCCTCACGGTCAGCGAGACGACGGTGAAGACCCACGTCGGCCACATGCTGACGAAGCTCGGCCTCCGCGACCGCGTCCAGGCCGTCGTCCTGGCCTACGAAACGGGCCTGGTCCGCCCCGGCGGCTGACCACCAAGGGCCACGGCGCCCCAGGACCACCAACATCAACGGAGAGGGTCAGGCGGCGGCGCGCAGGTCGCCCATCGCCCGATGTACGTCGATGTCCCCGCTAGCAGTCCGGACCCGCAGCTCCAACGTCGCCTCCCGCGCCCCCTCCGCCGGCCCGCCGCCCATCGCCAGATCGCTCGTCGTTGATCCTGAGGCCGTGTTGAGGTCCAGCCAGACCCCGGTCCCCGCGGCCACCCCGACAGAGACGTCGCCGGATGCCGTCACCAAGCGGGTCTTGCCCCGGCTGACCACTCCCACCTCGACGCCGCCCGATGCCGTGCCCGCCTGCAGCGACCCGCCGACCCTGCGCAGCTCGATGTCCCCGCTTGCCGTGTCCGCCTTGACGTCACCGGTGACGTCACCGACTTTCAGGTCCCCGGACGAGCTGCTGATCCGCAGTGAGCCACCGACCCGGTTGACCGCCACCTCACCGCTGGCCGCCTTCAGCGACGCGTCCCCGGTGACCTCGTCGACGAAAACGTCCGCCGACGCGGCGTTCACTTGTGCGCTCGACCAGCGGCCGGTCGCGCGGACGTCGGCCGATGCCGACTTGGCGGCCAGTGCGCTGTCCAGCGGCACCCGGACCAGGACCCGGACCTTCGGGGTACGGCGCCAGTCCCACGTCGATTCCGGCGCGTGCACGACCAGCGTGTCCCCTTCGAGCGCCACCGTGAAGCGGTCCTCGGCGCCGTTCTCCGGCTGGATCTGCACCTGGATGCCGGGCCGGTTCTCGGCCACCAGTTCCGCCGTGCCGCGCTGCACGCGCAGGGACACCGTCACGGGGGTGGCGCGGTCGAACTCGTACATGTCTTTTCCCTTCAGGAAGAAAGAGCAGGTCAGGCTTGGGCGAAGCCGGTGATGCGCTTGCCGGGGCGGCCCCGGCGGGGTGGCTGGGCCGGGGTGCCGCTGGCCGCCGCGGTGACCGCGCGCACGAGCCAGGCGTTGACCGAGATGCCCTCGGCCGCCGCGGACTGCTCGACGTGGGTCTTGAGCGCTTCCGGCATGCGCAGGGTCAGCCGGGCGAGGTCACCGCTGTCGGGCGGTGGGGCCGGGGCCGGCTGCTGGTCGAGGTCGGGCTCGGCCGCCGGCTCGGTGACCACCAGGTCCGCGTCGCGGCCGCGGAGGCGGACGTCCACCACCGGTCCGTGCAGGCGGGTGGTGATCTCCGCCGCCGCGTCCGACAGCGCCTGCAGCAGCGCCAGCCGGGCTGACGCCTCCAGGGCGTGGCCGAGCAGGTCCGCCGCCCGGGTGGTCTCAGGACCACCCGGGGCCGCTGCGGCACTGAGGTCGCTGCGGAGCGATTCGAGGTACGGCGTCAGGTCCATGACACCAATATGACGTCACCAATGACGTCTTTCAACCGTCATCGTGACGCCAGGGGGTAACCCTGAGCGTTGTCTGGGTGGCACCCCCACCGAAATCTCCGCGTCGGGCTACACCGCTGGGCGGACGCTTCCGGCCACTCCCGCCGAAAGACTGAGCCGGACCACATCGAGCACGTTCTCCTGGGGGCACAGTGACAAGCACGGATTCCCGCGAACCGGCGGCCGCACGGGCCGACGAGGTCTGGAAGGTCTACGGCACCGGCGAGGCGCGGGTCGTCGCGCTGCGCGGCGTGAGCGCTGAGTTCGAACGCGGCAGGTTCACGGCCATCATGGGCCCGTCCGGCAGCGGCAAGTCGACCCTCATGCACTGCCTGGCCGGGCTGGACACGGTCGACCGCGGTGAGGTGCACGTGGGCGGCACCAAGATCACCGGCATGGGCGACAAGGCCCTCACCCGGCTGCGCCGTGACCGGGTCGGCTTCATCTTCCAGCAGTTCAACCTGCTGCCGACGCTGAGCGCGCAGGAGAACATCCGGCTGCCGCTGGACATCGCCGGGCGCAAGCCCGACCCGCAGTGGTGGGACATCGTCATCGACACGGTCGGTCTGCGGGACCGGCTCAGCCACCGGCCCAGCCAGCTCTCCGGCGGCCAGCAGCAGCGCGTCGCCTGCGCCCGGGCCCTGATCGGCCGGCCCGACGTCATCTTCGCCGACGAGCCCACCGGCAACCTGGACTCGCGGTCCGGCGCCGAGGTGCTGTCGTTCCTGCGGGCCAGCGTGCGCGAGCACAACCAGACCATCGTCATGGTCACCCACGACCCGGTCGCCGCCAGCTACGCCGACCGGGTGGTGTTCCTGGCCGACGGCGCGATCGTCGACGAGCTCACCGGCCCGACCCCGGAGACCGTCCTGGACATGATGAAGCGCCTCGACACGCACGCCGAACCGGTGATGCTCTGATGCTGCGCGCGACCCTGAAGAGCCTGCTGGCCCGTAAGCTGCGGCTCATCCTCTCCGGGCTCGCCGTCGTGCTCGGCGTCATGTTCGTGGCCGGCGCGTTCGTGGTCACCGACACCCTGAGCAAGTCGTTCGACTCGCTGTTCGCCAGCGCCTACTCGACCACCGACGTCGGCGTCACGGCCAAGCCCAAGGTCGAGGTCGCCGAGTTCGAGGGTGAAGAGGTCATCACCCCGCTGCCCGCGTCCGCCCTGGCCCAGGTGAAGGGCGTGCCCGGCGTGCAGAGCGCGACCGGGCTGGTCGACGCCGACGGCGCCCGGGTGATCGGCAGTGACGGCAAGGTCCTCACCTCGGTCGGCCCGCCGCGCATCGGCTCGGCCTGGACCGGCCCGGACGACCTGGTCCAGCTGCGCGAGGGCCGCGGGCCCACCGCCGACGACGAGTTCGCGGTCAACGCGACCGTGGCCAAGGCCGCCGGCATCAAGGTCGGCGACCGGGTCGGCGTGCTCACCCTGGAACCGAAGAAAGAGTTCACGCTGGTCGGCATCTACGGCTACAGCGGCAACCGGGACAGCCTCGGCGGCGTGCAGGAGGTGGCCTTCACCGAACCGGTGGCCCAGAAGCTGATGCTCGGCAAGACCGGGGTCTACAGCTCCATCCGGGTGCAGGCGCAGCCGGGCGTGACACCGGAAGCGCTGCGCGACCGGATCTCGGCCGCCCTCGGCGCCGGCTACGTCACCAAGACCGGGGACCAGCTCGCCGCCGACACCGCCGCGGACCTGCAGGCCGGGCTCGGCTTCTTCACCAACATCCTGCTCGGCTTCGCCGGCGTCGCGCTGTTCGTCGGGATCTTCCTGATCCTCAACACGTTCTCGATCATCGTCGCGCAGCGCACCCGTGAGCTGGCGCTGATGCGGGCGCTGGGCGCGAGCCGCCGTCAGATGATCGGCTCGGTGCTGGTCGAGGCGGTGGTGATCGGCCTGATCGCCTCGGTGCTCGGCCTGGCGGCCGGTGTCGGGGTCGGCGCGCTGCTGGCGTACCTGTTCAATTCCTTCGTCGGTGGCAGCATGCAGCTCGGCAGCGTGGGTGTGCCGGCCGCCGCGGTCATCAGTTCGTTCGTGGTCGGGGTCCTGGTGACCGTGGTCGCCGCGGTCCTGCCCGCGCTGCGGGCGTCGCGGATCGCCCCGGTTGCGGCCATGCAGGACGTCGCCACGCCGGACCGGCCGCTGACCAAGGTCAGCGTGGCCGGCGGCCTGGTGACCGCGGCGGGTGCGACCGCGCTGGGTCTGGGCCTGTTCGCCGACCTGGGCGACGCCACCCTCTGGACCATCCTGACCGGCGTCCTGGTCTCCTTCATCGGCATCGCGCTGCTCACGCCGCTGATCAGCCGTCCGGTCGTGTCCGGCATCGGCCGGCTCTTCTCCTGGTCGCTGCCGGGGCGCCTGGGCCGGCTCAACTCGGGCCGCAACCCGCGGCGCACCGCGATCACCGCGGCCGCACTGATGGTCGGCATCGCGCTGGTCACCGGCGTCACCGTGGTGATGGACTCGGCCAAGAGCAGCCTCAAGGCCGAGGCCGCGACGATCCTCAAGGCCGAGGTGATCATCAGCGGGGACCAGAACGGCCCGCGGCCGCCGGCCTACGACCCGGCGGTGCTGCGCGACACGGCGAAGATCCCCGGGGTACGGGCGGTCGCCGGCATCTGGAACGACCAGGTGACGATCGACGGCGAGAACCACTACGTGAACGCCACCGACAACGTGACCGCGCTCAAGGACGCGTTCGGCAACACCGCGGTGGGGATGCCGGACACCTTGCGCGACGACCAGCTCGCCGTCAGCGTGGAGGAGGCGCAGGACTACGGCTGGCAGGCCGGCACCAAGGTCACGCTCCAGCCGGCGCGCGGTGATCCCCGCCAGTACACGATCGTGGCCCTCTACCCGGAGGACAGCATGCCGGGTGACTACATGCTGCCCGTCGCCGCAGCCAAGGACTTCGGCATCACGCAGCCGACCATGGGCTTCGTGCGCCTCGCCGACGGCGTCGCCGTCAGCCAGGTGCTGCCGCAGATCAAGGCCCTGCTGGCGGACAGCCCCGAGGTGTCGGCGCAGGACGCGCAGGCGTTCGTGAACGAGCAGGCGGCCACCTTCGACACCCTGATCACGATGATCCAGATCCTGCTGGCGCTGGCCATCCTGATCGCGGTGCTCGGCGTGATCAACACCCTGGCGCTGTCGGTGCTGGAACGCACCCGCGAGCTGGGGCTGCTGCGGGCGGTCGGCCTGGGCCGGGCGCAGACGATGCGCATGGTGACGGTCGAGGCGGTGGTGATCTCCGTCTTCGGCGCGCTGCTCGGCGTGGTCGTCGGCGCCGGCATGGGTACGGCGGTGACCCGCGCACTGAAGAGCGACGGCATCACCGAGCTGGTGCTGCCGTGGGGCCGGATGGGCACGTATCTGGTGCTGGCCGCCCTGGTCGGGGTGATCGCCGCGGTCCTGCCGGCGATCCGCGCCGCCCGCCTCAACGTCCTGGGCGCGATCGCCCACGACTGAGCCCGACCGCCGAGCCCGCGCCGTACCAGGCGCGGGCTCGCGCGGTGCATGGGCCTCAAGCAAGGCGCGGGCCTCAAGCAAGGCACGGGCCTCAAGCAAGGCGCGGGGCCCCGAGGATCAGGCGGTGGCGGACGCGAACAGCGTGGCCAGGAAGGCCGGGTCGACGCCTTCCAGCGAGTCCCGCAGGTGCACCCCGTCGGTCGGCGGCAGCTCCAGCTCGGCCGGCACCGCCAGCACCGCCGCCCCCGACGCCACGGCGCTGGCCATGCCCGTCGGTGAGTCCTCGATCGCCACGCACTCCTCGATCCGGACCCCGAGCAGCTCGGCCGCCGTGCGGTACGGCGCCGGGTCCGGCTTCGGAGCCGACACCTCGTCGCCGCAGACCACGACGTCGAAATTCTCCCGGCCCAGGGTGTCCAGCGCGACCTCGACGAGCCGGCGCCCGGTCGAGGTGACCAGCGCCGTCGGCACTCCCGCCGCGCGGACCGCGCGCAGCAGCTCCAGCGCGCCCGGGCGCCAGATCAGCCCCTCGGCGAACAGCTCCTCGACCCGGCGTTCGAGCCAGGCCACGTCGGCGGCCTCGTCGCGGTCCGGCTGGACGAGATCCTCGCGCAGGATCCGCATCGAGGTGGCCATGCTGCTGCCGATCATCGCCAGCCGGGCCGGCTCGGACAGCTTGCCGCCGGCGTGTTCGGCCAGCTCGTACAGCGCGACGTCCCAGACCTTCTCGCTGTCGACCAGCGTGCCGTCCATGTCGAAGAGCACCGCAGCCGGTTGTGTGCGTGTCAGGGCAGGCCTCCCGAGCCGTTCGTCAGATGTCCTGCCCATTGTCCCCGCCGGCCGGCCGTCGCGGGCGCCGGTGTGACCGCTACGACACGTCGCAGGGCTTGAGGGAACGCCGGTAGCCGTTGTTGAAGGCCCTGGTCCGCTGCTTGGCCGAGCCGTGCGCGCCCTCGGCGAACCACGGCTGCCCCGGGTCGTCGCCGACCGCCTCCAGCCCCCGGGCCAGCTCCTCGAGGTCACCGTCGTCGAGCCGCAGGGAGCCCTTGCGTTCGGTGTCGCCGATGTACGCCCCCGCCATGCAGTCCGCCTGCAGCTCCTGCTCGATGGTGAACCTCTTCTGGATCCCGAGCCGCCGCTGGATGGCGTGGGCGTACTCGTGGCCGAGCAGGTAGAAGATGAACGCGTCACCGATCTGGCGGAACGCGGCGAACGCCCAGTTGATGTCGTACGCGATGAAGTCACCGGCCGAGCAGTACGCCGCGTTGTTGAGCCCGAGCCCCTGCCCGCCGCAGTCCACCGCGCCCTCCCGGTCGTACGCGATCAGCTGCGCGATCGGCTCGAAGTCCAGTCCCGACGCCTTGAACTGCGCTTTCCAGTAGGCCTCGGCGACCCGTTCGGCGTCTCCGACGTCGGCCTTGAACTCCTCCGGGGTGTCCGTGCCGTCCGGGTCCTCACCGGTGGCGGTGGTCCGCGGCGCGCGGGGAGCCTGGCCACCGCCCGGGTCATCGGGTGCGGAGACGCAGCCGAGGGCGATCAGCGCCACCACCACGGGAACCAACGGGAACAGACGGGTGCGGCGCGGTACCGGCATGCGGGTCCTCCGAGGGGCTGGCGTGACCGGGATACACCAACGATACGGACGATGCGCGGCGCAAGGATCAGTCTGTGTGTCACTGGACACTGCCGGGCCTGTGTAAGCCGTCCCGCCCCGGGTAGCTCGCACAGGTACCCCACCTGCGCGAACTCTGGAGGACACCTTGGCACAGGACACTCTTTCCCGGTCCCTGCACGATGTCGGGCTCGCCGCCTGGTTCGGCGGCACCCTGGCCAACGCGGTGGCGCTCAACCCCGCCGCCGCCGAGACGGCCGACCCGGAGAGCACCGGCCGGGTCGCCAACACCGGCTGGAACAAGTGGACGCCGGTGAACGCCGCCGCGATCGGTGCGCACCTGGCCGGCAGCGTCGGCGAGCTGGTCGGCAACCGCGGCCGGCTGGCCGCTCAGGAGGGCGTGGCGACCATGTCGCTGGCCAAGACCGGCCTGACGGTGGCCGCGCTCGGCGTGACCGGCTACAGCCGGCTGCTCGGCCGCAAGGTGGCCAAGGACACCTCGGTGCCCGCCGCCTCCGGCACCGAGTCGACGGTGGACACCCCGATCGAGGTGGTGCGGGCGCAGAAGAAGCTCTCCGCACTGCAGTGGGTGGTGCCGGCGCTGACCGGTGCGCTCATCGTGATCAGCGCCTTCGCCGGTGAGCAGCAGCGCCCGAGCCAGGTGAAGAAGGGCATTCTGAGCCGCTTCACCAAGTGACCCGCGCCCGGCGCGGCGACGGAGATCACTCCGGCGCCGCGCCGCGCACCGGCATGATGGGGAGCGTGCGGATCGAGGACGTGACCCCGGAGACGGTACGGCCGGTACGCCGGTCGTTGCTGGTGCAGAGCTGGCACGACCTCGCGTTCCTGCACTGGGCCGTGCCGCCGGAGACCGTCGCGCCGTTCCTGCCCCGCGGCACCGTCCCGGACACCCTCGACGGCGTGAGTTACGTGGGGCTGATCGGCTTCAGGATGGTGAAGCTGGGGGCGTTGCGCGGCCCCGGCATCCCGTACCTGGGCACGTTCCTGGAGACGAACGTGCGGTTGTACAGCGTGGACGCGCGAGGACGCCGGGCCGTCGTCTTCCTCTCCCTGGAGGCCGAGCGGCTGTTGCCGGTGCTGACCGCGCAGGCTTCGCTGCGCCTGCCGTACAAGTGGGCGCGGATGCGCCTGGAGAAAAACGGCGACGTGCTGCGCTACACCAGCAAGCGGCGCTGGCCCGGGCCGCGCGGGGCGGCCAGCTCCATGACGGTACGCGTCGGAGCCCCGCTCACCGAGCCGTCCCCGGTGGAGCACTTCGTCACCGCCCGCTGGGGCCTGCACACCCACGCGTGGGGTCGCAGCCTGCACCTGCCCAACGAGCACCCACGCTGGCCGTTGCACCGCGCCGAGCTGCTCGAGCTCGACGACGAGTTGCTCACCGCGGCCGGCCTGCCCGCACCGGCCGGGCCGCCGGTGAGCGTGCTGTACTCCCCCGGCGTCCCGGTCACCTTCGGCGCTCCTGACACCCTGGCCGGCACCGCGGATTAGCCGAGCGTGCGGTCCAGCTTGGTGAAGGAGCTGCCCCAGCCTTCGCGGGCCATCGCGACGAAGTCCTCGGTGTACGGGCCCTGGGTCAGCACCAGCCGGGTCCGGCCGCCGGGCTCGTCGTGGAACTCCAGCCGCATCCGCATCAGCGAGCCGGCGAACTCCGGGATCTCGGCCGCGTTCTCCTCGCCGACCAGCAGTTCGTTCTCGACGACCTCGACGAAGGTCACGTCGACCGGTGAGTTCTGGGCCGGGTCCTCGTCGTTGACCATGGTGAAGCGCTGATGGCCGCCGACCTTGGCCTCGATGTCCACGCTGTCGCGGGGCACCGACCAGCCGACCGGGCCGAACCAGGCCGCGAGCTGGTCGGGGTCGGTGAACGCGCGGTAGACCAGTTCCCGCGGGGCGTCGAAGATCCGGGTGAGGATCAGCTGGGTGGTGGCGTCGCTCATGGTTCTCTCTCCTCTTGCTGGATGCGGTGCAGGTGCGCGTCGAGGCGCGTGAAGTTGACGTCCCAGAACCGCCGGTAGCGCTCCATCCAGGCGGTCGCCTCGCGCAGCGGCTCGGCCTGCAGGCTGCTGGAACGCCACTGCGCCGACCGGCTCCGGGTGATCAGCCCGGCCTGTTCCAGCACCTTCAGATGCCGGGAGATCGCCGGGAGGCTGATCGAGAACGGCTCGGCCAGTTCCGAGACGGTGGCGTCGCCCTCGGACAGCCGGGCCAGGATCGCCCGGCGGGTCGGGTCGGCCAGGGCCGCGAAGATGACGCTGAGCCGGTCGGTCATGCTGTTTAACACCTTCGTTAATTAACGGAGGTGTTAAACATAGGACCGAGGGCGGCCGAGGTCAACCCTCCGCGGATTCAGACCCGGGACGGGATGCGGCGGTGCAGTTCGGCGAGCAGCGTCCGGGGGCCGGGCGACATCAGGCCCACGTCGATCAGGAACGCCGGGCCGGACTCGCGGCGCAACACCCGCGGGCGGCGGCCGGGGCCCGGCAGCTCGGTGACCGCCGCCATGTCGGTCGGGGTCACCACCAGCTCCGTGAACGGGCCCCAGCGCCGCAGCCCGACCGAGGCGATCGAGGCCCAGCGCAGGTGCACTCCGCGGCGCCCGGTAGCCGCGAACTCCAGGCCGTACACGGAGCTTTTCATCCAGCCCAGCCTGTTCCAGGCCAGCAGCATCACCAGGCTGGCCGTGACCACCGGGACGACGAGCAGGCTCTCGGCGACCGTCACCAGCTCACCGATGGCTGGCACGTCGCCCAGCAGCACCTGGACCAGCACGGACACGCCCCGGCAGAGCAACCACACAGCCGCGCACACCCACAGCATCGTCACGAAGACCTGCCCGCGCGGCTGGAAGAACGTCGTGGCGTCCTCGCCGGGTTCGAGAGGGTGGTCGTCCACAACCGCCAGTATGCCCGGCTATGTTGCTACATATACGGTGTTGGCCGATTCTCCGCCGGTGAGCGGGTTGGGGAACGAGACCACGTGCGCCGCCGCCGAGGTGAAGACCTCGGCCAGGACCGCCTCGAACTCGGCGTCCGGCGGGTCGTCGGACCACAGCGCGAAGACGCCCCCCGGCCGCAGGTGCGCAGTGAGCCGGCGCATCCCGTCGACGGTGTAGAGCGCCGCGTTGGCGGGCGCCAGCACGTGCCGCGGGCTGTGGTCGACGTCGAGCAGGATCGCGTCGAAGCGCCGGCCCGGCGCCGCGGGGTCGAAGCCGTCCGGTCCGGCCGCCATCGCGAAGAAGTCCCCCTCGATCAGGCGGCTGCGCGGATCGGTGACCAGCGGCGCCGCCTCGGGCAGCAGCCCGCGTTCGTGCCAGGAGATCACCTCGGCGACCGCGTCGACGACCACCAGCGACGCCACCCGGGCGTCCTCCAGGACGGCCCGGGCGGTGTAGCCGAGACCGAGCCCGCCCACCACGACGTCCGGGCGTGCGTCGGCCGGCAGCGCGGCCAGCCCCAGCCGGGCCAACTCGATCTCGGCCACGGTGAACAGGCTCGACATCAGGAACTCGTCGTTGATCTTGACTTCGTAGACCTCGACGCGCAGCCGCGGGTCGAGGCGGCGGCGCAGGCTGATCTCGCCGATCGGCGTCTCGCGCCAGGCGAGCTCCTCGAACCGGGCGCTCACGCGGGCACCGGCCCCTCTGCCGGCGCGACGGTACGCACCGCGGATACGTTCATGGCCGGTCAGCTTGCCACGCTGACCGGCCACCCGGTGAGACGCCCCGCCCTCAGGCGGAGATGCGCTGCGGGGAGAGCTCGTCGTCGTCCTCGTCGCCGTCGCTCGGGGCGCCGGCAGCGACCGCGGCCGCCTGGGCGGCGGCCTCGGACGAGCCGATCTTGGCCAGCTCGCGGGTGTAGACCTTGGTGGCGCTGTAGAGCTTGTAGATCAGCAGCAGCTCGAAGCCGGCCAGCCCCACCGCGGACAGCACGGAGAAGAAGATGATCTGGTTGGTCAGCGGGCCGAGGATGAACACGAACATCTGGAACTCGATGCCACTGAACAGGTGGGCCCGGATGCGCTGACGGGCCAGCGAGTTGCGGACCTTCATCAGCGGGCCCATCTTGGCCCGGAACTCGCCGTACACGTCGACGACCGGGGCCGGCTCGGCCGGGCCACCGGCCACCGGGGCCGGCACGCCGGCGGCGGGACCGACGGGCTGCTGGGCGCTGGTCTCCTCGACGAACACCGGCCGGTCGGGACCCTCGCCCCGGGCAGCCTCGAGGTTGCGCCGCATGTCCTGCTTGACCTTGCCCATCTGCAGGGCGTTCAGGTAGCGGAACATGTCGAGGAAGATGACCACGCCGGCCAGCCACAGGTAGATCACGTTGTCGGTCTTGGCGTACTGGCCGACCATCAGCGCGACCGCGCAGGTGACCACGCGCAGCCGGTCGAAGACGTAATCGAGCCAGGCGCCGAACACCGAACCCGTACCCTTGAGCCGGGCGATCTTGCCGTCCATGCAGTCGAGCACGAAGCTGATGTGGAAGACCACCGCGCCGGCCACCAGCCACGGGTAGTCGCCCTGCAGGAAGCAGTAGGCAGCCACGAAACCGAGCAGGAACGCGCCCATGGTCAGCAGGTTCGGCGTGATCCAGCGGACCGGGGCCACGAGCCAGACCAGCCGCGACGCCAGCGGGTCGACGAGCCAGACGGTCCACCAGGCGTCGCGATCCTTGTAGGTACGGGTCCGGATCTCGTCCAGCGTGAACCGTTGTGCCATGCCACAACTCCACCGTCGTGATGAATACATGAATAGTGGGACGCGCGGACATTACAGGAGTCTTATTACGGTCCGGGGAAGCAGGCTGGGAATGTGGACAAACGGCGCCTGGATGCACCTGACCGGCCCGAGTCCGTCACGCTGTGCCATACAGCAGGAGAACGGCCAGCGCCGGCCCGCCACCCAGCAGCAGCCCCCGGCCGAACGCGCGGGTCCGGGGCACGGCCAGACAGGCGAGCCCACCGATCAGTGCGCCGCAGCCGGTGAGCAGCAGGGCCGGGTAGGCCGCGGACAGTGCCGCGATCACACCCGGCACTCCCCCGGCCGCCAGTCCCGCCGCGAACCCCCAGCGCGGCACGGCCGGCGGGGCGACGGTCAGGACCGCGTCGCCGAAGACGCCCGGCCCGGCCCGCAGCGAGAACGCGTAACCCTCACCGTCGTACGCCCGCAGCGCCAGCGGCTCCGGCACCTCCTGCACCCGCAGGCCGGAGTCCCGCCAGAGGTCGTGGTAGACCCCGACCAGCTGCGGATAGGCGATCGGCACGTCCCGCAGCAGCAGGCTGCGTTCCCGGCGCCGGCCGGAGTGCATCATCGGTGTCACCTTCAGCCGGGTCGACACCAGCGCGCTGTGCAGCCTGTCCTCGACGCCCCGGGCGACCGGGTCACCGGGCAGGATCCGGATCAGCAGGCGCAGCGCGAAGGCGTTGAGCACGGCCAGCAGCGGCAGGGCGTACCAGCCGAGATGGTCCGGGACGAGGGCCAGCAGCGGCGACAACAGCCCGGCCGGCATGGTCAGCACCACCGCCACGAAGACGGCCAGATCCGCGTACGGTGACGACAGCCGGCCCGCCAGTGTGAGCAGCGCCACGACGATCACGTAGCAGGTCGCCACCGGGGCGAAACGGAGCCGGCGCATGATCGCAGTCTGCCGCCCGGCCAGGGCGGATGCCGGCGGAACGGCGCGTCCGGCCAGGGGCTGGACGCGTGTTGGCGGCCGGGGCCCCGCGTGTCAGGATTCCGGCGTGACCTCGCGGGGGGCTGCGAGGCGCGGCGACTTCTCAGGGGGATGACGGTGGACGCCGACCACGTCGCGGACGACCTCGAGTCCGTGCTGCTCACCGAGGACCAGATCCGCACCCGGGTCAAAGGGCTGGCCGCCGAGATCGGCAAGGACTACGCGGGCCGTGAGGTCGTGCTGGTGGGGGTGCTGGGCGGGGCCGCCACGTTCACCGTCGACCTGGCCCGGGCCCTGGAGAGCCAAGTGGAGATCGACTGGATGGCGATCCGGTCGTACACGACGAGCAAGCGCGCCTCCGGCTCCGTACGCCTGCTCAAGGATCTTGACCTGGACATCTCCGGCCGGGACGTGATCATCGCGGAGACGGTCATCCAGACCGGCCTGACCATGTCGTGGCTGATCGCGAACCTGCGGCAGCGGGGGCCCGCGTCGATCGCGGTGGCGGCGCTGCTGCGCAAGCCGGACACCCCGGAGTTCGGCGTGCCGGCCTACATCGGCTTCGACGTGCCGGCGGGCCTGATCGTCGGGTACGGCCTGGATTACCGCGGCCACTACCGCAACCTGCGCTGCGCGGCCGTGCTCGCCCCGCACGCGGTGCGATGAAAGCCGTCGTCTTCGACTTCTTCGGCACGCTGACCGATCCGTCCGCCGAGGCCGGCCGCCTGGCCTCCTTCACCGCGACCGCGGCGGCCCTCGGGGTGCCGGCGGACGCCTTCCGCACGACGATGGCGGCCACCTTCCGCGAGCGGGCGACCGGCGCCTTCGGCGACACGAGAGCCACCCTGCGGGCCGTCGCGCTGCGCTGCGGCGTCGATCCCGCGCCGGACGCCCTCGACGCGGCCACGGCGGTGCAGCTCGCCGGGGCTGCCACGGTCCGCACGCCACGGCCCGGCGGCCTGGCGGTGCTGGCCACCCTGCGCGAGCGCGGCCTGCGGCTGGGGCTGATCTCCGACTGCAGCAGCGAGCTGTACGAGAGCTGGCCCTCAACGCCGTTCGCACCCCTCATCGACGCGGCGGTCTTCTCCTGGCGCGAGGGCTACCGCAAACCGGACCAGCGCCTGTACGCCACCGTGGCCGAGCGCCTGGGCGTCCTCCCGCAGCAGTGCTGGTACGTGGGCGACGGCGGCAGCCGCGAGCACTGGGGCGCCGCCACGGCCGGGATGCGCCCGGTCCTGGTCACCAACGCCAGCTATCCGTCGGCGGCGGCGTACCGCGACGACCCGGACACCCACGTGCCGGAGCTGGCGGTCGATGAGCTCTCGACGCTGCTCCCGCTGATCTGCCAAGATCACTCATGCCCGTGACCAACCCCTGGCTCGCCGGCCCGGCGCCCACCGCCCGCCTGGACCGGCCCCGCCTCGAGGAACGCCTGCTGAACCTGCTGTCGTCGCAGAACATGTGCGTGCTGGCCACGGCCGGACCGGCCGGGCCGCTGGCCACCCCGGTCCGCTACTTCCACCTGGACTTCACGCTGATGTTCACCGCTGCGGCCGGCTCGCCGAAGCTGCGCAACATCGCCGCCGACCCGCGGGTCTCGGTCGGCGTCTTCGCGCCGCTGGTGGGCCAGGCCAGCAGCCGCGGAGCGCAGATCTTCGGGCAGGCGCGGGTGCTGACGGAGCCGGACCCGGACTTCGCGCGGTACTGGCCGGCGGTGCGCTGGCAGTCGGACCACGTCGAACGGTCCCGCTCGCTGGACGATCCGCCGACGGGACCGCTCGTGGTGATCCCGGCCGACCACATCGTCTACACCGAGCACTGGCTGCGCCGCGACGGCTTCGCCCCCCGCCAGGTCTGGCGGGCCGCGGCCTAGTGACGCCGTCAGGTGCTGCTCAGGGCGAGCCGCACCCCGAAGGCGGCGATGACGGTCCCGGTGATCCGGTCCAGGACGCGACGGGCTGCCGGCCGGCGCAGCAGGACGCGCAGCCGGTGCGCGAGCCCGACCAGGACGGCCGACCAGGCGGTGCCCAGGACGATGTGGACGCCGGTCAGCAACACCCCGAAGGCGAACGGCGCCACGTCCGGCGGGATGAACTGCGGCAGCAGGGCCACGTAGAACGCGCCCACCTTCGGGTTGAGCAGGTTGGTGAGCAGCCCGCGCCGAAACCCCGGCGCCTCCGTGACGGCCTGCGGCTCGCTCCGGTCACGGCGGGCGGCCCACAGCATGGAGAGGCCCATCCAGATCAGGTAACAGGCGCCGGCCCACCGCAGCACGTCGTAGGCGAGCCGCGAGGCGGTCAGCAGAGCCGTGATGCCGGCCGAGGTGAGCACACCCCAGAGCAGGGTGCCGCTCTGGATGCCGAGGACGACACCCCAGGCGCGGCGCGGGGCGCCGACGGCAGCGGTACGCAGGATGAGCGCGGTGTCCATGCCCGGCGTCAGCGTCAACAGCCCGACCACGACGACGAAGGACCCGAGACTGCTCAGTACCGTCACGGGCTCACGCTACCGTCTCGTACCCTCGGCGGATGACCCCGCGCCACGCCGCCAAGGTCCTGATCACCGGCATGTCGGGGACGGGCAAGTCCACGGCGTTGCGGGCCCTCGCGGCGCGCGGGCACCGCACGGTCGACACGGACACCGACCGGTGGAGCCGCTGGGTGACGCAGCCGGACGGCACGGCGGACTGGATCTGGCGCGAGCCGGAGATGACGGAGCTGCTCAGCGGCCCGGGCACCCTGTTCGTGGCCGGCTGCAGGTCCAACCAGGGCGAGTTCTACCCGAGTCTCGACCACGTCGTGCTGCTGAGCGCGCCGGCGGAGGTGCTGCTGGCCCGAATCGCGGCGCGCACCGACAACCCGTACGGCAAGAGCCCGGCGGAACGCGCAGCGGTCCTCGACCACCTGGCGCACGTGGAACCGTTGCTGCGCGCCACCGCGACCGCGGAGATCGACGCGACCGCCCCGGTCGACGAGGTCGTGCGGCAGCTCGAAGCGCTGCTGCGGGCTTAGGCTGCGGGGTCGCCGGCCCAGCCGGCCAGCTCGATGATCTCGGAGGCGAGGTCTGTCACCGGGCGGTCGTCGGTGGCGATCCGGTGCACCCACTCCGGGCTCAGCTCGGCCAGCTCGCGCGCCGCGATGTCGCTGCGTTCCACGTGGCGTCGCAGCGCGGTGCCGATCTCGCGCCGGGCCAGCCGCTGCCGCGCCGTACCGTCGCCGGCGGTGAGCAGGACGGCCGTGACCCGCGGATCGTCGCCCATCGCGGTCGTGAGCGCGTCGACGAAGCGGACGCTCACCGTGTTGGTGTAGATCAGCCGCCGGTAGCCCACGACGCGGTAGTTGGCCCACATGGCGGCCAGGTTGCGTTCGGCCAGGCCGTGCTCCCACGGCGGCGGATAGGCCAGGTCGAGATTGTCGCCCTCGATCAGGCAGTGCCGGACCTGCCGCGCGGACAACTGCACGTGGATCTCCGTGCCGACGCTGGTCTTGCCGACGCCGGGCCGGCCGCCGAGAAACAGCACTTCACTGCGCAAGGGCCTCATCCTGACGTTCGGTACCGTGACGCGAGGGGGGACCGCGTCCACGGTAGAGGGTGCCGTCGGCAGTGTCCGGGTGCCTGGGGCCGGGTGGTGGAGGTCGGGGCGGCAACGGGCTCAGCGGCTGGCCGGCGCGACGCTGTGGCCGAGGCTGCCGCACCGGCCGGGACACCGCCGCCGAAGAGCCCGGCAATCCCGCACCTCCGGGGTACTGCCACGCGCCCCGGCGCTGGGTAGAGTCCTGCGCCATGTCATACGACCTTGCGGTGTGGGAAGGCGATCGCCCGGCGACCGACCTGGCCGCGGCGGCGGAGTTCAAGCTCCTGTACGACCGTTACGTGGGGTCGGCCGACAACACCGAGCCGACGGCGCGGATCGCGGCCTACGTGCGGGCTCTGCTGGACCGCTACCCGGACATCGGCACCGACGCGGGTGACGACAGCCCCTGGTCGACCGCCCCGCTGATGAACGAGGCCGGCGGCCCGCTGGTGTACTTCCCGATGGTGTGGCGCCGCAGCGAGGAAGTGTCGGCCTGGGCGGCCCGGCTGGCCGAGGAGCACGGGCTCAACTGCTACGACCCCCAGGCCAACCGATTGCGTACGGAGGCCCGCGAAGCCTGGCGGTTCGAGCTGACGTCCGCCCTGCAACGACCGGTGCGCGACCCGGACGGCGAACTGGCGCGCCGGGTGCTGGTACGGCTGTCGGCGGACGACCACTTCGCGGTGCTCAAGCGGGCGGACGGCTGGTACATCCAAGCGGGGTACGGGGCCCAGGCGGGCACCCGGCCGGGCTGGTACGTCCTGGAACGGCGCGACGGCGTACCGGACCAGCACTTCCGGGCCGAGGTGGTCGCCATCGAGGAGGTGGTCCGGGCGTTCGTCGCCTTCCTGGACGGCGACCCGACGCTCGCGGTCCGCTTCCCGTGGCAGCCCTACGTCGTGTGAGCCGGGCGGTCAGGGCTAAGCGGAACTGTCCAGCTGCTCTTGGTCGCGGTGCAGGTACGGCAGAACGCTGTTCACCCAGACTCGATACGCGATGAACGCGGTGAGCGCAGCGCCGATGATCCACACCGCCGACAATGCGATCCCCTGACCTATGTCCCCAGCTCGGAACTTTCCGATCAGCGCTGTGACGGTGGCGGCCAAGGCCAGGGTCGAAACTCCGGGGAATGCGAGGAAGGTCGGCGGCAAGGGCGTCGAGGCAAAGTCGAACTTGTGCCGCACCCGGTTCCAGGATCCCCAGTTGAGGCCATCCGGCGTGCGGGGAGAGAGCTCTTCCTGGATGTACCGAGCGATACGAGAGACGTCGTCGCGCATCATGACGTACTTCGCGTAGCAGAGGTAGGTGATGATCGGAACGATGAGCAGGAAGAGCGTTCGGTTCTTGCCCGACAGCGAAAAGCTGAAGAGTGCGCCCGCCGAAGTCATTTGATATAGAAGCAGCGTCTGCCTGCGGGCACTCAGATCGACAATTTCTTGCCGGAGGGCTGTGAATTCGGCCAGCAGGGCCTGGAGTGAAGGATCATTCCGCGAACCATCAGTCATGTATTCGAAAGTAATGCAGGGCCAGGCCGTCCTCCAGCGGCAGAATTGACCGTCGCCACGGTTCTCATCAGCTCCCCAGTACGACCTGCAGGCGTTGTTCGAGGCGGTGGCGGGCAAGGGCATCGCTGATGGGCAGGCCGGAGTCGCGCCAGGGGTGGACGACCTTGGCCGGGTCCGGCAGGTAGCCGACGATGTCCATGACGTTCCAGTAGCGGAACGCCTCCTCGTCGGGACGCTCGCCGGTCCGGCGGCGGTACGCGTGCGCGAACCTGGCCCCGGCCTCCGCGCCGTGCAGCATCGCCAGATACGTGGCGGCGTGGGCGACGTCCAGGTCCGCCGGTCCCCACGAGGTCTCGACCCAGTCGACCACTCCGGTGATCCGTCCCCGGGACCACAGCAGGTTGCCCAGGTGGAAGTCCCGGTGCAGGAACCTGCCGGAGTAGCCCGGCGCAGGCTGGTCGAGCAGCTCGAACGCCGCCCGCCACAGCGGTTGCCGCCGCGCCCACGGCGGCATGACGCGTTTGGCGGGTGGGGCCCACGACTGGTACTCCCGTGGGCGGTCCGGTCCCGGCTCGAAGCGGTGGATCGTGACGAGGGTCCGCGCCAAGATTTCCAGGACGTCGTCGGTGGCGTCGTCGAGGCACAAGCGCCCGGGAAGCCAGGACATGAGGTGGGCCGGTGCCCCGGCGGCGTCGCCGGACAGATCGAGGGCGATGCTCTGCGGCACTGGAACAGCTGAACTGTGCAGCTGTCGCTGGACGGCGGCCTCCCGAGCGAGCAGCCCGGGGGCGTGCCGGCGCCACGGCTCCTTCGTCATCAGCCGGAGGACGGCCTGCCCGCCGTCGTCCCCGGTCAGGGGGAGCATGGTGGAGGTCCAGCCGCCGGTGAGGCGCCGAACCCCGGTGACGCGCCGACGCCACACGGACGCCGCCCAGCGGGTTCCTGTCTCGGTCGTCACAACTACGGCGCCTTTCTGTGCGGGTATGCCAGGCTGGTCGCAGAGCTCGGGCGAGCTCCCGGACGAGGGCGCCGTACCCGGTCAGCGACAAGACGGCGCGCGGGAGACTGCCATGGCCTGGTTGATTCTTGTGCTCTCCGGTATGTGCGAAGCGGTCTGGGCGACGGCCCTGGGCCGGAGCCAGGGCTTCGCCCGGCCCGGCCCGTCGGTGGTGTTCCTGGTCGGGATCATCGCCAGCATGGCGGGCCTGGCGTACGCGATGCGCACGTTGCCGATCGGCACGGCGTACGCGGTGTGGGTGGGGATCGGCGCGGCCCTGACCGTCGCCTACGCCATGATCACCGGCGAGGAACCGGCCTCACTGCTGAAGGTCGTCTTCCTGACGATGATCATCGGTGGGGTGATCGGCCTCAAGGCCACCCACTGAGGCCGCCCGGGGGATAAACACGTGGCGGCGCCGGTGGCCGTCCCGGGACAATCGCCGGCGTGGAAGAAGTCGAGGTCGTCGTCGCCCACAGCGAACGCGCGACCCTGCGCGTCGGCGACGTGTTCCTGAAGATCGACGCCGAGCGGCGGCGTACCGACGTCGAGGTCGAGGCGATGGCCCTGGCGCCGATCCCGACGCCGCCGGTCCTCTGGCGCAAGCCTCCCGTACTGGCGATCGCGGCCGTGCCCGGCAAGGCACTCGGCGTGCTGGGTGCGCCGTCGACCGCGTCGCCGGCCGCGTGGGCCGCGGCGGGTGCCGCCGCCCGGAAGTTGCACGACGCCCCGCTGCCACCCTGGCCCGGCCGGAAGGTCGACGACATAGCCGCGGACCTCGAATCGGAATGCGCATGGCTTCTCGCCAATGACGTCCTCCCGGCCGACCTGGTCGCGCGCAACCGCACGATCGCCGAGGTCGCGCTGCGGTCGTACCCGCCGAAGTTCGTCCACGGCGACTTCCAGATCACCCACGTGTTCGTGGAGGGTGACGAACTGACCGGAGTGATCGACTGGTCCGAGGCCGCGCAGGGTGATCCGCTGCATGATCTCGCCACGCTGACCCTCGGGCATGAGGAGCGCCTGGCTGATGTCCTCGCGGGCTACGGCACGGACGTGGACCTCGACGTGATCGAGGCGTGGTGGTCACTGCGCAGCCTGCTGGCGGTCCGCTGGCTGGTCGAGCACGGCTTCGACCCGTCCTCGCCGGGCTGCGAATTCGACGTGCTCAGAGCCCGGATGTGACACCCACCAGGACCGACCGGCTCGAGCGGCACGCCGCCTGAGAACACCCGGAAACCTCCGACGGCCTGTTCGTGCACCGTCGATGGTTTCCGGGTGTTCTTGCCTACTTGGCGTTGAAGTAGTTGGCGTCCGGGTGGTGGGTGATGATCGCGTCCGTCGACTGCTCCGGCTCGAGCTGGAACTCCTCCGACAGCTTCACCCCGATGCGGCCCGCGTCCAGCAGGTCGACCACCTTGGCCCGGTCTTCCAGGTCCGGGCAGGCCGGGTAGCCGAACGCGTACCGGCAGCCGCGGTAGTCGTTCTTCAGGATGCCGGCCAGGTCCGTCGGGTCGTTCGCGCCCACCGTTGCGCCGGTCGGGAGGATCAGCTCGGAGCGGACGCGGCGGTGCCAGTACTCGGCCAGGGCCTCGGTCAGCTGGACCGACAGGCCGTGGACCTCCAGGTAGTCGCGGTACTCGTCGCGGGCGAACATCTTGGCCGTGTATTCGCTGATCGGCTGGCCCACCGTCACCAGCTGCAGGGCCACCACGTCGAGCTCGCCGTCGGCGCCGCGGGGCTTGAAGAAGTCGGCCAGGCACAGGCGCCTTTCCTGGCGCTGGCGGGGGAAGGTGAAGCGGGCCCTTTCCGCCGCGCCGTTCTCGTCCAGCACCACCAGGGTGTTGCCTTCGGAGTACGCCGGGAAGTAGCCGTACACGACCGCCGCCTCCAGGACGTGGTCCGCGGCCAGGCGGTCCAGCCAGTAGCGCAGGCGGGGCCTTCCCTCGTTCTCCACCAGCTCCTCGTACGACGGGCCGCTGCCGCCGCGGGCCGCCTTCAGGCCCCACTGG
Organism: Actinoplanes sp. NPDC004185; assembly: GCF_053603475.1. Classification (NCBI taxonomy): domain Bacteria; kingdom Bacillati; phylum Actinomycetota; class Actinomycetes; order Micromonosporales; family Micromonosporaceae; genus Actinoplanes; species Actinoplanes sp. NPDC004185. The sequence goes on along the minus strand of NZ_JBSGFR010000016.1, from coordinate 44,962 downwards.
CCCAGGAACGTCGCCCGCTCGTCGAGCATCGACGCGTAGTCCTTCAGCGGGATGCCCTTGACCACGCGGGTGCCGAAGAACGGCGCCTTCGGGGTGTCGACGTCGGTCGCCACGTCGGAGCGGACCGAGGTGTCGTCCAGGGGCGGCAGGCTCTCCGAGACCATCGCGCGCTGCTTCTCGCGGCGGGCCCGGCGGGCCGCCAGCGCGGCCTCGCGTTCCGGGTCGATCACCGGGGCGCCGCCGCGCTTGGCGGTCATCACCTTGTCCATCAACGACAGACCCTCGAACGCGTCCCGGGCGTAGTGCACCTCGCCCTCGTACTGCGAGCGCAGGTCGTCCTCGACGTACGCGCGGGTCAGCGCCGCACCGCCCAGCATGACCGGATACTTCGCCGCGACGCCGCGCGACGCCATCTCCTGCAGGTTCTCCTTCATCACGACCGTGCTCTTCACCAGCAGGCCGGACATGCCGATCGCGTCCGCCTGGTGCTGCTCGGCCGCCTCGATGATCGCGTTGATCGGCTGCTTGATGCCGATGTTGACGACCTCGTAGCCGTTGTTGCTCAGGATGATGTCGACCAGGTTCTTGCCGATGTCGTGCACGTCGCCCTTGACCGTGGCGAGCACGATGCGGCCCTTGCCTTCCTCGTCCTCGTTCTTCTCCATGTGCGGCTCGAGGAACGCCACCGCGGCCTTCATCACCTCGGCCGACTGGAGCACGAACGGCAGCTGCATCTGCCCGGAGCCGAACAGCTCACCGACCGTCTTCATGCCGTCGAGCAGCACGTCGTTGACGATCGCCAGGGCCGGCTTGGTCTGCAGCGCCTCCAGCAGGTCGTCCTCGAGACCGTTGCGCTCGCCGTCGATGATGCGGCGCTTGAGGCGCTCCTCCAGCGGCAGCCCGGCCAGCTCCTGCGCCCGGGACTCGCGGGCCGAGGTGACGTCGACGCCCTCGAAGAGCTGCAGGAACTTCTGCAGCGGGTCGTACCCCTCACGGCGCCGGTCGTAGATCATGTCCAGCGCGACCTCGCGCTGCTCGTCCTGGATCTTCGACATCGGCAGGATCTTGCTGGCGTGCACGATCGCGCTGGTCATGCCGGCCTGCACGCACTCGTGCAGGAAGACGGAGTTGAGCACCTGGCGGGCGGCCGGGTTGAGGCCGAACGAGATGTTGGAGACGCCGAGGGTGAAGTTGACGCCCGGGTACAGCTCGCTGATCCGCCGGATCGCCTCGATCGTCTCCAGGCCGTCGCGGCGGGTCTCCTCCTGGCCGGTGGCGATCGGGAACGTGAGGCAGTCGACCAGGATGTCGGACAGCTTCATGCCCCACGTGCCGGTGAGGTCGTCGATGAGCCGCGCCGCGACCCGGACCTTCCAGCCGGCGTCGCGGGCCTGGCCCTCCTCGTCGATGGTCAGGGCGACCACGGCCGCGCCGTGCTCCTTGACGATCGGCATCATCCGGGCGTAGCGGGAGCCGGGGCCGTCGCCGTCCTCGTAGTTGACCGAGTTGACCACGCAGCGGCCGCCGAGCATCTCCAGGCCCGCCTCGACGACCTGCGGCTCGGTGGAGTCGAGCATGATCGGCAGGGTCGACGCGGTCGCGAAGCGGCCGGCCAGCTCGCGCATGTCCTGGGTGCCGTCGCGGCCCACGTAGTCGACGCACAGGTCGAGCAGGTGCGAGCCGTCGCGGGCCTGGCTGCGGGCGATCTCCACGCAGGCCTGCCAGTCGCCGGCCAGCATCGGCTCGCGGAACGCCTTCGAGCCGTTGGCGTTGGTGCGCTCGCCGATCATCAGCACGCCGGCGTCCTGCCGGAACGGCACCTCGTGGTAGATCGACGCGGCGGCGGGCGCGTGCTGCGGCTCGCGCGGGGCGGCCTGCAGACCGCGTACGCGGGCGACGACCGCCGCGATGTGCTCGGGCGTCGTGCCGCAGCAGCCGCCGACCAGCGAGACGCCGTACTCGCGGACGAAACGGTCCAGCGCCTCGGCCAGCTCGTCGGGGGTCAGCGGGTAGTAGGCGCCGCCGGCGGCCAGCACCGGCAGGCCGGCATTGGGCATGACCGACACCGGTACGCTCGCCGACTGCGCCAGGTAGCGCAGGTGCTCGGTCATCTCGGCCGGGCCGGTGGCGCAGTTCAGTCCGATCAGGTCGATGCCCAGCGGCTCCAGCGCGGTCAGCGCCGCACCGATCTCGCTGCCCAGCAGCATCGTGCCGGTGGTCTCCACGGTCACGTGAGCGATGATCGGCACCTTGCGCCCGACCTCGGCCATCGCCCGGTGCGCGCCGACCACCGCCGCCTTGGTCTGCAGCAGGTCCTGACACGTCTCGATGATCAGCGCGTCGGCGCCGCCCAGGACCAGGCCGGCCGCGTTCTCGTGGTACGCGTCGCGCAGCGTGGTGTAGTGCGTGTGGCCGAGGGTGGGCAGCTTGGTGCCGGGACCGATCGAGCCCAGCACGTACCGGGGCTGCTCGGGGGTCGAGAACGCGTCGGCCGCCTCGCGGGCGACCGCGGCACCGGCCTGCGACAGCTCCCGGATCCGGTCCTGGATGTCGTAGTCGCCCAGATTGCCGAGGTTGGCGCCGAAGGTGTTGGTCTCGACGCAGTCCGCCCCCGCGGCCAGATAGGCCTCGTGGACGCCGCGGACGACGTCGGGGCGGGTCACGTTGAGGATCTCGTTGCAGCCCTCGAGACCCTGGAAGTCGGTGTCCACGTCGAGGTCGGCGGCCTGCAGCATCGTGCCCATCGCTCCGTCGGCGACGAGGATGCGATCGGTCAGCGCGGCAAGGAAGGAGTTCTGCACCTTGCAAGGCTAATGGCACATCCCCCAACTGCCGAGTATCGGTGTCCGACTGGTGGACTCACTGTGACCGGGCTCTCCACGCGATGACGGGGGTCGGCGCGGCCGCCGGGTGGGATCAGACGCGGACACGTAGGCTTTGCGTACGTGAGGTACGAAAGGTTGGCACCGTGACAGAGTTCGACGGTCTACCCCTGCTGCGCTCCCCCGTGGCGATCGCCGCCTTCGAAGGGTGGAACGACGCGGCCGACGCGTCGACGGCTGCGGTGGAGCACCTCGAGCAGGTCTGGCAGGCCCGCGAGATCACCACCATCGACCCGGAGGAGTTCTACGACTTCCAGGTCAGCAGGCCGACGATCACCATGACCGAGGGTGAGACGCGCAAGATCGACTGGCCGACCACCCGGTTCAGCGTGGCCAGCCCGCCCGGCACCGAGCGTGACGTGGTGCTGATCCGCGGCATCGAGCCCAGCATGCGCTGGCGCACCTTCTGCGAGCAGATCCTGGAGGTCTGCCACAGCCTCGAGGTGAACCGCATCGTGCTGCTGGGTGCCCTGCTGGCGGACGTGCCGTACACCCGGCCCCTGCCGATCAGCGGCTCGGCGACCGAGAAGGAGGTCGCGGAGAAGTACAAGGTGGTCCCGACCCGCTACGACGGCCCGACCGGCATCGTCGGCGTGCTGCAGGAGGCGGCCGACCGGGCTGACGTGGACGCCCTGTCATTCTGGGTGCACGTGCCGCACTACGCGAACAACCCGCCGTGTCCGAAGGCGACGCTCGCCCTGCTGAGCCGGCTCGAGGACGTGCTGGACCTGCCGGTGCCGCTGGCCGACCTGGCGGAGGAGGCCGACGAGTGGGAGAAGCGCGTCCGGGCCGCCGCCGAGCAGGACACCGAGCTCGGTGACTACGTCCGCGAGCTGGAGGAACGGGTCGGCGACGAGGGCATCAAGCCGCTGACCGGCGACGAGATCGCCACCGAGTTCGAGAAGTACCTGCGCCGCCGCGGCGGCTCGGCCGGTCCCACCGCCGGCTCCTGGTGACGAACGCCGTCCCGCACCGCCGAAGTGGTGGGGGACGGCGACACCGTCACCGCAGGGCTGTGACCGCCGGGCCCCGGAGGGTGCGACGGGTCGTGCCGAGCAGTGACAGCCCGGTCAACGCGACCGCCACCGCCACGATGATCACGTAGGCGACCGGCGTGGCGTCCGGCCACACCCGGTCGGCCCGGGCCGCGCCGAACGGCAGGATCGTGAACAGAGACGCCGCCGAGCCCGACAGCACCCCCGTCGCCGTCACCAGCAGGCCCTCCAGGCCGACCATGGACAGCAGCTGGCCTCGCGTCGAGCCCGCCAGCCGTTGCTGGGCGAACTCGCGGCGCCGGTGCGTGGTCGCGGCGATCAGGGTGTTGACCAGCATCACCGCCACGAAGACGGTGATCATGCCGACCACGACGTAGTTCAGGGTCTGAATGTCCCGGGCGTACGCCGGCTGGATCGTTCCCGCCGCCGCGTCGTCCTCGATGCCCTGCATGTAGACCGTGCCGGTGGCGATGCCGGTGAACAGCGCCACCGGCATCACCGCGCCCGCGAGCCGGCGGGTGCGTTGCCGTACCCCCAGGACCGCCAGCTCTCCCGCCGCGCCGCCGGCCAGCCGGACCGGGCCCGCCAGCACGGCCGTGACCAGGCGCAGCAGCTCCGGCGCCCACAGGGCCAGGCCGATCGAGGCCCAGATGCCGGCCTGGCCGGCCGTCTGCATCGCGTCGATGCCCTTGCCGTCCATCAGGGTGGCGGTGAGCACCGAGCAGTTCGTGGCGATCAGCAGGAACACCACGCCGGCGACGCGGCGGGCCCGGGGGCGCTCGGGCCGGGCGCCGGCCGGTCCGGCCGTCCGCCGGACCGTCGCCACCGCCGCGACGACCGAGCCCAGCAGCGTGACGCCGAAGCCCACGCTCAGCGCGACCGGGCCGAACGCGTACCCGACCGCGGCGGCGACCTGGCCGGTGTCCTGCATCAGCGCCAGCAGCAGCCGGCCCAGGACCAGCGCGACCGGTACGGCCACCGCCGACGCCAGCAGGGCCACCGCGGCGGCCTCGCCGACGATCATCCGGCCCACCTGCGGACCGGTGGCGCCGAGCCGGCGCAGCAGAGCCGTCTGCTCAGCCCGCCGGCGCACCGCCAGGCTGAGCGTCGAGGTGACCGCGAAGATCACGATGATCAGGCACCAGCCGCCCGCCACGGCCGCGGTCGTGGACAGCGATTCGGCGCTGACGGTGTCCGCGTCCGCGGCAGTGTCGAGCATCGCGGCGAAGGTCATGAGCAGGGTGGCGCCGAGGAAGGCCGACAGGAACGTGGCCACGAAATTGCCCGGGCGGTGCCGCAGGCCACGCAGCGCGACGGCGATCATGCGACGGCCTCCGCACCGGCGCCGACCAGGTCACCGAGGTGGGCCAGGCGTTCCGCGACGGCCTCGGCGGTGGGCGCGCTCAGCGAGCCGGCCAGCCGGCCGTCGGCCAGGAAGAGCACCGAGTCCGCGTACGCGGCGGCGACGGGATCGTGGGTGACCATCACGACGGTACGGCCGTGCTCGTGCACCGCCGCCCGCAGCAGGGTCAGCACCTCGCGGGCGCTGCGCAGGTCCAGGGCGCCGGTCGGCTCGTCGGCGAAGATCACCGCCGGTTCGCCGATCAGCGCCCGGGCGATCGCCACCCGCTGCCGCTGTCCCCCGGAGAGCCGCTCGGGCAGGTCGGCACGGCGGTCCAGCAGGCCGAGGCGATCCAGCACCGCACGGGCCCGGGCGTGGTCGGCGCGGCGGCCGGCCAGCCGGGACGGCAGCAGCACGTTCTGCTCCACGGTCAGCGCCGGCAGCAGGTTGTAGTCCTGGAACACGAAACCGACCCGGGTGCGCCGGAACTTGGTCATCGCGGTGTCGTGGCCGGCGTGCAGTTCCGTGCCGGCCAGGAACACCCGGCCCGAGGTGGGCCGGTCCAGACCCGCCGCGCACTGCAGCAAAGTGCTCTTGCCGGAGCCGGACGGGCCCATCACCGCGGTGAACGTGCCCGCGCCGAAGGAGGCCGTCACCCCGTCGAGGGCGGTGACGGCGGTGCCGGTGTCGTCATAGGTCTTGTAGAGCGTCTCGAGGTGTACGGCGTCGGTCATCATGGGCCTTCCTGTGGGCTGCTTGGTACACCGTACGAGCGCACTACCATGGCCTCAAGTGGTGCTAGCACCCGTATTCATCGACGCTCACTAGTGCACTAAGGTGGAGCGCACTAGTGCAGAGGAGGGGCGATGGGCGCCGTACCGCCGTACCGCCGGATCGCCGCCGCGATCGCCGCCCGGATCGCCGCCGGTGAGCTCGCGCCGGGCGACCGGGTCCCGTCCACCCGGCAGCTGATCGCCGATCACGGCATCGCCATGGCGACCGCCACCAAGGTCATCGCCACCCTGCGCGAGCAGGGCCTGGTCCGGCCCCGGCCCGGCGTCGGCACGGTCGTCGCCACCCCGGCCCACCGGCCCGACCCGGCCCGAGCCGGCCGATCCCAGCCCGACCAGTCCCAGGCCGGCCGATCCCGGCCTGGCCAATCGCAGGCCGGCCGATCCCGGCCCGGCCAATCGCAGCCCGGCCGGGCCGGGCCGGGCGGGCCGGATCGCGGGCAGGTGGTGCGCACCGCCGTCGCCATCGCCGACGCGGAAGGCCTCGGCGGGCTGTCCATGCGCCGCCTCGCCGGCGAGCTGGGCATGCCGACGATGTCGCTCTACCGGCACGTTTCCGGCAAGGAGGAGCTGCTGCTGTTCATGATGGACACGGTCTTCGCCGGGGACGCGCTGCCCGAGCTCTCCCCCGGCACCGACGGCTGGCGCGCCTGCGTCGAGGCGCTGGCGCGGCTCCAGTGGTCGATGTACCGGCGCCATCCCTGGCTGGCCCAGGCGATCTCGTTCACCCGGCCGCTGCTCGCCCCGCGCGCGATGGCCCACACGGAGTGGACGATGCGCGCCCTCGACGGGCACGGCCTCTCCCCGGACGTGCTCTTCCTGGCGGCCGTCACGGTGGCGAACTACATCCGCGGCACTGCCGTCAACATCGAGGAGGAGGCCCAGGCCGAGCAGGAGACCGGGCTGACCGACGCGCAGTGGCTGGACACCCAGCAGCACCGGCTCGGCGAGATCCTCGGCAGCGGCCGTTATCCCCTGATGCACCGGGCCGTGACCGACCCGGCGCTCGAGTTCGACGTCGACCGGCTGATGGAGTTCGGCCTGCAGCGCCTCCTGGACGGACTCACGCCCGTGCTGGAGGGCTGATGCCGGCCGGGGGTCAGCGCCAGAAGGTGGCGACCGCGGCGTTGATCAGCGTCAGGGCGATGATGCCGATGAAGTGCCCGCGGTTGACCTCGGCCCGCTTGCGCGGCACGAAGACCATGATGAAGATCAGGATCGCGACCACCAGCTTCACGGCCAGCTTCGCCGGCTCGGGCTCGTCGTCACCGCCACCGCGCAGCGGCGCCGACAGCGCCAGGCCGGTCAGCACCTGGATGATCGAACCCCACAGCATCGCCGGGTTGATCCGCAGCTTCGCCGAGACGAACTGCGCGATCGCCCCGCCGAGCAGCAGCGCGAAACCGATCAGGTGCGCGTAGCGCAGAATCAACCGCAGAGCCTCCACGGGGAACAGCTTAGGGGGCGGGCCGGCGGCCGATGGTCAGCAGGTGGCTGCTCGCGCCGAACAGGCTCGGCTCCTCCTCGACCCGGCGCAGCATGTCCAGCATGATGCCGGTCAGCCGCTCGTCGGCGAGGAATTCCGTCAGTCGCGTACCGGTCATCCACATCGGTCCCTCGACCGTCACCGTGCGCGTGCCGGTGAGCCCGGCCTCGGTCGCCTCGGCGGCCGGCTCCTCCGGCCGGTGGAAGTACGCGCTGGTGAACCAGCGCGACTGCCCGCCCTGGTTGCGGTGCACGCCGTCGCCCAGCGCACCCTGCACGATCGACACGAACTCGGGCTCGGCGTAGTAGCCCTTGACCACACCGTCGAACAGCGACGCGAAACGACTGATCACGGCCCCGACGACCACCCCGCCCGGGCGCACGACCCGGGCCGCCTCGCGCCAGGCCGCGACCCGGTCAGCGCGCTGGGGCAGGTGGTAGAGCGGGCCGAAGAGCAGCACAGCGTCGGCGCCGGCGTCGGGCTCGGGCAGGGCCCGCGCGTCGCCCAGGACCGCGGTCACGCCGGGCAGGGCATCGGCGGCGGCCACGTGGTCCGGGACCGGGTCGATCACCTGGACGGCGTACCCGGCCTCGGCCAGCGGGCGCGCGTAGGCCCCGGTGGCCCCGCCGACGTCGACGATCCGGGCCGGCGCCGGTGGCAGCACCCGGGTCAGCACGTCCCAGGTGCGCAGGAACTCCAGGCGGCCGGTGCCGGCGGTCAGGCGCAGCCGCTCGCCGCCACGTTCGTAGTACTCGCGGATCTCGGGACTCAGCATGCTGACCATGGTCGATGCCACCGCCGCTGTGGTCGACCGACTTTTCCGCGTGTCGCTGTCCCCCGGCGCACGCTGCGTAAGTCATCCTAGGAACCTAGGGTCAGGAGGTACCGCCATGACTGTCAATCCCGGCGCCGCCGAGTTCCCGCACCGGCAGATCGCCGCCCAGCTGCGGGAACGCATCCGCCGCGGGGACTGGGCGCCCGGTGAGCGGCTCCCCTCGATCCCCGCCATGGCCGAGATGTTCGGCGTGGCCAAGCAGACCGTGCAACGCACCGTCGACCAGCTGCGGGTCGAAGGCATCCTGATCACCAAGCCGGGCTCCGGCACGTACGTGCGCGGCACCCGGCGCCGGCTCAACCGGCTCTCCCGCGGCCGCTACGGCGCCCACCGCGGCTACCACGCCGACCTGGCTGCCCGGTACCGCCAGCAGCTGGCCGGCGTCGGCCGCGAGGCCGCGCCGCCCGAGGTGGCGGACGCGTTCGGGGTCCGCGACGGCACCGAGATGCTGGTCCGGCGGCATCTCGTCCGCGCCGACGACGCCACCGTCGAGGTCGGCGCGTCGTGGTTCCGGGTGACCGACGCGACCGGGACGTCGCTGGAACGGGCCGAGGCGTTCGGCCGGCCGCTCTACCAGGAGGCCGAGGAGGCGATCGGGCGGCGCTACGCGTCGGCGACCGACACCATCAGCGCCCGGCAGCCCAGCCGCGAGGAGGCGGAGATCCTGCAGATCCGCCCGGACACCCCCGTGCTGCACCTGCTGCACGTGGCGTTCGACGAGACCCGCAAGCCGATCGAGGTGGCCCAGGCGACCTGGCCGGGGCCGATGACCACGCTGACCGAGGAGTACCGGATCCCGGCGCCGGTCCCCGAGCCCGACCCGGACCCGGGCCTCACTCTCGCGTGACGCCGCGCCGCGCCGCCGCCTGACCGACCCGGCTGCCGGGCACGGTCTGCCGCACGTTGCGCTCGAGCCGTAGCAGGGTGTCCAGCGCCACCTGCTGCTCGGCCGGCGACAGACCGGCCACGGTGAGCTCCTCGAGCTGCGTCCAGATGCACTCCACCTGCGTCCGCAGGGCCTGCCCGGCCGCGGTGACCTCGACCAGCGTGGCGCGCCCGTCGTCCGGGTCGGGCCGGCGGCGGACGAAGCCGGCCTGTTCGAGGCGGTGCACGACGCGGGTGGTGCCGGCCGAGTCCATGCCGAGCTCGGCACCGAGTTCCGTCTGCCGCTGCGGGCCGGCGTCCCAGAGCACCATCAGCATCAGCTCCTGGCTGGCGTGCAGGCCCGCCTCACGCAGCAGCCGGCCGGCGAGCTGCGAGTGGATGCGGGCCAGCCGGAAGATGGTGTGGCTGATCGGGCCGCCCGCGGCGGCACCCGGGGCGCCCGATCGCTCAACCATGCAGCTCAGCGTAGACCGGCGGAGCTGTGTCCCTGGTCACCCGACAGTCCGGCAATAAACGCGGCGCACCGGCGTTTACCTGTCCTGGACAGCAAATTCGCTGTCGAGAACAGGAGTCAGTCATGACCAGCGCATTCGACGAAGCCAGGCTCGGCCGGTACACGACGCGCAACCGGGTGGTGATGGCCCCGATGACCCGCAGCCGCGCGTACGGACCGGGCGCGACCCCCACCGAGCTCATGGCCACGTACTACGCCCAGCGCGCGGGCGCGGGCCTGATCATCACCGAGGGGACGCAGCCCTCGCCGGTCGGACAGGGGTACATGAACACTCCCGGCCTGCACACGCCGGAGCAGGTGGCGGCCTGGCGGCCGGTCACCGCGGCGGTGCACGAGCGCGGCGGCCTGATCTTCGCCCAGCTCATGCACACCGGCCGGATCGGGCACCCGAGCCTGCACGGCGCCACCCCGGTCGGCGCCTCCCCGGTCGCGGCGGCCGGTCAGGTCTACACCGCCGACGGCCCGCAGGACCTCGTCGAGCCCGAGCCGCTGGACGCCGATGGCATCGCCGAGACCATCGCCGACTTCACCGCCTCGGCCCGTAACGCGATCGAGGCCGGCTTCGACGGGGTGGAGCTGCACGGCGCGAACGGCTACCTGCTGCACCAGTTCCTGTCCACCAACGCCAACCGGCGCGACGACGACTGGGGCGGCACCATCGAGGGCCGGATCCGGCTCACGGTCGAGGTGGCCCGGGCGGTCGCCGCGGCGATCGGCGCGGACCGGCTGGGGCTGCGCATCTCCCCGGCCAACCCGTTCAACGACATCGCCGAGGACGACCACCGCGAGACCTACCTGGCGCTGGTCGACGCGCTGGCGCCGCTCGGGCTGGCCTACCTGCACGTCGCCGAGGGGCCGGACACCGAGTTCACGCCGGTGCTGCGGGCGCGCTGGAACGGGACGCTGATCCTCAACCCGTACACCCCGGGGGCGTGGACCGGGCCCGAGGCGCTCAAGCAGATCGAGAACGGCGAGGCGGACCTGATCTCGTACGGGGCGCTGTTCCTGGCCAACCCCGACCTGCCGGAGCGGCTGGCGGCCGGCGGACCGTTCAACACCCCGGACTACGGCAAGGCGTACGGCGGCGACCACGAGGGCTACACCGACTACCCGGCGCTGAACGCCGCGTGACCGGTGCCGCCCGGCAGCCCCCTCCGGCTGCCGGGCGGCCCTCAGGCCGCGGCGGCGACCACCGGGACCGGCTCTTCAGCGGCACCCCGCGGCCGGCGCAGGTCGCGACCGAGCAGACCGAACGCGACGAGCAGCAGCAGCGGCCCGGTCACCCCGGCCGGCCCCAGGGGCACGACGAGGAACATCACCACTCCGGCGACGGCGAGCGCCGCCACCCACCACCGGGTCAGCCGGTCCACCGCGGCGCCGATCGGCACCGCCATGAGGCCCAGCAGGCTCAGCACCATGCCCGGCAGAGCCCAGCCGAAGGTGAAGAACGACAGACCACCGAGCGCGTCGGCCACCCGGTCGGCCGGGCCCTCACCCAGCACCTGCCGCGCCGACAGGTCTGCGGTGTCACCCACCATGAGGGCGCTGAAGTTGAGCAGGGCCACCACGGTGATCCCGGCCGCGACCCGGGTGAAGCGCCGGCCGCGCGCAGCCACCACCAGCATCGCCGGGACGAACAGCAGCCAGCCCAGGTGCAGCAGCAACGCGCTGATCTGGGTCTGCCCGGGCCGGGAGACGAAGTCGCCGTCCGGGGCCGTGGCCAGACCGGCGCCGAAGAACACCGGCGCGGCGTACAGGCAGGCGAAGCTCGCGCGGCGGCGAAAGGCACCGAAGGAGTCCGGCTCGGCGGCCACCGGCCGCGGCCGCAGCAGCTGCCCGGCCGCCGCCGCGTACGCGCCGATCAGCACCACCGGACCGAGCAGATTCACCGGTACGGGCGAGATGGCGAACGCGAAGTACAGCGCCGTACCCACCAGCGCGGCGGCCGCCGTCCACCAATTGATCACCCGGGCCCGGGCAGCGGCGATCGGCACCAGCAGCAGCGACAACGCCCAGCCGACCAGCCCGGGCCACTGCCAGCCGGCCACCGTCGGCAACTGTTCCTGGAACCGGGTGTCCACCGCGGCGACCTGCGCGTCCGGCAGGGTCTGCTCCAGGGCGAGCAGGAAGAAGTCGAACGCCATCAGCGCCGAGAAGGTGGCCAGCCCGAGCACCACCGTGACCCAGCCGACCCGGGCGAGCACCGCGCCCCGGCGCCGGATCGGGGCGAGCAGGCCCAGCAGCCCGGGCACGAACAGCACCCAGGCCCAGTGCAGCAGCAACGAATGCCACTGCGTCGCCGCGGGATGCTGACGGTAGACGCCATAGCCCTGGTCGTCGCCGAGAGCGGGGTCGACGGCGGTCGCCACCGCCAGCAGGATCGGCGCCGTCACCAGACTGACGGCGGCAGCTTTACGCCACATCGTGATCTCCTTGTCCGAACGTTGTCGGCGGCAGACGTTACGAACGGCGGGCGCCGGCGTCGCCCGTACCGGGAGGGACCGCGCGTCCCCCGTGAGGTGGACGGCGTATCCGCCTCGAGGCGGTCTCGGGGACGGGGCTCAGCCCGTACGGTCAGGGGGTGTTCCGGACGCTCGCCGGGCGGCTGCGGCCGCTCGATCTCGCCCTGGCCGCGGCCTTCACGGTGTTCGCCCTCGTCGAGGAGTACGTCGTCCGGATGCCGGGCGCCTGGTGGCCGTACGCGCTGACCCTGTTCGCCGGCCTGGTGCTGCTGCGGCGGCTGGTCCCCGTGCTCGCGATGGCGGCCAGCAGTGTGAGCGCGAGCTCGGTGTTCTACGACGATTCGCCGGTCAGCTACCGGTTGTGGCAGCTGGTGGCGATGATCATCGCGGCGTACACGGCCGGGCAGATCTTCCCCGCGCCGGACGCGGACCGCCGGGCCCGGCTCCGCGCCGCGGCCGCCGGGCTCTTCGTCTTCCTGACCGGCGTCGTCTACTGGGAGAACGACCGCACCGACCCGATGGCCGCGTTCTTCTTCAGCCTGGCGCCCTACGCGCTCGGCGTCGCGGTCGCCTGGCAGAACCGTCGGGTGGCCGACACCGCCGCGGTCCGCGCGTCGATCCGCGAGCAGCAGGCCCGCGAGGCGGTCATGGAGGAACGGGTCCGGATCGCTCGCGAGCTGCACGACATGGTGGCCCACAGCGTCACCGTCATGGTCATCCAGGCCGGAGTGGTGCGGCGCCGCCTCGACGCCGGGCTCGACGTCGACCCGCAACTGTTGCAGAGCATCGAGGCTTCCGGGCGCGAGGCGGTCGGCGAGCTGCGTCGCACCCTGGGACTGCTGCGCGGCGACGCCGCGGAGACGGCTCCGCCGGCCGGGCTGGACCGGCTCGACGAGCTGGTGGCCCAGGTACGCGAGGCCGGGCTGGCGGTCGGCGTGCACCGCCGGGGCGAGGCGGTGACGCTGCCGCCGGCGGTGGATCTGTCCGCGTACCGGATCGTGCAGGAGGCCCTGACCAACGTGCTCAAGCACGCCGGCGCCGCGAACGCGACGGTCACGGTCGACTTCGGGACGGACGGGCTGCACCTGACGGTGGAGGACGACGGCAAGGCGGCGCACTCCCCGTCGGGGGGCGGCCAGGGCCTGATCGGGATGCGTGAGCGGGTGACGCTGTTCGGCGGCGAGCTGACGGCCGGGCCGCGCCCCGAGGGCGGCTTCTCGGTGCGGGCGCGGCTGCCGGTGCCGGTGCCGGTGAGCCGATGAGCATCACCGTGGTGATCGCGGACGACCAGCGGATGCTGCGGGCCGGGCTGCGCATGGTCATCGAGACCGAGCCGGACCTGACCGTGGTGGGCGAGGCCAGCGACGGCACCGAGGCGGTGAGCGTGGTGCGGCGCCTGCGCCCGGACGTCGTGCTGATGGACATCGCGATGCCCCGCCAGGACGGGCTGAGCGCCACCCGGACCCTGCTGGCGGCGCCGCACCCGCCCCGGATCATCGTGCTGACCACCTTCGACACGGACGAGAACCTGTACCGGGCGCTGCAGGCCGGGGCGAGTGGCTTCCTGCTCAAGGTGTCCTCCCCCGAGCACCTGATCACCGCGATCCGGGTGGTGGCCGGCGGCGAGGCGCTGCTCGACCCGGCCGTCACGACCCGGGTGATCTCGGCGTTCGCGGCACGTCCGGGGCCGGCGCCGGCACCGGAACTGGACGAGCTGACGCCGCGCGAGGTGGACGTGCTGCGGCTGCTGGCCCGGGGGATGTCCAATGCGGAGATCTCGGCGGGGCTGGGGGTGGGCGAGGCCACGGTCAAGACCCATGTGGCGCGCGTGCTGATGAAGCTCGGGCTGCGGGACCGGGTGCAGGCGGTGGTCTACGCGTACGAGTCGGGTCTGGTCCGGGCCGGCGGCGCGTGATCCGGCGAAAGTGACCCTCCTCAGGGGCGGGCGACGCGGTTGAGCAGGTCCCGCAGGACCGCCTGGTCAGCCGGTCCGATCGCGGCGAAGACGCCGTCGGCGGCCTCGGCGGCCACCGCCTTGGCCCGGGCGACCAGCCGTTCGCCGTCGGGCGTGAGGGACACCTGGCGGGCCCGCCGGTCGGCGGGATCGGGCCGGCGCACGGCGGCGCCGAGCCGTTCCAGGTCGTCCACCGTACGACCCATGGCCGACTTGTCGGCGTGCAGCTGCTCGCCGATCTGGGTCTGGCTGAGGGGCCCCTGCCGGTCCAGGACCAGCAGGACGCCCAGGTGGCGGGTCTCGATGCCCAGGGGGCGCAACGCCTCGTTGCCCAGCCGGGCTGCCCGCGCGTGGGCCGTCCGCAGCAGCATCCCGAGCTGAGTGGGCAGGCTCAGGCCCGGCTCGGTGACGGGTCGGTCCGGATTCACCCTCGCACTATAGGCGCCGGACGGTTACTCTCACCCGAGAAGTTCTCGACCGAGAGGAAGTGTCATGTCCTGGTCCTTGTTCCGGATCTGCAGCACGGTCACCGCCGTTCTGCTCCTCGACCAGGCCGTGTTCGCCGGCCAGTTCCTCAGCGGCAGCTTCGGCGCCCTGCACACCCACCGCGAGAACGCGACCTACGCCGGGCTGGCCGCGCTCCTCACGGCGGTGACCGGGCTGCTGGCACGGTGGCGCGGCGGTGGGCCCTGGTGGCCCGCGGTTCTTTACGGCGGCCTGTTCCTGCTGGTCGCCGCGCAGATCGCTCTCGGGTTCGCCCGGCTGCTGACGGTCCACATCCCGCTCGGGGCGGCGATCATCGCCCTGGCGGCAGGCGGCACGGTCCGGGCCTGGCGGACCCGTCCACAGCGGCATTGCGCCACGTCCGGGGACCACTCGGAGCCGGACCGGATCGACGCCGGGGCGGTACGGCTGTGAGCCGGTTGAGCAGGCGCGACCTGGTGCGGGCCCTCGGGGTCACCGCTGCCGCGGCGGGCGTCGGTGTCCCGCTGATCGCGGGAATCCGCGGCGCCACGTCGACCGGGTCGCTGCTGGTGAGCCGGTTGGCGTTGCCGAGGCCGTACCAGCGGCCGCTGACCGTGCCCGAGACGCTGCGGGCCGGGCGCGACGGGCTGTACACCGTCGTGCAGCGGGCGGGGATCGCCGAGATCCTGCCCGGGGTGCCCACCCCGATCTGGGGGTACGAGGGCCGCTTCCCCGGGCCGACGCTGCGCAGCCGCAGCGGGCAGGAGACCGTCGTCCGGCACCGCAACGAACTCCCGGTGCCGACTGTCGTGCACCTGCACGGCGGGCACACGCCCGCGACCGACGACGGCTTCCCGACCGACCTCGTGTTCCCGGTCGGCACCGCACCGGCCACGGCAGCCGCCGGACACGCCGGGCACCACGATCCGCTCGCGCGAGTGGTGATCGGCAGCCGTGACCACCGCTACCCGATGCGGCAGCGGGCCGCGACGCTCTGGTACCACGACCACCGGATGGACTCCACCGGTCCCGACGTCTGGCGCGGGCTCGCCGGGTTCCACCTCGTCGATGACGACGAGGAGGACGCTCTCCCCCTGCCGCGCGGCGACCGGGACCTCCCGTTGATGATCACCGATCGCGCGTTCGCCGCGGACGGGTCACTCGCCGATCCGGTACGGGACCGCTTCGCCGCCGGAGTCCTCGGTGACGTCATCGTGGTGAACGGGATCGCCTGGCCGTACCACGAGGTGCCGGCGGTCAGGCACCGGTTGCGGCTGCTCAACGCCTCGAACGCGCGCCGCTACCGGCTGGCCCTGGAGCCGGCGCCACCGGGCGGGCCGGCCCTCGTGCAGATCGGCACCGACGGCGGGCTGCTCACGGCGCCGATCGGGCACGACACGGTGGAGATCGCGCCGGCCCAGCGCTTCGACGTCGTGGTCGACTTCGGCCGGTACCGGCCCGGGAGCACGGTCCGGCTGATCAACACCTGGGGCACGGGCGGCCTGCGCGACGTGCTGGAGTTCCGGGTCGGGGCAGCAGCGCCCGACGACACCGCCGTGCCCGCGGTGCTGTCGGTGCTGCCGCCGGCGCCGGTCCCGGTGCGGACGCGAACCTTCCGGCTGCGGCACGACGAGATGCACGGGACGACCGGCTGGACGATCAACGGCGCCCCCTTCGATCCGGCCTCGAGTGTGGCGCGGCCGCGGCTCGGCGAGGCGGAGGTGTGGCGGTTCGTCTCCGACTTCCACCACCCGGTGCATGTGCACCTGTCGCCGTTCCGGGTGCTGTCACGCGGTGGCGGGGGTCCCGGCCCGTACGACCACGGGTGGAAGGACACGATCGATCTGCGGGCGGCCGAGCAGGCCAGTGTGCTGGTGCGGTTCGAGGACCACGCGGGGCGGTTCCTGCTGCACTGCCACAACCTCGAGCACGAGGACATGGCGATGATGGCCGCCTTCACGACGGTCTGATCCGTCCGGGCCGGTTCCCAGCCGGACGCGACGGGTGCAAGATGACGGAGTGGCGGTGCTGCGCTCGGTCAACGTCGGTCTGCCCCGGGACGTGCTGTGGCAGGGACGGACGGTCCACACCGGCATCTGGAAACACCCGGTCGACGGCCCGGCCACGGTGCGCCGGTTGAACATCGACGGCGACGGGCAGGGCGACCTCGGCGGGCACGGCGGCGAGAACCGGGCCGTTTTCGTGTACCAGCTGGAGTCGTACCGGTATTGGCAGCAGGTGCTCGGCCGCGACGACTTCGTCCACGGCCAGTTCGGCGAGAACCTGACCGTCGAGGGGCTGCCGGACGACGAGGTGTGCATCGGTGACCGCTACCGGATCGGGGCGGTGCTGTTCGAGGTGACCCAGCCACGGGTCACCTGCTACCGGGTCGGGATCCGGCTGGACGACCCCCGGATGCCGGCGCTGCTCGTGCGGCATCACCGGCCGGGCTTCTACTTCCGGGTGCTGCGGGAGGGCGACATCCGGGCCGGTGACGAGATCGTCAAGGTCGCCGACGGCCCGGAACGGATGACCGTGGCCGAAGTGGACGGTCTGCTGTACCTGCCCGGCCACCCCGCCGACCGGATCGAGCGGGCGCTGCGCATACCCGCGCTCAGCCCCGGCTGGCAGGGCTCGTTCCGGGCGATGGTGAGCCCGCCCGCGGCGACGACCGGCAACGCCGGGCTCGTCGCTGTCGCGCCGCCGCCGGCCTGGCCCGGGTTCCGGCCGCTGCGGGTGACGGCGGTCGAGCCGGAGAGCAGTACGATCGCTTCGGTACGGCTGGCGGACCCGGACGGGCAGCCGGTCCCGGCCCCGCTGCCCGGGCAGTTCCTGACCGTACGGCTGCGACCGGACGACGAGCACACGCCTTTGATCCGCAGCTATTCGCTGTCCGGGCCCCCGGCCGGCGGCGACTACCGGATCAGCGTCAAGCAGGAGCCGCACGGCGCGGCCAGTGGCTACCTGCATGCGCGTGTCCACCCCGGCGACCTGATCGACGTGGCCGCGCCGCGGGGGACGTTCGTGCTGCGGCCGGCGTCCACCCCGGTCCTGCTGATCAGCGCGGGCGTGGGGGCGACCCCCATGCTGGCGATGCTGTACGCGCTCGCGGCGCAGCGGTCCGAGCGGGAGGTGTGGTGGCTGCAGGCTGCCCGCGACGGCGGCGACCGGCCGTTCGCAACCGAGACGGCCCAGTTGCTGGCGGATCTGCCCCACGGCCGCTCCCACGTCTTCCTCAGTCGTCCCCGCGCCGCCCTGGACCAGGTGGGCCGCGACTACGACAGTGCGGGCCGGTTGTCGCTCGACGCGCTCCGAGCGCTGGGCGTGCCGGTGGACGCCGACGCGTACCTGTGCGGCCCGGCCGGTTTCCTCACCGACGTCACCGCGGCGCTGGTCGAGGTGGGCGTGCCGGCCAACCGGATCAGCACGGAGATCTTCGGAGCGGGGCCGGGAATCACGCCCGGGATCAGCGCGGTGGCGACCCGGGCGCCGCACCCTCCGGCCGGCGAGCCCGGGGAAGGACCGGCGGTGTCCTTCGCGCGCAGCGGGCTGACCGTCCCCTGGGCCGACGGGCGCGACAGCCTGCTGGAGCTCGCCGAAGCCTGCGACGTGCCGGTGCGCTGGTCCTGCCGGTCGGGGGTGTGCCACACCTGCGAGACGGGGTTGCTGGCGGGCGAGGTCGCCTACACCACCGAACCGGTCGACCCGCCGGCCGACGGGGACGTGCTGATCTGCTCCTCGCGTCCGCGCGGGGCGGTCGTGCTCGACCTCTAGGACCGGCCCAGCGCCTTCATGCCGTTGCGGTAGGCCATCGACTGCATCCCGGCCTCCGTCCGCAGCTCGTCCAGGAACTCCGGGGACCATTCCTCCGGCGCGCCCGCGAGGAGGTCGGCTAGGTCGGACTGGCTCCGGACCTCGAACGCCGCCCACGTCCCATGCCCGCGCGGCGGGGGCACGGACGCCCGGTCCAGCTCCGCCGCCACCCCCAGCGCGTGACCGGTGATCCGCGCGAGACCCTCAGGGTCCTCCGTCAATGCCCCGATGGCGTCCAGCGCCGCGGCCGCCACCGCGGAACCGGGCAGCCCTGACGCGCTGACCCGCTCGCGCAGGGAAGGCAACTCCGCCCGCAGGTGCGCGAGCAGCTCCCCGGACTGCGTCATACCACCCAGCTCACGCCACCTCAGGGCGACGCCCTGCCGTGGGTCGACCGCATCGGTGTGCGCAAGGCCGTACAGACGACCGAGGAAGATGGTGACCCCGGAGGAGACCCGTTCCGCGGTCGCCACGCAGAGGGCAAGCTCGCGCACTGTCGCCCTCAGAGGCGGATGCCGAGGAGGGCGTCCACCGTCCGGGCCATCAGCGCCGGAGCCTGCGCGTCGTCTCCAGCGCCGGACACCGCGGCCTCGGACCAGGCGTCGACCAGGGCCAGGGCCGCCGGCGTGTCGAGGTCGTTGTGCAGGGCCTCGCGGACGGCGGCCAGCAGACCCTCGCCCGACGGGCCGACCGGGGCCGCGGCGGCCTCGCGCCAGCGGGCCAGGCGCTGCTGACCCGCCTTGAGGACATCGTCGGTCCACTGGCGGTCGGTGCGGTAGTGCTCGGCGAGCAGACCCACCCGGACCGCCATCGGGTCCACGCCGTCGGCGCGCAGGCGGGAGACGAAGACCAGGTTGCCCTTGGACTTCGACATCTTCTCGCCGTTCAGGCCGATCATGCCGGCGTGCACGTAGTGCCGGGCGAACGGGGCCGTGCCGGTGAGCCGCTCGGCGTGCGCGGCCGAGCATTCGTGGTGCGGGTAGAGCAGGTCGTTGCCGCCGCCCTGGACGTCGATCGTCTCGCCGAGCAGCCCGAGGGCGATGGTGGCGCACTCGATGTGCCAGCCGGGGCGGCCCGGGCCCAGGTCGCCACCGTCCCAGGCGGGCTCGCCGTCGCGAGCGCCGCGCCACAGCAGCGGGTCGAGCGGGTCGCGCTTGCCGGGACGCTCGGGGTCACCGCCGCGCTCGGCCGACAGCACCAGCATCTCCTCGCGGGACAGGTGCGACTCGTAGCCGAAGCGCGGAGCGGCCTCGATCGTGAAGTAGACGTCGCCGGTGCCGTCCTCCAGGCGGTACGCCGCGCCGGAGTCGATCAGCTCGCGCACGTGCGCCGCGATCGCCGGGATGGACTCGACCGCGCCGACGTAGTGCGCCGGCGGGATCATCCGCAGCGCCTCCATGTCCTCGCGGAACAGGGCCGTCTCGCGCATCGCCAGGACCACCCAGTCCTCACCGTCGCGGGCGGCCCGCTCCAGCAGCGGGTCGTCGATGTCGGTGACGTTCTGCACGTACCGCACGGTCAGGCCGGCGTCCCGCCAGGCCCGCTGGACCAGGTCGAACGTGATCATCGTGGCCGCGTGACCGAGATGGGTCGCGTCGTAGGGTGTGATGCCGCAGACGTACATCGTCGCGGCGTCGCCGGGGGTGGTGGGCTGCACCGACCGGCGGGCCGAGTCGTACAGCGCCGGCGGCGTCGCGGTCCCCGGCAGCTTCGGCACCTCGTGCCCGGTCCATGCGTCCATGGCCAGGAGCCTATCCAGCGCCACCGGCAGAAATCCGCCCGGCGTGAGTAAAGCCTCAGACCGGCGGCCAGGGCACGGCCGGCCAGTCCTGCGGCGGTCGCGGGAAGCGGGCCGCGCGCAACAGCCGGCGTACGCGCAGCCGGGCGTGCTGCACCTCGGTGAGGGTCAGGTGCTCCTCCAGGGCCGCGCCCAGCGTGCCGTCGAGCTGCTCGCCCAGCTTGGTCAGCACCTCGACGGAGTCGGCCGGGATCGGCTTGCCCGTCCAGCCCCAGAGCACGGTGCGGAGTTTGTTCTCCACGTGGAAGCAGACGCCGTGGTCGACGCCGTGGATGCGGCCGTCCGGGGCGTACAGCACGTGGCCGCCCTTACGGTCGGCGTTGTTGATCACCGCGTCCAGCACCGCGAGGCGGGACAGCCGCGGGTCGTCGGCGTGGGCCAGCGCGTACGCGTCGCCGTCCTCGTCCCGGGCCGAGGCGACCGCGAACCAGCCCGCGGGCACGTCGTAGGCCGGGACGAAGCCGATCAGCGACTCGGCGTCGTCGGGCTCGTCGATCCACAGCTGGCAGGCGCCGGGGCCGAGCGGCCCGTCCCGCAGGATCGTCGGCGGCACCAGCCCCCAACCGGTGGCCTGCGAGACCAGGAACGCCGACACCTCGCGCCCGGCCAGCGTGCCGTCCGGGAAGTCCCAGAGCGGGCGCTCGCCCTGCACGGGCTTGTAGACGCAGCGGCGGGTCAGCCCGTCGAGGGTGATCTCGGCCCGCAGCGTCGTGTTGGAGGCGTCGACGAGCCGGCCCTCGAGCTCCATCTCACCGCGGGTGAGCAGCTCGAGGGCGTCGTCCTCGGCGAGCACGCTGGCCGGCTCCGTCGTCACCGGTGATAGCCGTTGTGCCGGGGGCAGAGGTGCCCGGCCGGGTCCAGCGGCTGGCCGCAGAGCGGGCACGGCGGGCGGCCCGCCGCGACCACGCGCCGGGCCCGGTCGATGAACGCGCGGGTCGCCTCGGGGGTCAGCCGGACGCGCAGCCGGTCGAGGTCGTCGTCGGGCTCGTCGTCCTCGTCGTCGGCGATCGGGTCGTCGTCGGTGTCCTCGTCGTCCTCGTCGAGCTCGACCTCCGCGTCGCCCTCACCGGCCTCGATCGCCTCGATGACGACCGTGGTGGTGTCGACGTCGAAGGCCAGACCGAGCGTGCCGACGCGGAACTCCTCGTCGACGGGGGTGTCCAGCGGCTCGTTGTCGTTGATCGCGAGCACGGGGGCCTCGGGCAGGTCGACGCCGAACCGGCGGCCGGCCTCGGTGAGCAACTCCTCCAGCTTTTCGGCGAGCAGCGAGACCTGGACCTTCTCCAGCGCCACGCTGACCACCCGGCCGCCACCGCGGGCCTGGAGGAAGAACGTCCGGTCCCCCGGCTCGCCCACCGTCCCGGCGACGAACCGCTCGGGCGGCTCGAAGGCATGCACCTGGTGGGTCATGGCTTCGACCCTATCCGCCCGCGTGCGCGAGTGCTCAGCCCACCGGCGGGGTTCGCCGAGGGCGCAAAGTGTGCGCACGCTGTGGTAACACGCCGGTTACCGGCCGTACTCATGCGCCGCCGCCCGCGCCACCGCCCACGGCCGCGTCGGACTCCGGGAGCGCGCCCTCGGCGGGTTTCGGCGGGATCAGCGCCGACAGGTCCGCGGTGTCGTTGAGCCGCACCAGGAACGGGCGGGTCGGGGTGTAGCGGATCACGCTCACCGACGCCGGATCGGCCACCAGGCGCTGGAACTCGTCCAGATGCAGCCCCATCGCGTCGGCCACGATGGCCTTGATCACATCGCCGTGGCTGCAGGCCAGCCACAGCGCCTCCGGGCCGTGCGTGGCGGTGACCCGGGCGTCCCAGCGCCGGATGGTGGCCACCGCGCGGGCCGACATGGCCGCCATCGCCTCGCCGTTGGGGAACACGGCGGCGCTGGGGTGCTGCTGGACGACCGGCCACAGCGGCTCGCCGGTGAGCTCCTTGAGCGGGCGGCCCTCCCAGTCGCCGTAACCGCACTCGATCAGGCCCTCGTCGACCTCCGGCACGATGTCCGGCAGGGCCAGTTCCAGGGTCTGCCGGCAGCGGATCAGCGGGCTGGTCACCACGGCGGCGAGCGGCAGCTTGCGCAGCCGCTCACCGACCCGCTGGGCCTGGCCCCGGCCGGCCTCGTCGAGCTCGACCGGCAGCCGGCCGGCGAGCTCACCGGTGGCGTTGGCGGTGGTCCGCCCGTGGCGGAGCAGCAGGACGGTGGCCACGGCTACTCGGCCACGCCCGACGCCTCGTACGCCTCCGCGACGGTGCGCAGCGTGGCGATGCCGCTCTCCAGGTCGCCCACGTACGGGCTGATGGAGAGCGTGCCGACACCGGCGGCGGCGTACTCCCGGATGCGCTCGGTGATCCGGGCCTTGGGGCCGACCATCGAGGTCCGGGTGATGAAGTCCTGCGGGATCGCCGCGGCGGCGTCCCGCGGCTTGCGGTCCAGGTAGAGGTCCTGGACCTCCTTGGCCGCGTCCGCGTAGCCCATCCGGACGGCGAGCTGGTTGTAGAAATTCTGCTCGCGGCTGCCCATGCCGCCGACGTACAGCGCCGCGTACGGGCGGATCTGGTCGGCGCCGGCGGCGATGTCGTCGCCGACCACGACCGGGACGGTGGGCGCGACGTCGAAGCCGGTCAGGCCGGCGCCGCTCTTCGACCGGCCCCGCTCGACATGCTGGAGATACTCCCCCGCGGCGTCGGGCGCGAAGAAGATGGCCAGCCAGCCGTCGGCGATCTCGCCCGCCAGCTCGAGGTTCTTCGGGCCGACCGCGGCCAGGTAGATCGGGATCTGCTCACGCGGCGGGTGGAAGCCCAGCCGCAGCGCCTTGCCCGGGCCGCCGGGCAGCGGCAGCGTGTAGTGCTCGCCGTCGTAGGCCACCGGCTTGCGGGCGATCGCCAGCTTGACGATGTCGACGTACTCGCGGGTGCGGCCCAGCGGCTTGCCGAAACGCACACCGTGCCAGCCCTCCGAGACCTGCGGGCCGGAGACGCCCAGGCCCAGGCGGAACCGGCCGCCGGAGAGGGTGTCGATGGTCGCGGCGGTCATCGCGGTCATCGCCGGGCTGCGCGCCGGGATCTGCATGACGGCCGCGCCGACGTCGATCGACTGCGTCTGGCCGGCGATCCAGGCCAGCATGGTGGGCGAGTCCGAGCCGTACGCCTCCGCCGCCCAGACCACCGAGTAGCCGAGCCGGTCGGCCTCCTGGGCCATGGCGAGATGATCGGCGGGCGTGGTCCACGAGGTCTGGTATCCAAGGCTGAGTCCGAGCCGCACGGGTCCTCCCGTTTCTTCCGCGAGAGCACCGATGCTCCGCGCTACGAAGCCTAGGCGAACACGCTCAGTGATCTTCGCGGTGTTCGGTCGTCAACCCGACGGATCGCCGCCCTATTGAGCTGCCACGAGCGTTTCGCGGCCGGGCCCGGCTGAATAAGGTTCACCCATGCAACAGCGACCGCTCGGCCGAAGCGGGCTGGCGGTCTCCCGGCTGGCCCTCGGCACCATGACGTGGGGCCGGGACACCGACCCCGACGACGCGGCCGACCAGCTGAAGCTCTATCTGGAGGCGGGCGGCACGCTGATCGACACCGCCGACGTGTACGGCGACGGCGACGCCGAGACGGTCATCGGCTCCCTGATCGACCACCTGGTGCCCCGCGACGAGGTGCTGATCGCCACCAAGGCCGGCCTCGGCGAGTACGGCTTCCGCCGCCGCGACAGCTCCCGCGGCCACCTGCTGCGCAGCCTGGACCAGTCACTGCGCCGGCTCGGCACCGACTACGTGGACCTGTGGCAGGTGCACGGCTACGACCCCCAGACGCCGCTGGAGGAGACCCTGTCGGCGCTGGACCACGCGGTCAACAGCGGCCGGGTCCGCTACGTGGGCGTGTCCAACTTCGCCGGCTGGCAGACCGCGCGGGCCGCCGCCTGGCAGCAGGCGTTCCCCACCCGGGCCCCGATCGTCGCCACCCAGGTGGAGTATTCGCTGCTGGAACGCGGCGTCGAACGCGAGGTGCTGCCGGCCGCAGCGGCGCTGGGCATCGGCGTGCTGCCGTGGTCGCCGCTGGGCCGCGGGGTGCTCACGGGCAAGTACCGCAACGGCCGGCCGCTGGACTCGCGGGCCGCCACCGAGCACCTGGCGCCGTTCGTGCAGACGTACCTGGAGCCCCGCAGCTCCAGCATCGTCGAGGCGGTGGTGATCGCGGCCGGCGGCCTGGGCGTGTCGCCGCTGGAGGTGGCGCTGGCGTGGATCCGGGACCGGCCGGGAGTGGTCGCGCCGATCCTGGGCGCGCGGACGGCCGGGCAGCTGCAGGGCGCGCTGCAGAGCGAGGAGCTGGTGCTGCCCGGCGAGATCGCCGACGCCCTCGACGACGTGTCGGCGGTGCCGGTCGGCTACCCCGAGAGAGAGGGCCTGACCGGCCCGGGGACTGGTGACATGCCGGGCGCCGGGGCATATTAGGACGCATGGACTACGAGTACGCGCCGCTCCGGTTGCCATCGAATGTCGATCGCCTGACCGCCGCGGCGCAGCTGGCGATCCAGGCGGAATTCTCGGGGTGGGAGCTGGCCCGCGTCCAGCTCTTCCGGGACGGAACCCGGCAGGTGATGCTCCGCCGCAAGGTCCAGAGCACCCCCCAGCCGGGCCTGATCACCTAGCACAAGCACAAAGAACAGCCGCCCGCCTCCAGGAGGCGGGCGGCTGTCGGCCTGTCACCGCTCAGTGGTTGTGACCGGCGTGTTCGTCTTCTTCGTCCTCGGTGAAGGGGTGTTCGTCGAGGCGGCCGACGAGCTGGTCGCCGTCCAGGGGGGCGAACGGGCCGGCGCCGTCCTCGTCCTCGAAGGCCTCGAGGTCGAGGGGCTCGGTGACCTCGCTCACCGTGAGCAGGCCGTCGAGCGGCTCCAGCTCCGGCACGTCGAGCGAGGACAGCGAGCCGTCGCCGGCCTGGAGGAGCTCCAGGACCGCTTCGCCGACCGATTCGACCTCGCCGGCCTCCTCGTCGGCCGGCACCAGGTTGCGGCGGGCCGCGTCGGCCACCCGCAGCAGCGCCGAGACGCTGGGCACCCGGTAGTCGCGGCGCTGGCGCACCGAGATCACCCGCGGGTGCGGGTCGGAGCCGCCGCCGTCGAGGCCGGCGACCGCGCCGAAGCGCTGGTCGGCCTCGTCCGGGTCGATCGACTCGACGTCCCACGGTGTGACCTCGCCGAACGCGTCGAGCAGCTGCTCGTCGTACGCGAAGGAGGTGTTGTTGAGGTTGACGTACGCCTGCCACACATCGTCGTCATCCACCCGCCCCTGGGCGGCCTTGACTGCCGCCAGGTGGGCTTTCGCGGCCTCGACGACGCGCTCAAGAGCGGCGTCCAGATCCGCGTGCTGGTCGGTCATGGTGTGAAAAGTCCTTTCATCAGCTCGCCTGCAGCAGTCGGTCGAGCACACGCACGCCGAACTGTAGTCCTTCCACCGGAACCCGTTCGTCGACGCCGTGGAACAGTGCGGAGAAGTTCAGGTCGGCCGGCAGCTTCAGGGGTGCGAAGCCGAAGCAGCGGATGCCCAGCGTGCTGAACGCCTTGGCGTCCGTGCCGCCGGAGAGCATGTACGGCACCGTGCGTGCGCCCGGGTCCTCGGCGCGCAGCGCGGCCCCCATGGCCTCGACGAGCGCGCCGTCGAAGCCGGTCTCCAGGGCTCCCTGCCGGGAGATGTGCTCGATCTCGATGTCCGGGCCGATCACCCCGCGCAGCTGCTCGAGGAAGATCTCGGCCTGACCCGGCAGGGTACGGCAGTCGATGGTCGCCGACGCCTTGCCGGGGATCACGTTGTCCTTGTAGCCGGCTTCGAGCCGGGTCGGGTTGGCGGTGTTGCGCACGGTCGCGCCGATCAGGTTGGCGATCGGGCCGAGCTTGGCGATGGCCAGCTCGGGCTCGTCCGGGTCGAGCTCCACGCCGAGTGCCTCGGAGATCTGCTCGAGGAAGGACCGCACGGTCGGGGTGACGACCATCGGGAACTTGTGCCGGCCGACCGCCGCGACGGCCTCGGCGAGCGCGGTGACGGCGTTGTCGTCGTGCACGAAGGAGCCGTGCCCGGGGCGGCCCTTGGCGTGCAGCCGCAGCCAGTCGATGCCCTTCTCGGCCGTCTCGACCAGGTAGAGGCGCAGGTCGTCGTTGATCGTGTACGAGAAGCCGCCGACCTCGCCGATCGCCTCGGTGCAGCCCTCGAACAGGTCGGCGTGCTCGCGGACGAGGAACTGCGAGCCGTACTCCATGCCCGCCTCCTCGTCGGCCGTGTAGGCCAGGACGATGTCGCGGGGCGGGACGTAGCCGGTGCGCTGCCAGCCGCGGACCACGGCCAGGGTCATCGCGTCGAAGTCCTTCATGTCGATCGCGCCGCGGCCCCACAGGTAGCCGTCCTTCTCCTCGCCGGAGAACGGCGGCACCGACCATTCGCTGGCGTCGGCCGGGACGACGTCGAGGTGCCCGTGCACGAGCAGGGCGCCGCGGCTGCGGTCGGCGCCCGGGATGCGGGCGACCAGGTTGGCCCGCCGGGGTGCGGACTCGTGCAGCTCGACCTCGATGCCGACGTCGCTGAGCTTGGCTGCGACGTACTCGGCGGCGACGCGTTCGCCGACGGTGGTGCGCGGATCGCCGGTGTTGCTGGTGTCGATCCGGAGCAGGTCACGGCAGATGTCGACGACCTCGTCGGCGGCGGGGACTGGTTCCATCCGCTCTTCTTACCAGCTCACCGCCGGGCGCGTTTGGCGGGAGATCAGGTACGGGTAAGACGGGCCCGACCCGCCGGGCTCCGCCGAAAGGAAGCACAGTGTCTGTTCAGCTGCCTCCGCTGCCGCCCGTGGGCGGTGAGACGACCGGACCCAACGTCGTCGACCTCATCAACCGCGAGCATCGCGAGCTGCTGACGCTCTGCGAGGAGCTGACCGGCGACGGTACGGACCCGGCGCGCCGCCGTACGGTGGCCCAGGTGATCTCCGCGGGGCTGTCGCGGCACCTGTCCGCGGAGGAGCAGTACCTCTACCCGGCGATCCGGTCGACCGTGCCGGACGGCTACGCGCTCGTGGACCGGGAGATCGCCGAGGATCGGGCTCTGCTGGAGGCGCTGCGGCTGCTGGAGGCGGCCGACGACGAGGGCCGGCCCGACCGTGCCGCCGACGTCTGCCGGCGGCTGACCCGGCACGCGGACGCGGCGGCGGGCGAGCTGCTGCCGATGCTGCTGCAGATGGCCCCGGTGGAGGACCTGATCCGGCTCGGCAACCGGGTCGAGCTGGCCGAGGAGGCGGCTCCGACGCGTCCGCACCCGGGCACCCCGGCGACGCCGCCGTGGAACAAGGTCGTCGATCCGGCGGTGGCCGTGGTGGACAAGATGCGCGACATGATGAGCCGGCGGACGACGTACCCGCGGGATCTCTGAACAAAGCACAAAGTGGACGGTAAATTCACGGATAGTGAAACCCACCTCACGTTACGTGCCGGTAACCGCGTACGGGTTAGCTGGTTCTGTCCTTTTGGTTAACCTATTTGTCACAAGTGGAGGATCTTTGGCTGGCTGAAGGTCTAGCCGATATCCCGCGAACGTCCTACCGTCACGCTATGAACCTGGAGCTGCGGCATCTCAAGGTGGTCTGTGCCATCGCGGAGACGGGCAGCGTGACGAAGGCGGCATCGCTGCTGGGACTCGCCCAGCCGGCGCTGACCGCCCAGCTGCAACGCATCGAGCGGACCCTGGGTGGGCCGCTCTTCGAACGTGACCGGCGCGGTGCCCGCCCGACCGCCCTGGGTGAACTCGTTCTCTCCCGGGCCCGGGTGCTGCTGCCCGCGATGAAGGGCCTGCAGGACGAGGCCGCCCGGCTGGCCGGATCCGGCACGGACGAGAACGTGATGACCCGGTACCGGATCGGCGGCATCGGCGGACCGGTCATCGGTGGCATGGTGCACCGGTTGTCCGAGGCCCAGCCCGACGCCCAGATCAGCACCCACGCGTCGTACTACGTGGACGAGCTCTGCGGCATGGTGCTGGCCGGCAAGCTCGACTACGCCCAGGTGGGCGTCTGCGGTGATGCCATCCCGTCGGCCGACTACGGCCTGGTGTGGCAGACCATCGCGGTCGACGCCGTGTGCGTGCTCATGCCCGAGGACCACCCGGCGGCCAAGGGCGTCGACGTCGACCTCGCCGAGCTGGCCGAGGAGCAGTGGGTGGCCGGCACCGGCGACGGCTGCTTCGCCGACTGCTTCGCGGCCTGCTGCGCCCGCTCGGGTTTCACCCCGCGCCGGATGCTGGAGACCGACATCCGCGGCTGCGTGGACATGGTGGAGTCCGGGCTGGCGCTGGCCCTGTGCCAGCCGACGTTCCGGCCCCCGGCCGGGCTGACCCACCGCCCGCTGCAGGGCGCGCCGCTGCGCTGGCGGCAGGTGCTCGGCTGGCACCCGGACAGCACCGCCGCCCGGGTCGCGCCCCGGCTGATGACCATGGCCGCGGAGACCTACAACGAGGTCGTGGCCCGCAACCCGCTCTACATCGAGTGGCTGGAGGACTATCCGCAGCTCGGCGGGGCGCACCTGGCGGCGGCATGAGAAACGCCCCGGCTCTCCGAGGAGAACCGGGGCGTTCCGTTCCACCGGTCAGGCGGTGGCCGCCGGGGCGGGCGACTGCACCTCGAAGGTCAGCCGGCCCTCGGCCACGTCGACCCGGACCGTCTGCCCGGGCGCCAGGTCGGCGCTGAGCAGCAGCCGCGAGAGCCGGTTGTCCAGCTCACGCTGGATCGTGCGGCGCAGCGGCCGGGCCCCGTACTCGCGCTGGAAGCCCCGCTCGGCCAGCCAGTCGATGGCCGCCGCGGAGATGTCCAGCGTGACGTCCTGCGCGTGCAGGCGCCGCCGGGTCTCCTCCAGCAGCATCTCGGTGATCTGCCGCAGCTGCTCGGTCTCCAGCTGCCGGAAGACGATGATCTCGTCGATCCGGTTGATGAACTCCGGCCGGAACTGCTCGCGCAGCCGCCGGTCCAGCTTCTCCCGCAGGCCGTCGTCGACGGCCGAGCCGTCGTCGCCGGTGCCGAAGCCGAGCGTGCGCTTGGTGCCGCTGATGATGTCCGAGCCGATGTTGCTGGTCATGATCAGTACGGTGTTCTTGAAGCTCACCGTCCGGCCCTGACTGTCGGTCAGCCGCCCGTCGTCCAGCACCTGCAGCAGGATGTTGAACACGTCCGGGTGCGCCTTCTCGATCTCGTCCAGCAGCACCACCGAGTACGGCCGGCGCCGCACGGCCTCGGTCAGCTGGCCGGCCTCGTCGTAGCCGACGTAGCCGGGAGGGGCACCGACGAGCCGGGAGACGGTGTGCCGCTCCTGGAACTCGCTCATGTCGAAGCGGACCATCCGCTCGGCGTCGCCGAACAGCGCGTCCGCGAGGGTGCGCGCCAGCTCGGTCTTGCCGACCCCGGTCGGGCCGAGGAACAGGAAGCTGCCCACCGGCCGGTCCGGGTCGCCCAGCCCGGCCCGGGAACGCCGGACCGCCTCGGCGACGGCGGAGACCGCCTCGTCCTGACCGATCACGTGCTCGTGCAGGTGCGTCTCGAGGCGCAGCAGCCGCTCGCGCTCCTCCTCGGTGAGCTGCGCGACCGGGATGCCGGTGGCCCGGGACACGACCTCGGCGATGTCCTCCGAGGTCACCTGGGGCACGGCAGAGCCGGCCCCGCGGCGGAGAACCGAGGCAGAATCGTCATTTGAGCCCGTGGCGTCCGTACCCTCGATCTGCTGTTTGATGGTGTTGATCTCGTCGCGCAGCGCGGAGGCCTTCTCGTAGTTCTCCGCGGCGACCGCCTGGTCGCGGTCGCGGGTCAGCTGCTCGAGGCGCCGCTCCTGCTCGCGCACGTCCGCCGCGGGGGTCTTGACCCGCAGGCGCACCCGCGCACCGGCCTGGTCGATCAGGTCGATCGCCTTGTCCGGCAGGAACCGGTCGGTGATGTAGCGGTCGGACAGCTCGGCCGCTGCGTCGAGCGCCTCGTCGGTGATCCGCACCTGGTGGTGCGCCTCGTAGTTGTCCCGCAGGCCGCGCAGGATCGCCACGGTGTCCTCGACGCTGGGCTCACCGATCAGGACCGGCTGAAAACGCCGGGCCAGGGCGGCGTCCTTCTCGATGTGCTTCCGGTACTCGTCCAGCGTCGTCGCGCCGACCACCCGCAGCCGGCCGCGGGCCAGGGCGGGCTTGAGCATGTTGCTGGCGTCCATGCCGCCACCCTCGCCGCCGCCACCACCGGCGCCGACCAGGGTGTGGATCTCGTCGAGGAAGACGATCAGGCCGTCGCCGCTCTCCTGGATCTCGTCGATGACCTTGCTGAGCCGCTCCTCGAAGTCGCCGCGGTAGCGGGTGCCCGCCACCAGTCCGGCCAGGTCGAGCTGGATGACGCGCTTGCCCGCGAGGGTCTGCGGCACGTCACCGTCCACGATGCGCTGGGCCAGGCCCTCGACGACGGCGGTCTTGCCGACGCCGGCCTCGCCGATCAGCACCGGGTTGTTCTTGGTACGCCGCGACAGGATCTCGACGGCCTGCTCGATCTCGTCGGCCCGGCCGATGACCGGGTCGATCTCGCCGCGCCGGGCCAGCTCGGTCAGGTCCATGCCGTACTGCTCGAGCGTGGGCGTGCTGCCCGGGCCACCGGGCTCACCACCGCGGCCACCGGGACCTCCCCGGCCCGGCTGGGGCTCGGCCTGCTGCAACGTGCGCGGGTCGATCCGCGCGGCGAGCAGGCGGCCCGCCGTGGAGTCCGGGTTGAGGCCCAGCGCCATCAAGATGTGCTCGGGACCCACGTAGGAGGCGCCCACGGCCCGCGAGAGCTGCAGACTGTCCAGCAGCGCGCGCTTGGCGGCGGGGGTCAGTGCGATGCGGTCGGGCAGCTGGCCGCCCGGCGCGCGGGTGACGCCACCGAGCTCGGCGAGCAGCGCGGCGGGGTCGCCGCCGGCCCGGCGGACCAGGGCCTGCTGCGGCTCCTGCTGGAGCAGCGCCCACAGCAGGTGCTCGGTGTCGAGGTCGGCGAGGCCGATGCCGGCCGGCGCCACTTCGGCGGCGCGGCGGGCGGCGACGGACAGGACCTCGCGCGCGTCCGCGCTCATGAATCTGGTGATGTCGATCCGCTGCGCGGACCGTCGTGGCTCGGCCGCCCCGAAGAAGCGGGCGAACAGGTCGTCCCATTCACCGGGGCCACCCGGCCCCAGGGGTCCGATGCTCATAGTCTCTTCTCTCCTGATACTGCTGGTCGGGAGCGGCGAAGTCGCCGCCGGCCCGGGCTGTACAGCGCCCTGAACGAGCGTTTGATTCCGGTGTGAGACGCTCCTTACATGAGCGTCCCGCTGCTGGTCGTCGACGCCGCCAACGTGCTCGGTTCCAAGCCGGACGGTTGGTGGCGGGACCGCGCGGGGGCCACCGCCAGACTGCGCGACGGCCTCATGGGTCTCAACGTCGCGGGGCTGGAGGATCTTCCGGGACCGGTCGAGGTGGTCCTGGTCGTGGAGGGCCGCGCCCGGGACGTCCCGGCGGTCGACGGGGTCCGGGTCGTGCGCGCGTCCGGCTCCGGGGACGACACGATCGTGGCGGTGGTCGCGGCCGAGGGCGCCCGCCGGCGGACCGTCGTGGTGACGGCCGACCGGGGGCTGCGGGAGCGCGTGACCGCGCTGGGCGCGGAGGTACGCGGACCGTCCGCCGTCCCCCGGTGAGCTCCCCCGGCGACCGGGTGGGACCCGGCTGCCGCGGAGCCGGTGGGCGTGCGAGCATGAATTCGCGAAAGGGGCGTGCGGGCACGACCGCCCCATCGTGGACGACTATTCTGGGTCTTTACCGCCGTGTCGATATCGCAGGAGGCTGCACGAGTGGCCAGCGTCGCCGAGGTCAGAGCGGCTGTGGATGCCGCGCTCCAACAGGTCACGGAGGGTCAGGCGGCGATCCAGGCGGCCCGGGAGAAGCTCGGCGAGGCGCAGCAGAGCCTGGCCGCGGCGCTCGACGGCAGCGCCAACGACGCGGTCGGTGCGGCGCACGCCTCCCTGTCGCAAGCCGACCAGCAGCTCGAGGAATGCCTCGGCGCCACGCTGCTCGCGGTCGAGCAGGCGCAGACCTACACGGCGACGCTGTAACGCGATGTCGCTGCTGCAGGAACTCGGCGCCCAGCTCCGCGCCACGTCCGACGAACTGCCCACCGGCCTGGTCACGGTGGCGATGGAACGGCTGCGCAGCGCCACCGAGCTGCTCAACTGGGTGCGCCAGACGTCCATCGACCCGATCGGCGTGCCGCAGCTGGGCAACGCCACCGAGCACGCCGAGCACGCCGCGGCCGCCCTGCGCCTGGCCCAGGACGCCATCGCGGCGTACCTGGCCGCCCTGGGCCTGTCAGCCGACGCGAGCGCGCCACCGGATCGCGACTGGAAAGCCGGCCTGGAGGAGCAGAAGAAGCAGCAGGACGAGCCGGCCGGGCCACCCGATCAGCAGAATCAGCAGCCCCCGCCGGAGAAGCTCGGCCCGTGGTGGCGTGAGCGCGTCGAGAAGCTGACCGGCGAGGCACCGCCCCCGGCGCAGGAGAGCAACACCCCCGAACGCCCGCAGAACACCGCCGAGCTGCTGCGCAAGGTCGCCGCCGGGGTGCGCTCGGGCGACCGCGCACGACTCGGCCGGGACCTGCACGAGGTCAACGCGGCCACCGGGCTGGGCCTGTCCGCGGTGACCCCGCCGGTGCTGCAGCGCCTCGCCGGCGACCTGCTGGGTCACGAGCCCGGGCCCGACGACCTGCAGCGGCTGCGCAGCGCCGCCGGCGGCCGGGTCAGGTCACTGCTGCCCGGCACCCCGCCCGCGGTGCTGGACACCCTGCTCGCCCGCATCTGCCGGACCAAGCCGCCCGAGCAGGCCCCGGCCCACCCGGCCGACTCGGCGGTCACCGCCAGCGTGCTGACCGGGGTGCTGCTGGCCCGCCTGGGCCGCGACCCGGCCACGCTGGACCCGGGCGCCCCCGACCCGTTGCGACCCCGCGGCGTCGATGCCTGACACCAAGGCTCAGCAGGTCGTCGAGGTCCGCGCCGCAATCTCGCACGCCCTCGGCGCGGCCGACGACGCCCTCGAGGAGGCCCGGAGCGCCTACGAGGCGGCCGTGACGCGGCGGGCCCGGGTCGTCGCCGCCGCCCGCGAGCGCCGGATCCGGCTCGCCGGTGAACGCGACAAGCGGCTGCGGCAGATCGACGAGCAGCACGAACGGGACCTCGCCGCGCTGGCCGGGGCCGCCGCCGAAACGGCTCGGCTGGCCGCCCCCGGAGCTGCCGGCCTGCCCTGGGACCAGTGGCGGCCCACCCCGGCCGGCACCCAGGCCCCGGCGCCGGAGCTGCGGGTGGGCCGGTTGCTGCTGCCGTACGAGGGTGACGTGCCGGCGCTGGTGCCGTTGCTCGACCAGGGGCACGTGGTGGTCGAGGGCGACGAGCGCATCGGTGACGACGTGGTCGCGAGCCTGCTGCTGCGGGCCCTGGGCAGCGTGCAGGCGGGCCGGGTCCGGCTCACCGGCTACGACCCCGAGCAGCTCGGCGGGGGCCTGGCCGGCTTCGCCCCGCTGGCCCCGGCCGGGGTGCTGAACTTCGTCGGTCCCGGCGGGCTCCCGGCGCTGCTGGACGAGCTCGTCGACCACGTCCGCCGGATCAACGAGACCGTGCTGGCCGGTGAGCACTCGTCGCTGCGGGAGCTGGCCTCGGCCACCGGCCGGCGGCCCGAGCCGTGGCGGGTGGCGATCCTGCTGGGTGCCGGGCGCGCCGACGAGCTGTCGCGGCACGAACGGGGTCAGCTCGACCGGCTGCTGCGCACCGGGGCCGCTTGCGGCGTACACCTGGTCATGCGGGGTTTCCCGGTGCGGCCCGCCGCCGGGATCGAGGTCGTCACGGCGGCCGAAGGCGACGCCGGCCGCCTCAGCGGCTGCGGTGATCTTCCGGTACGGCTCGACGCGGGCCCGTCGGCGTCCGTGGTGACCCGCACCTGCCGGGAGATCGCCGACGAGGTCGCCGCCGGCCCGGCCCCGGTCGCGCTGGACAGCCTGCTGCCCGAGCACGAGTGGCAGCAGAGCTCGGCCCGCGCGCTGACCGCGCCGCTCGGCGACAGTCCCCAGGGCGCCCCGGTGCACGTGACCCTGAGCGACTATCCGCCGCACGCCCTGATCGCCGGGCCGTCCGGCACCGGCAAGACCAACCTGATCTACGCCTGGATGGGCGCGCTGGCCGCCCGCTACTCCCCCGCCGAGCTGGCCTTCTACCTGCTCGATTTCAAGGAGGGCGTGTCCTTCGCCCGGTTCGCCCCGGGCCGGCGCGACCCCAGCTGGCTGCCGCACGTCCGGCTGGTCGGGGTCAACGTCAACACCGACCGTGAGTTCGGCCTGGCCCTGCTGCGCTTCCTCGGCGCCGAGCTGCGCAGCCGGGCGGACGCGGCCAAGCGGCACGAGGTGACCAACCTGGCCGAGCTGCGCGCCGAGGACCCGCAGGGCTCCTGGCCGCGGATCGTGGCCGTGGTCGACGAGTTCCAGGTGCTGCTGTCCGGCCGCGACGCGGTGGCGGCCGAGGCGGTCGACCTGCTGGAGGACCTGGCCCGGCGCGGCCGTTCCCAGGGCATCCACCTGGTGCTGGCCAGCCAGGACGTGTCCGGCATCGAGGCGCTGTGGGGCCGGCCCGCGCTGGTCGCGCAGTTCTCGCTGCGGATCGCGTTGCCCCGGGCCCGCCGGGTGCTGGCCGAGACCAACCAGGCCGCCGACGCGCTGCCGCGCTACCACGCGGTCGTCAACGCCGACTCCGGCGCGGTCGAGGCGAACCGGGTGGTCCGGGTGCCGGACGCGGGCAACCGGGAACGTTGGAGCGAGCTGCAGCACCGGCTGTGGCGGCACCGACCGGCGGAGCTGCCCGCACCGCGGCTGTTCGACGGTGACGCCATCCCCCGGCTGGAGGACAGCCCCGAGTTCCGCCGGTTCACCCCGGCGGCCACGGTGGCCGCGCCGGCGGTGCTGCTCGGCGAGACCATCGATGTCGAGTCCCGCTCGGCGCAGACGGTGCTGCGCCGGGCGCCGGGCCGGACCATCGCGGTGCTGGGCACCCGGGTCGACGAGGCGTGCGCGGTGCTGGGCACGGCTGCCCGCTCGCTCGCGGCCCAGTTCACGCCCGGGGCGGCGCAGTTCTCCGTGGCGTGCCTGGACACCGACGCGGCGGTGGCGGTCGAGGCGTTGAAGCCGCACCTGCCGGCCGAGACGGGCTACTTCGACAACGACAACGTGGACAGCCTGCTGGAGCTGGCGGCCGAGCGGGCCGAGTTCGGCTCGGCGGCCGACAAGCCGTGGTTCCTGCTGCTGTACGCGGTCGACGCGGCGCCCGGCGGCAGCAACGAGATGCTGCGCCGGATCATGCGGCAGGGCCCGGAACGCCGCATCCACGTGATCGGCTGGTGGCGCGGGGCGGCGCTGCTGCGCGACACCCTCGGCGGGCAGGGGACCAGGACCGACACGGTGGGAGCGTGGGTGGCGCTGGACGTGCACGGCAGTGAGCTGTCGCCGTACTACCCGGGGCACGGCTCGCCGAACTGGTATCCGCGGCCCTGGCGGGCGCTGCACTTCGACCGGTCGGTGCACCGCGGCGCCGAAGTGATCATCCCGTACGGGCCGTCATGACCGCCTGCACCGAGCTTCCCTTCGCGCACCCGCAAGGCTGCCCGGACAGCGAGGGCCAGAAGGGCATGGCAAAGGAGGCGCAGCCATGACCGCGCCGGAGAACGACGGCACGGTGGAGCGGCGCACGCCGGACTACCGCGGTGTCGTGCGCAAGCTGACCAACCTGGACGACGAGGCCGCCGCGCACCGGGCCGAGGCGCGCGCCTGGCACGACAGCCGCGCCATCGAGGCCGACAACGCCGTCCGGGCCGCCGACCAGCGCATCCGCGAGACCCAGGCGGCGTGGCGGGCGGCCCAGCGCGTGCGGGAAGAGGTGGACGCGCGCTCCGCGGTGCTGTGGGCCGAGTTCGCCCACAAGGCCGGGCGGGTGGCCGAGCGTTTCGGCGCGCACGCCCCGCAGCCGGCCGTGCCGCACCAGCGCGATCGGGACGCCGAGGACTACCTGCAGGAGGCCGAGGCCACCGCGGCCTGGAAGCCCGCGCCGCGCAAGCCCGGCAACGGGGCGTCGTTGCTCTTCGTCGTGCTGGGTGCGCTGGGCGGCGCGGTCGGGGTGGCGGCGTGGTCGACGTTGCGATGGGCGGGCCGGGAAGCCGGGGGTGACTGGGCGGCCGGGCTGCCGGTGGTGGCGCTGGTCGTCGCGTTGCTCGGGCCGATCCTCGCGGTCGTCACGGCCAAGCGGGTCGCCGACCGGCGGACCGTGCCGCTGGACGCGTCGGCGGTGGCGACGGTGCTGATCGCGAGTCTGATCGCTGCCGGACTGGTGCTGGCGCTGGCCAGGAGCACCACCGCCGCCTGAGTGCAGAACAGCCACACGTCGTCGGGCAGTCCGGGCGCGGAAGCCGCGCCTGAGCGGGAACAGCCGGACCCACCCGTGGTCCCGGGCGCGGAAGCCCGCCGCCGGGATCGCGTGCGGGAGCCGCCGGGGCCCGGGCGCCGGTAGGGCGGCGCCCGGGACGTCAGGCGGTCGCCGGGACGGTCAGGGCTTCGCGGAGCAGACGGCGGGCCAGCACCAGCCGGTCGTGATCGTCGTCCAGCTCGGGCAGGTCCCCGACGCGATGCGGCGCGCCGTCCAGCGCGGTGCGCACCGCGGCCGCGCAGTAGGCCGGGAACCGCAGGGTGCGCCCGGTCAGCCGGAGCACCACGTGCTCGGGGCCGTCCTCGTGCAGGTGCCAGCGCAGCCCGTCGCGGACCGTGATCCGGTCGTCCGCGCCGAGGCGCTCCGCGAACTCCAGCTGGGCCAGCGGCCGGACGGGGGCCGGGCGCTTGGCCGGCCAGGCCCGGTCACGCAACCGGGCGGCCACGGTGGCCGGGTCGGCGGTCAGCAGCCAGTCGCGCAGGGCGTCGACCGTCGCGGTGAGCTCCGGGGCGACGGCCTGCGGGTCGGCGACGTCCATCGCGTACGGCAGGGTGGCGCGCAGCCGCTGATCCTCGGCCGCGAGCTGGAGCAGCTCCT
This sequence comes from Actinoplanes sp. NPDC004185, assembly GCF_053603475.1. Taxonomy (NCBI): domain Bacteria; kingdom Bacillati; phylum Actinomycetota; class Actinomycetes; order Micromonosporales; family Micromonosporaceae; genus Actinoplanes; species Actinoplanes sp. NPDC004185. The sequence goes on along the minus strand of NZ_JBSGFR010000016.1, from coordinate 7,640 downwards.
CGACCAGGGCGTACCGGGTCAGGGCGCGGACGCCGAAGGTCAGGTGCAGGGAACGCTCGCCCTGGGCCTGGGCCGAGTGCAGCCAGCCGCGGGGCAGGTAGAGGGCGTCGCCCGGGGCCAGGACCACGTCCAGCGTCGCCGGGCCGTCGGCCACCGCGCCGACCTCGTCCGCGCGGCCGCCCCAGGCCTGACGTTCGAGCGGCTCGGGCAGCACCGGCTCGTGGATGCGCCAGCGTTTGGTGCCGTCCACCTGGAGCACGAACACGTCGTGGGTGTCGTAGTGGGTGGCGAAGCCCTTGTTGCCGGCCGGCGTCAGATAGGCGTTGACCTGCAGCGGCTGCCGCAACTCCTCGCCCAGCCGGCGGGCGTAGTCGATCAGTGGGGGCCAGATCCGGTGCAGGCCCTGCAGGACCAGGGTGGCGCCGTCGGCGTACAGGCGCATGACCTTGTCGTCGATCACCTGATCGCCGACCTCCGCGCCGGCGCCGCCACTGCCGGTGAAGGACGAGGTGGGCAGCACCGTGCCCTTGTCGGCCACCCGCAGGAACGGGGTCCGCAGGCCGCGTTCGCTGAGCAGCTCGTCGACCGCCGCCGGGGACAGCAGGTCGGTGAAGCCGTCCGGCCCGGCCAGCTCGTCGGCCCGGGTGAGCAGGGGCTGGCGCCCCCAGTAGGCCTCGGCGAACTTCGCCGGGTCGACGGCGATCGCACGGGCCAGAGCCGGGCGGTCCTCGGTGCCGCCCGGCGTGTGGTTCGTCATGGCGTCAGCCTCAGACCGCGCTGCCGTCGGCGCCACCGTCGTGGCCGCCCGCATTGGCGCCACCGTCGGCCGGGCCCTCGCCCGCGCTGCCGTCCGCGCCGCCGTCGTGGCCGCCCGGGTTCGCGCCGCCGTCCGCGGGGCCCTCGGCACCGGCGCCGCCGTCGGCACCGCCGTCGTGACCGGCCGGGTTCGCGCCGCCGTCGGCCGGACCCTCGCCCGCGCCGCCGTCCGCGCCACCGTCGTGACCGTTCGGGTTGGCGCCGCCGTCGGCCACACCCTCGCCCGAAACGCCGCTGCCGCCGGTGATGTCGTCGTCGCTGAGTCGCATGGAAAGCTCCTTCGTGTCGCCCCGACGCCGGGGCAGGTGGAGATCTGCTCCTACCCTGCGTGGATCACGTCTAACCGGGGCTCGACGTGGGTAACACAACGGCGTGCTGGTGATGGGGACGTCCGGCTGGCAGTACAAGGACTGGCGCGGCGAGGACCGGCTGTATCCGCCGAAGCTGCCGCAGCGGCTCTGGCTGGAGAAGTACGCCGAGTCGTTCGACACCGTCGAGGTCAACAACGCCTTCTACCGGCTGCCGGAACGCGACACCTTCGCCCAGTGGCGGGCGCGGACGCCGGACGACTTCGTGTTCGCGGTGAAGATGAGCCGCTACCTGACCCACATCAAGCGGCTGCGGGAGCCCGCCGAGCCCGTCGCCCGGTTCCTGGGCCGCGCCGAGGCCCTGGGCGACAAGCTGGGTCCGGTGCTGCTGCAGCTCCCGCCCACACTCAAGATCGATGTGGCGGCGCTCGACGAGACACTGGGGCTGTTCCCCACGGAGGTCAAGGTCGCCGTCGAGCCGCGGCACGACTCGTGGTGGACCGACGAGGTCCGGGAGCTGCTGCAGCGGCACAACGCGGCGCTGAGCTGGGCCGACCGCAAGGGACGGCCGGTGACGCCGCTGTGGGTCACCGCCGACTTCGGCTATCTGCGGATGCACGAGGGGCGCGCGACGCCATGGCCGCGCTACGGGCGTACGTCGCTGGGGACCTGGCTGGACCGGCTGCCCGGCGTACCCACGTATGTCTTCTTCAACAACGATCCCGGCGGCGCGGCAGTCGTCGACGCCGCCGCGATGGCCGCGCAGGCCCGCCGCCGCGGGATCAAGGTCACCCGGACGCCGTAGGTTGATGAGGTGTTGAACGTCGAGCTCAACGGGCGGACGCCGGACCTGGCGCAGCTGCACCGGATCACCTGCGTCAACTATGGGCACTACACCTCGATGCAGGTGCGTGACCACCGGGTCCGTGGCCTGGCCCTGCACCTGGCGCGGCTCGCCGACGGGGCGGAGGAGCTGTTCGGCCACCGCATCGGGGTGGCCGAGGAGCATCGGTTGCTGGGGCTGATCCGGCACGCCCTCGGCGACGTCCGGGACGCCTCCGTACGGGTGACTTTCGTGCCAGGTTCCCACGAGCAGGCCCCGCCGGACGTGCTGGTGTCGGTCTCCGAGCCGGCGCCGCGGGAGGCCCGCCCGCCGCTACGAGTGCAGACCGTGCGCTACGAACGCGAGCTCCCCGAGCACAAGCACGTGGCGACGATGGGCCTGCACTACCGGCTGCGCGAGGCCCGGCTGGCCGGCTTCGACGACGCGCTCTTCGTCGGTCACGACGGCCGGGTCCGGGAGGGCACGTCGTGGAACGTGGCCTTCTGGGACGGCGCGCAGGTGGTGTGGCCGGACGCGCCGGTGCTCAAGGGCGTGACCATGGTGCTGCTGCAGATCGCCATGTCGATCAACGGCACGCCGTGGACGCTGCGGCCGATCGACGCGCAGGAGCTCAACGGCTTCGCGGCGGCCGCGGCGGCCAGCTCGCACCGCCCGGCGCAGCCCATCGCCAGCATCGACGAGCTGCCGCTCAAGGACGACGGTCAGCTCGCCGAGGCGCTGCAGGCGGCGTGGGAGACCGTGCCCTGGGACGAGCTCTAGCTGAGCAGCTCGATCAGTTGGGTGGCGTTGCGCTGGGCGTAGTCGCCCGCGCAGTTGTTCATCAGCACGTGGGTCTGCCCGGCCTCGTCGGCCAGGGCGCGCAGCTTCGGCGCCCATTCCCGCAGCTCCCGCTCGGAGTACAGGTAGCCGAACTTCTCGTGGATGTCCTTGCTGGTCCACTTGTCGCTGTGGCCGTGGAAGCGCACCACGGCCAGGTCGGCGGTGGCGGTCATCAGCGGCGGCACCGACGACTTGTGGCCCTGCGGCATGTCGACACAGACCAGCGGCAACTCGTGCCGGCGCAGGAACTCGAGGGTCTCCTCGGCGTTGTCGCCGTCGAACCAGGAGGCGTTGCGGAACTCGAAGACCGGCCGCAGCGGCCGGCAGCGGGCGGCGACCTCGCGCAGATAGTCCTTGTTGTCGCGGCGGATGCCCCACCACGGCGGGAACTGGAACAGCAGGGCACCCAGCTTGCCCGCCTCGACCAGGGGATCCAGGGCGCTCAGGAAGCGGGTCCAGATCTCCTCGTAGGTCGTCGGCGGCAGGTCACCGGGGTAGACGTTCTTCTTGTCGGTCTCCGGGCGCAGATCCTTGTAGATCGCGGACACCTTGGTGGGGTGGCCGGTCAGCATGCTGAACGCCTTGATGTTGAACGTGAAGCCGTCCGGGGTGCGCTCGGCCCACAGCTTGGTGGTCTGCTCGGCCGGCGGCCCGTAGTACGTCGCGTCGACCTCGACGATCGGGAACTGCTTGGCGTAATACCCCAGCCGTTTCTCCGGGGTGTTCGCCGTCTGCGGATACCAGCCCGACTCGAGCAGTGTCTTGTCGGTCCATGACGCGGTGCCGACCCGGATCTCGCCCATCAGGCCAAGTTAACCCCGATACGGCCGGTCCGCCGCCCACGTGCGGGCGACGGACCGGATCAAGCCTGAGCTCAGCCCGCGCGCCGCTCGCGGTTGGACTTGCAGGCCACGCACGAGGTGGCCGACGGGAAGACGGCGAGCCGCTCCACCGGGATCGGCTTGGAACAGCCCTCGCAGTTGCCGTACGTGCCGTCCTCCAGGCGCTGCATGGCGTGTTCCGCCTGCGTCCGCCGGTCGAGCAGAGTGCGGATGAGCGACGACGCCGCGTCGCGTTCCGCGGTCTTGGACCCGCTGTCCGCCTGGTCGTCACCGGCGGCGTCGCCGATCTCGACGAGCCGGAGCTTCTGGTTCTCGGCGACGGCCTCTTCGTACTCGGCCGTCAGATCGTCGAACCGGGCCCGCAGCAACTCCCGGATCTGGTCGACCTCATCGCTGGAGCGACCCTTGGCGGTGTCGGCACCTTTACCCGTGATGACCGCGCTGTTGACGAGCATGTGCTCCCCCTGCCCTTCCCTCTGCCCCTGCCGGTGGACGTCCCCCGCGCCGGCCCTTGGCGTCGCACCGTGGAGCCCGCAGATACCCACCGCCGAAGATCCCAAACGGGACCCTCGCAAAAAAGTAACCGCAGCATAACTGTCAGTGCACGTTACCGCCACGGACTGCGCGATCCAGCTTTCGCGTCGCAGCTCAGGAGGGGTGTGACGAGCGATTCACTCATGATCCGACGACCACGGCGGGGCGCCGCGGATCGTCGAGCCGGACCACGAGATCGGCGAAGGCGGCGGGGTCGACCTCCGCGCCGTAGCGGGCGTACGCGGGCAGCGTCCAGCGCTGCTCCGGCTCGGTGCGGCGTTCCAACGCGGCCGCCGAGAGATGCAGATGGACGGTGAGATCGAAGGGCAGCCCGGAGCCGAGCAGCAGGGGCCCGCTGACGAGCACCACGGCGTCCGGGGGCAGCTCCCGGTACGGCTCGCGGGTGGCGCGGTCCGTACGCGCGTCCCAGAGCCGGGTCACGACGCGCCCGCTGCCGCCCGGGCCCGCCGGGTCGAGGACCTCCCGGCGCAGGCCGGCCTCGTCCAGCCAGCCGAGGTAGAACGAGTCGGGGTTGGTGCGGCCGAACTCCAGGCGCAGCGAGGCGGGCCGCAGGAAGTCCTCGGTGCGTACGCGTACCGCTGAGCGGCCCCGGACCCGCAGCGGATCGACCAGCGCATCGGCCAGCGCCGCGGGATCGGCGGCGTCGGCCCCGTCGACGGCGACCCGCAGCCGGCCCTCCGTCGCCGTGCCGGCCAGCCGGTCGGCGAGCTCCTCGACCAGGACCTCGCTCGACACCGGACGCACCCGCACCCGGCCACTCTAGTCGTGCGGCAGCACCACGATCCGCGCCTCGTCGGCCAGGCGGTAGCCGACGCCGTAGACGGTGGTGATCAGGGGCAGCTGGGTGCCCATCTTGACCCGCAGGCGGCGCACGTGCACGTCCACCGTGCGCTCGCCGGTGTGCTCGTAGCCCCAGACCGCGGTCAGCAGCTGGGTGCGGCTGAACACCCGGCGCGGGTGGTCGGCCAAAAACAGCAGCAGGTCGAACTCGAGCCGGGTCAGCGGCAGCAGCTCGCCGTTGACCAGGACCTGGCGCGACGAGGTCAGCAACCGGACCTCGATGGTGCCGTCGTGGTGTGCGGCCGGACCGGGCTCGGTGACCCGCTCGGTGGCCGGCGGCTCGACGGCCACGGAGCCCTGACCGGCCTCGACCAGCTCACGGACCGCCTCGATGAGCCGGTGCGCCTGCGGCGGCAGCGAGTCGCCGGTCAGCGGGATGTTGAGCGTGATGGTGAGGGCGGCCGGAGGCACGGGCGCGGGGGCGACGCGGCGGATCGCGGCCAGCCGGCCCGACCCCTTCGCATGTCGTCCCGTGCGTGCCGACAGGGCGGTGACCGCCATGAATCCTCCTGCGTCGAAGAATGGAAACCACGCACCCGACAACGGGCGCGATTTAATGCACGCTTAAACCGCGGTCGATATTTCCGGCCACGCGGTTGCCGGGTCAAGGCAGCATCCACACTGTGGGAAACTCGTTCCATAACCGTTCGATGCATCGTGTTTTCCCGCACCAGGAATGCGAATACCGGCGCGGCGGTTAACGGCAGGCATCCGTTTGTCTTCGGCGACAAATAAAGCGGGAACGCGGTCGATCAAGGCGCCGGCGGGGGCAGACGCCAGCCCGGCAACGAGGGCCAGCGCACGGTCAGCACCACCGTCTCCACGTCCCCGGCCTGCCAGGAGTGGTCCTGGCCGGGGCCCCAGACGACATAATCGCCGGGCTCGCGCAGCAGCACCGTACGGTCGCGCAACTCGATGTCGAAAGCTCCCCGGATCAGCACGAGCAGCGCCGTACGGACCTCGTCGGTGGCCCACGCCGCACGCCGATCGCCGGGCGGGTGCACGCCCCACTTCACCTCGACGTCGACGCTGTGCAACAGGTCACCCTTGGGCATGAAATGGCCGAGCAGCCAGCCCTGGTTGGTCGCGCCGTCCGGCCCGGCCCGGCCCACGTGGACGCCGTCCTGCACTCCCCCACCCCCGGATAATGTGCGCTGAGACATTAGCACCGTAGGCTGGCCCGCATGCCCGAGGAATTGGATGCCGAAACCATCGCCTTCGCGCACCGGATGTTCGACCTCGCGCGCTCCGGGTCGGCCGAGGAGCTCTCCGGTCAGCTGTCCCACGGACTGCCGGCCAACCTGACCAACGACAAGGGTGACACGCTGCTGATTCTGGCGGCGTACCACAACCACCCGCCGACCGTCGCCGTGCTGCTCGAGCACGGCGCCGACCCGGGCCGGGTCAACGACCGCGGCCAGACCGCCCTGGCGGCCGCGGTGTTCCGCAAGAACCCCGACAGTGTCCGGACGCTGCTCGCCGCCGGTGCGGACCCGGCCGCCGGCAGCCCGTCGGCTGTCGAGACTGCCGCTTTCTTCGACCTGCCGGAAATGGCCGCACTGCTGCGTGGGGAGTGACCGTGACGCTCGCGGATGAGATGCGCGCGGCGGCCGCCGCGCTGCTGGCGACCCCGGAGGGCCCGAGGGCCGCTGCCGCCTTCGACGACGACCGGGCGCGCCGCTGGATCGAATACCGGCCCCGCCCCCGGCCCGGGCTCAGCCTGGCCGACCTCGGGATCGGCGCCCGCAAGGCCGCGCACCGGCTGCTCGCCACCGCGCTGAGCCCGGCGGCGTACGCGCAGGCCATGACCGTGCTGGCGCTCGAGGAGATCCTCGACCGCCGGGAAGGCTGGGCCCGCGGCCGGCACAGCGAGGACTACCAGGTGATCGTCTTCGGCGCGCCCGGTGACGACGAGTGGGGCTGGCGCTTCGAGGGTCACCACCTGTCGGTGAGCATGACCGTGGCCGGCGACCGGGTCTCCCCCGCTCCGGTGTTCCTGGGCGCGAACCCGGCCCGGGTCGACACCGCCGGGCGTACGGTGCTGCGCCCACTGGCCATCGAGGAGGATCTCGCCCACGAGCTGCTGCGGTCGCTGCCCGCGGCGGCCCGCAGCCGGGCGGTGGTGGCCGACGAGGCCCCGTCCGACATCCGCTCGGCCACCCGGCCGGCCAGCGTCGCCCTGTCCCCCGCCGGGATCGCCCGCGCCGACCTGCGACCGGGCGAGCGGGCCCTGCTCGACCAGCTCGTCGCGGTGCACCTGGGCCGGCTGCCGGACGAACTGGCGGCCGCCCTGGACCCGGCCGGCGGTGACGTGCACTTCGCCTGGGAAGGTCCGCCCGGCCCGGGCACCCGGCACTACTACCGGATCCAGGCCGACGACCTGCTCATCGAGTTCGACAACACCAGCGACGACGGCAACCACGCGCACAGCGTGCTGCGGCGCCCGCACGGCGACTTCGGCGGCGACATCCTCGCCGCCCACCGCGCGGACGTCCCGCACACGTGAAGCAGGCTGTCTAGCTGTACTGACCCGGGACGTTGGTGACGGGAGATCTTGAAGTAGGTGAGGGCCTTCGGGTTCGGTGTGGATTGCGACGTCCTACCCCGAACGACCGG
>NZ_JBSGFR010000015.1:0-185178 GCF_053603475.1 Actinoplanes sp. NPDC004185 | reverse complement strand
ACGTTGGCTCTGCCGATGGGGGGGGGGGGCCGGGGCGACAGCGGCGATGATCGCGGTGACCGCCGTGGCCGTGCCGCAGGGCCTGCGGCTCACCTCGGGTGGCGACGGCACGCCCTGGGCCGGTGGCGGGGCGCCGTCGGCCATGCCGACCCCCTCCGCGGGGGGCGAGAACACCAAGCCGGCCTGGCCGCTCGACGGCAACGGTCAGCCGCAGGAGGATGCCACCGCCCGCTCGGGTGAGCGCTACGAGCAGGGCAAGAAGCTTCTGAACGAGCTGCTGGCCGTTGTCCCCGACGGCTGGAGCGCGCCGACCGGCGAGTCGAAGGACGGCATCCCCCTGCGGGACCACCAGGCCCAGGTCGAGGGCGACAACACCGGTTCGACCTGGGGCTATCTGGCCCAGGCGGCGATCGCCAAGGGTGGCCGGGCCGGGCACCTGCTGGCCGAGGTGCACACCAAGGGCAATGGCCTGCCCACCGAGCCGTGCGCTCTGGCCCGGCAGTTCTGGGGGCTCGGAGGTGACTGCGACGTGGTCACGGTCGGGAAGGCGAAGGTGGGCGTGTCGCGTGTGCCGAGCGGAACCGGCGGGGTGGAGCAGTGGGCGGCCTACCGGTACCCGGACGGCATCGTGGTCTACGTGGCACAGAGCCGCACGGCCACGAACGGCGAGAACGTCCAGCCGCCGCTGAGGAAGCTGCCGCTGACGGCGTCGCAGCTGGCCACCTTGGCCACCGACGACCGTTTCCACCTCAACTAATGGGGACTCAGGTGCCGCAGAACGTCTGGTAGGCGCCGAAGTCCTGGGGCGCGGGCGCGGCGTACCGCTCGAGGCCCGGGCGCTCGTCGTAGGGCTGGCTCACGGCCGCCACCAGCCGCTCCAGCGGATCCAGGTCGCCGTCCGTCGCCGCGGCCAGGGCCTCCTCGACCAGGTGGTTGCGCGGGATGTAGACGGGGTTGACCCGCGCCATCGCGCCGGCGTCCGGGCCCAGGGCCCGCCAGCGCGCCACCCAGGCGTCGACCGCGGCCAGGTCGATGAAGAGGCGACGGACCGGCTCGGCGTCATCGCGGGCCGCGCCGGCCAGCGTACGGAAGAACGACGTGAAGTCGACGTGGTCCGCGTGCAGCAGGGCGAGCAGGTCGTCGACCAGCGGCGACACCACAGTGGCGTCAACGCCGTCGGGCAGCCCCAGCTTGGCGCGCATCCCGGCCGACCACGCGGCGTTGTACGCGGGCCGGAAGCCACCGAGGGACTCCACCGCGAGCGCGACCGCCTGCTCCTGGTCGTCGTGCAGGAGCGGCAGCAGCGCCTCGGCGAGCCGGGCCAGGTTCCATTCGGCAATGGCCGGCTGGTTCCCGTACGCGTACCGCCCGCCGTGGTCGATGGAGCTGTAGACCGTGGCCGGGTCGAAGGACTCCATGAACGCGCACGGCCCGTAGTCGATGGTCTCGCCGGAGATCGTCATGTTGTCGGTGTTCATCACGCCGTGCACGAAGCCGACGAGCATCCACTGCGCCACCAGGGCGGCCTGGGCGGCCACGACTGCCTCGAACAGGGCCAGACACGGCTGCTCGGTGCCGGCGGCGTGCGGGTGGTGCCGGGCGATCGCGTGGTCGGCGAGCCGGCGCAGCAGCTCCGCGTCGCCGCCGGCCCGGGCGAACTGGAACGTGCCGACCCGGAGGTGGCTGGCGGCGACCCGGGCCAGCACGGCTCCCGGCAGCGGGGTCTCGCGGTGGACCGTGCGCCCGGTGGCCACCACGGCCAGGGCGCGGGTCGTCGGGATGCCCAGGGCGTGCATGGCCCGGCTGACCACGTACTCGCGGAGCATCGGGCCGACCGCGGCCAGGCCGTCGCCGCCGCGGGCGAACGGGGTGCGCCCGGAGCCCTTGAGGTGCAGGTCACGGACGGTGCCGTCGGCGTCGACGAGCTCGCCGAGCAGCAACGCGCGGCCGTCGCCCAGCCGTGGCGAGTAGCCGCCGAACTGGTGCCCGGCGTAGGCCTGGGCGACCGGGGTGGCGCCGTCGGGGACGGCGGTGCCGGTCAGCAGCCGGACACCTTCGGGGCTGCGCAGCTGAGCGGGGTCGAGGCCCAGCTCGGCCGCGAGCGCCTCGTCGAGCACGAGCAGCCGCGGCTCCGGCGTCTCCTCGGCCTGCCAGGGGATCGCCAGTCCGGCGAGCTCACGGGCGAAGCGGTTGGTCAGGACGACGGTCGACGACGGTGCGATGCTCACGCTTCCGAGCGTACGTCGGCGCTACTTCTCGAAGGCGAGCTGGTTGTACGGCGACCGGTCGTAGGGCGGGATCTCCCGGTACCCGGCTGCCCGGTACAGGGCGATAGCCTCGATGAGTGCGCTGTGCGTGCCCAGCCGCAGCGTCGTCGCCCCGTGCGCACACGCGTCGGCCTCCACCCGGTCCAGCAGTCGCCGGCCGAGCCCCAGCCCGCGCGCCGGCCCGTCGACCCACAGGTGGCGGATCTCGGCGATCCCGTCACCCAGGCGTCGCCACGCGCCACAACCCACAGGCCGGTCCTCCTCGTACGCCAGCAGCAGCGCCCCGCCGTCGCCGGTCAGCTCGGCCGGGTCCACCAGCGCCGCGTCGTCGTACCCCTCGGGGAAGCGGACGGCCAGCTCGGAGGCGTACGCGCGCAGGCACTGCCGGGCGTCGGGGGAGCCGGCGTCGACCGGCCGCACCGTGACCGCGGCCAGCCGCAGCAGGCGCCGGATCTGCTCCTGGGCGTCGACGAGCTGCCGGCGCTGCGTGGCGGAGAGCGGCTCCAGCAGCTCACTGATCCCCGCCCGCGAGCGCGCGTCGAGGTCGGCGCGTTCGCGTACCCCGGCCTCGGTCAGCTCGGCGACACGGACCCGCCGGTCCGCCGGGTGCGCACGGGTCCGGACCAGGCCCTGCTCCTGCAGCGACCGCAGCAGCCGGCTGAGGTAGCCGGAGTCCAGGCCGAGCCGGGACCGCAGGTCCCGGACATCGGCCTGCTCGCCGATCTCATAGAGCAGCCGGGCCTCGCTGAGCGGACGGTCCTGGCCGAGATAACGGTCGGTCAGCACGCCCAGGCGGCGGGTGTAGTAGCGGTTGAAGTCGCGGACCGTCTCGATTTGAGCGAGGGCAGCAGCGTCCATCGGGCGATGCTAGCGCGAAACCTCTGACTCAGGTCAGAGATTATCGCCGGCCGAGGGCCGCGCGACCATGCGTTGCTCGTGTTGCCTCGTCTCGGCGTTGATCTGGTGGGTGTGCGGGCGGTAGACGAGGTCGACCGGCCCCATGAGCTCCTGGCCGACGCCCCGGCGCCGAGTGCGGGCCGCGAGCCACGCGAGGGCGCCGAGGACGGCCGCGAGAACGGCGGCGGACACCAGCCACGGCACAATTTCTCCCATCCGGGCAGGTTACGCCCGGCTGTGCGGCCGGAAAAGCTCACCACGGGTACGGGCGAGCAGCTCGACCAGCGCACCGGCCGCGTCCTCGGCGACCGTCGGCGACAGTCCTCGCCGCGGCCAGACGGCGAGCGCGACCGGCTCCGGGGCTGGCAGGTCGGGGCGGGCCACCAGCCCGTCGAGGCCCTGTCCGAGGGTGGCCATCAGGCCCACGCCCAGCCCGGCCCGTACCGCCGCCTGCATCCCGGCCAGGTGGGCGGCCTCGCAGCCGACCTCCGCCGGCACCCCGTGTGCGGCCAGCGTCTCCAGCGCGCGGTTGCGGATGGCGCACGGCGCGTCGAAGGCCACCAGCGGGACCGGCTCGCCGGCGGCCGGTGGCGTCCAGCCCGGGGCGGCGTACCAGGTGAGCTCGAGCTCGCCGACCGCCCGGGCGTCCGGCTCGTCGGCCGGGCCGAGCAGCAGGGCCAGGTCGATCCGGCCCTCGGCCAGGGCGGTCCGCAGCTGGGCGCCGCGGTCGATCCGGAACCGGACCCGGTGGTCCGGGAAGCAGGCGGCCAGCTCGGGCAGCAGCTGGGCGGCGGCGTGCTCGGTCGAGCCGATCACCAGCGTGGGCTCGGCCTCCACGCCGAACTCGCGCAGCGTCTCGTCGTGCAGGGCGAGGATGCGGCGGGCCCGGGCCAGCAGCACCTCGCCGTCCGCGGTGAAGCGCGAGCCACGGCCGTCCCGCTCGACCAGCGTGCGGTCCACGGCCGCCTCCAGGCGGCGCACGTGCTGGCTCACCGCGCCCTGGGTCAGGTGCAGGGAGGCCGCGGCCCGCTGGAAGCCGCCGCAGTCCGCGACCGCCACGAAGCTGCGCAACGGCCCGATCCCCAGCAACCTACTCATCCCATCAGCTTACTAGGAATACGATGAGCTGCCGTGATGGGTTCCCATCACGTTCTTTCGTTGGACGGGGCGGCGCGGGCCTGCCGATACTCCTCACCATGCCCCGGAGAAACCTCAAGCTCGGCGCCGTCCTCATGGGGGTCGGTGGACCGGGCCAGCACGACACCTGGCTCAGCCCCGAGATCCCCGGCGACGCCAGCGTCGACATCCGCTGGTACATCGCCCGGGCCCAGCAAGCGGAGGCGGCGAAGTTCGACCACGTCTTCATCGTGGACAGCCAGTTCATCACCCCGGACTCGCCGCACCACTACCTCAACCGCCTCGAACCGCTCACGCTGCTGTCGGCGGTCGCCGTGCACACCTCCCACATCGGGCTGGTCGGCACGCTGACCACCTCGTACAACGACCCGTTCAACGTGGCCCGGCGGCTCGCCTCGCTCGACCTGATCAGCGGCGGCCGGGCCGGCTGGAACGTGGTGGCCACCGGCGACGGCGGCACGGCCGGCAACTACGGGCGCGCCGAGCACTACGACTACGCCACCCGCTACGGCCGGGCCCGGGAACACGTGCGGGTGGTCCAGGGACTGTGGGACTCGTACGAGGACGACGCGTTCCCCCGCGACAAGCAGGGCGGTGTCTTCTTCGACCGGTCCCGGCAGCACGCCCTGAATCACCGGGGTGAGCACTTCTCGGTGGCCGGGCCGCTGAACATCCAGCGCTCGCCGCAGGGCCGGCCGGTCATCTTCCAGGCCGGCGACTCCGACGAGGGCCGCGACCTCGGCGCCGGCATCGCGGACGCCATCTTCACCCACGCGCAGACCGTCGAGCAGGGCCAGGCGTTCGCCGCCGACATCCGGGCCCGCGCCGCCGCCCAGGGCCGCGATCCCGGAGATGTGCTCATCGTCCCCGGCATCAGCCTGATCATCGGCGACACCGACGAGCAGGCCCGTGAGAAGGAACGCCAGTCCCTGGCCGGCAAGGACTTCCACCGCGCGCTCAAGGAACTGGGCCGCCCGTTCGGCTGGCACGACTTCACCCGGTACGACCTGGACGCGCCGTTCCCCGAGGTCGGCCACCTCGGCGCGCTCAGCTTCAAGACGCAGGCCGACCAGATCACCCGGCTGGCCCGGGAGAACGGCTTCACCCTGCGCCAGACGGTGCAGCACTCGCTGGATGCGCGGCGCTCGCCGTTCGTCGGCTCCGCGCTGACCGTCGCGAACGAGATCCAGCGCTGGTACGAGGCCGGGGCCTTCGACGGCATCAACGTGACGGTGACCGTACCCAGCGAATTCGCCCTGTTCACCGACCGGGTGCTGCCGATCCTGCGGGAGCGCGGCGTGGTCCGCCGCGAGTACGAGGCCACCACCCTGCGCGGCCACCTCGGCCTGCCGATCCCGGAGAACGTGCACACCGCGGCCCGCCGCGCCGAACCCGACCTGGTCCGGGGCCGGGCGTGACCACCACTCCGCGTTTCCGGCTCGGCTTCCTCACCCACGTGCAGGGCCGCGGCGACCTGGCCACCACCTACCGCGACGCCCAGGAACTGTTCGTCGTCGCCGACGAGCTCGGCTTCGACGTCGGCTGGGTGGCCCAGCACCACATCCCGCTCGGCGGCGGGGGACTGTCGTCGCCGTGGCCGTTCCTGGCCCACGCGGCCGCCCGGACCCGCCGGATCCGGCTCTCCACCGCGATCACCATCCTGCCGCTGGAGAACCCGATCCGCCTGGCCGAAGACGTGGCGGTGGTGGACGCGCTCAGCGGCGGACGGGCCGAGATCGGCGTGGGCAGCGGCGCCGGCCCGGACGAGTACGCGGCCTTCGGCGCCGACTTCGACCAGAGACGCGAGCTGACCACGGCCGGCCTGGCCACCCTGCGCCGAGCGCTGTCCGACGAGGACCTCGGCCCGTCCGGCTTCTCGATCCAGCCGCCGGCGGGCGACTTCACCGACCGCATCTGGCAGGGCGTGTTCAGCGCCGCCGGAGCCCGGCACGCGGCCGCGGCCGGCACCAACCTGCTGCTCAACCGGGCCACCTACGGCTACGAGGAACCGACCGACGTGATCCAGCGGCCCTGGGCGGACGAGTTCCTGGCCGCCTGGGACCGCCCGCACCGACCCCGGATCGGCCTGTCCCGCTTCATCTTCCCGGCGCGGGACAAGCGCACCGCCCTGGCCCAGATCGGCGACGGCGTCCGGCGGGCCACCGAAGGCTTCGTCCGGCGCGGCGCGTTCCCGGCCGGGCTCGGCCTCGAGGACCAGCTGCGGCGCTTCCACGCCTTCCACGGCCACCCCGACGAGATCATCGCAGGGCTGCGGGCGGAGCGGGTGCTGCCGGTGGCCACCGACCTGATCGCCCAGTTCAACCCGGGCATCCCGGACCGCGACGCCGCGATCCGGGCCCTGGAACTCATCGCGACCGAGGTGGCGCCCGCCCTCGGCTGGAAACCGAAGGTGGACTGAGATGGCCGGCTACCGCGACTTCGCCGCGCCCGAGGGGGTCCGGATCCGTGGCACGGTGCTCGTGCTGCCCGGGCGGGGCGAGAGTCCTGCCGGGTACGGGCGGTTCGGCGCCCGGCTGGCCGCCGACGCCTACCAGGTCCGGGTGCTTGCGGCGCCCGCCGACCTGAACCGGGAGTCTCCGGCGCTCGTGACCGACCTCGCCGCGGCTCTGGCCGAGGCCCTGGACGACATCGAACTCGTTCGGCCGCTGGTGCTGGCCGGGGCCGACACGGGGGCGGCGGTGATCGCCGCGCTGGTGGCCCGCTCAGGTCCCGATCAGGTGTGGTGGCCGGACGCTGTTGTGCTGGCCGGGCTGCCGGGCTACGACGGGCGGCTGGGTGGGGGATGGGACGAGGAACTGGACGTCCGTACCCACTGCCCGGTGCACCGCGGTGTGCTCACCGCCGATCCGGCGGTGGTGCCCGGTTCGCTGGCTGAGGCTGCGCCGGCGGCCCTGCTCGACGCCGCGTACGGCAGCACGGCTGACGTGCCGCACCTGCTGCTGTCGGGCGACGCGGACCCGCTCGCCGGTCCCGCGGAGTTGAACCGCCTGGCCAAGTCGCTGCCGCTGGCTCGGCTGGCCGTCGTGCGCGGCGGCCACCACGAGGTGCTCAACGACCTGCAGCACCGGTCGGTGGCCGCGGAGATCGTCTCCTTCCTGGAAGCGGTACGCGGTGGAGTGCCGCCCGAGCCGCTCATCGAGGTCGTGGTCTCGGCCTGGTGAGCCTTCATCCGACTACGTCGGTCGCCGGCACCGTGGCTCAACCAGCCCTGAAACCGGACCGGGGACGACCGAGCCGGCGAGTTGTGTTCGCCCAGGCGTGCGATGCAGCATGAGTGGACGG
This sequence comes from Actinoplanes sp. NPDC004185, assembly GCF_053603475.1. Lineage (NCBI taxonomy): Bacteria > Bacillati > Actinomycetota > Actinomycetes > Micromonosporales > Micromonosporaceae > Actinoplanes > Actinoplanes sp. NPDC004185. Next base: position 177,574 of record NZ_JBSGFR010000015.1, on the reverse strand, counting down.
TCGACGAGCGTTGCGAGGAGCATTCATGCCTTGGATGAGTATCTGGACCATCGGCGACACCAGTGAGAACGGTGTGGCGATCGAGGTCGACCGTGATGTCTACAAAGGCATGGATGAATTGCTGGCCGACGAGCGGGAAGTCGTCCGGGGTAAGCAGGGCCGGGTGTGGCGGCATTTCCCGGTCCGGAACATCGCGTCGGTTCGCTTCGACTGATCCTCGGCGGCGTCGGACGCGTTGTGGGTCCCCGCTCATCCGCCTGACCGATCGCCGTATGACAAAGGCTCGCCCTTCAGGCCCCAGCAACCATCGGCTTCGGCCGCCGCTTCGGCGGAACAACCGGCACGTTCCACACCCAATGCGGATCCTCGCCCTCAGAGACCGGGCGGTCGCACGGACACTCCCACGGCTCACCCGGATCCGTTGACGCCGGCGGCCAGAACCGCAGGCTCAACGACTTCGGCAGCGGCGTCCCCTCGAGCTCACCGACGTACAGGCGCGTCCGATGCCCGGCCTGCAAGATCGGCCCAGGGTTGCTGCTCAGGGGCACGCGCCCGCCGTGTTCGTGCATGCCGTCACCCATGAGCCGGTACGACCGGTCGGGTGTGAAGTCGAAGAAGACGTTGTCGCGTCCCGTGCGTTCATTACGGACCAGGACGAATTCCCTGACGCCGCGGGGGCGGTACGACTCATGGTCACGCTCGAGTTCGGCCTTGGCGACCTGCGCGGCCGACCTTGCGGACGCGGCGGACGCGTCGGCGGCCTTCTCGGCCGCGACGAGCGCCTGCTCGGCGGCCACGGCGCTGCGCTTGTTAGAGAGCCCGGTCCAGACGGACACGCCGATGGCGACCGCGCTGATGACGATGGCGATGATCGAGAGGGTCATGGCGGCGGACCGTACGCCGAGGGTGAGACAGTTCCGGCATTGGTGACGGACATCCCCGACACACCGGCCATCCAGGACGGCGGAGCTACGCCGCGCGGATGAACCGGGGACCACCCGCCGGCGCGCCGAGGTCATGGCTGTGGCGATGCCCGCCCGGGGGAGACGCAATGATCGGTACGTCATCGGCGGCGTCCACCGTCCGCCTCTACGGAGAGTGCACCGCGGCGGACCAGGCCAGCCGCGTCCGGAGGCCCCCGCGGCGACGGTACCGTCCCCGTCGATGAGGAAGCCGGCCCCAGCCTGTGGGGCTCGACAGCCCGCGGTCGCCGCCGACGAGCTGTTCGCGTTGCGGGAGATGAGCTTCGAGGTGCGCCCGGTCTCCACGGCCCTGCTGAACCCCCGGGCCGACCCGGTCGTTTCCTAGGGGCTGCCGTACGCGCAGCTCACCCCGACCGCCAAGGCGGCGGTCGGCGAGGTGCTGAGCCGCGGTGGCGTGGTGACTCGTGGCACGACCGGCGCGGCTTTCAACGCGGCGGCGGGCCACCGGCAGCCGACCGGGCCCGGCGTGGGCGGGCCGGAGCAGGCGGCGGTCGTCTCGGGCCGGACGGACCGCGGGGGCCGGGCGGTGCTTCTCGGCACCGGGCCGCTGTTCCGCGCCCACCCGAAGGGCCTGCACGCCCCCCTCTACCGGTCCGCCGACCGGCGCGGCAGCCGGCGAGCGGCGGAACAACCGCACCGCGAAGGGGATGACGCCCAGGCAGGTGGCCGCGATGGCGGTGAGCACGACGCCGACCCCGCCGGTCGAGTCGGCGCTCGCCGTCGCGGCGCCGACCCCGGCGAACGTGCCGACCCACAGCACTGTGCCCAGCGCCGACCAGCCCAGGAAGCGGCCGAACGGCATCCGCGCGACGCCGGCCACGATCGGCACGACCGCGTGGATCACCGCGACGAAGCGGACCGCCACCAGCGCCGGGGCGCCCCGTTCGCGCAGGTAGTCCTCGGCGCGGTCGAAGCGTTCGGCGCCGATGCGGCGGCCCAGGCGGGTGGTGCGCAGCCGGGTGCCGAAGACGCGGCCGATCGCGTACCCGCAGATCTGCCCGGTCAGGGCGCCCGCCGTGCCCGCCGCGACCGCCAGGGCGAAGCCGCCCGGGCCGTGCAGCGAGGCGGACAGCATGACCACCGACTCGCCGGGCACGAGCAGCCCGAGCAGGAACGTCATCTCGACGGCGGCCGAGAGGTACGTGAAGAGCAGGACCGACCACTCATCGAGCGTGGTCAGCCGGTCGACGAGAACGGTCGCGGCGTTGAACAGGTCTGCGAGCACACGATCAGCCTTGTCGATCGGTGTCGGCGGGGATATCGGTTTTAGCCCCGAGATACCCCTGATCCCGCCTCAGGGTGACCGAGGACACGCCGAGCGCCGACCCCCGGCGGGCGAAGTGTCGGCCCGGGGCACGCGAAAGGCCCGGCCGCGAACGGCCGGGCCTTGCTCGTCGGGCGGGGCGGTCAGGCCACCGGCGGGTACGTCGCGGCGTAGGAACGCTCTTCGGACGGCATCAGGATCCACAGCACCGGGTAGATCAGGATCTGGCTGCCGGGGATCACGAACAGGGTCAGGGCGAACAGCACCCGGGTCAGCCACGGGTCGAGCCCGAACCGGCGGGCCAGTCCCGCACACACGCCGGCGAGCATCCGGCCCTCGCGCGGGCGGACCAGTCCCTGGCGGGCCATGGAGTCGTGGACGGTGTTCATGGTGTCTCGCTTTCCTTGCCGGTGGCGTCGAACTTGACCCTTGAACAGTCTCATCCGGCCGACCCCAGGCACATCGGGGAACGACCCTGGCCGGGCCCTGACCCCACCTCTCGGGGTAGCGGGAATCAGCGTCCCTTGGCGAGCAGTCCGCGCGGGGACACCGACCACACCTGGTTCGGGCCCACGCCGTACCGCTCGAGGATCGCGTTGACGGCCAGGATCGCCGAGGCGGCCGCGCGTTCCATCAGCGCCGACGGGAACGGCATCCGGACCCAGTCGCCGGCCAGGTACAGCCCGTCGGCGTCGGTGACCACACCCGGGCGGTCCGCGTCGCTGCCCACGTTGAACGCGGGGGCGTCCTGGCCCACCCGTTCCTCGACGTGCAGGATCGTCATGTCGACCGTCTCGGGCCAGAGGCCGCCCAGTTCCGTCCACATCCGCTTGGTCAGCTCGGCCGCTTCCAGGCCGGTCGGCGCCGCGTACGCGTGCAGCTCGATGACCGACCCGCCGATGCGCCGCGCCCACTGGCCGGCGCCGCGTTCGATGCGGTGGTACAGCGTGACCGAGTCCAGCGTCGCCTCCCGGGAGACGCTGCTGAAGACCGCCCGTTCCGGCCGGCAGTCGCGGTCGGTCCAGAGCCGGCTGACCGCGTACGGGGCGGTGGTCTCGACCGCGGCGAGCTGGGCGGCCAGCTCGGGCGCGGGCCCGGCCAGGCCGGGCGAGGCTGCCGCGATGGTACGGGCGGCGCCGGGGTCAGCGGCGAGCACGACGTGGTCCGCGGTGAGCCGTTCGCCGTCGTCGAGGGTGACCGTCCAGCCCGGCTCGACGCTTGCGACGGTCGCGCCGGTGCGGATCTGCCCGCCCAGCGCCTCGAACTGGCGGGCCAGCGGCGACCAGATCGCCGTCTCGTAGTCCTGGGTGGGCGCGTCGAAGTCCAGGCCCTCCGGGTTGCGCAGGAAGTAGAAGTGGAACTGCATCAGCATCTCGGCCGCCGACATGTCCTCCTGGTGGTTGAAGAAGGAGTGGGCGAACACGTCGAAGAGCATGGCCCGGGCCCGCGGCGGCATGCCCAGCCCGTCGAGGAAGTCCTTGGCCGAGACGTCGTCGAAGCGCCGGTACGTCTCCTCGCGGTCGTAGCTGAGCAGCGGCAGGGCGGCGTTGCCGTCGAGTCCGCGCAGCTCGCGCAGCCGCATGCTGGGGGAGCGGGCCAGCAGCGCGAGCAGGTTGGCCGGCGGGGTCCTGGGCAGCCCGGCGAAGCTCTCCTCGGGCCATTCCTGCGAGATGATCGGGTAACGCCCGGCCGGCTGCAGGAACGACAGCGACGGGTCGATACGCCGCAGCACGTTGCGCCAGTTGTAGTACTGCCGGAAGAAGCCGTGGAAGCCGTGCTCGACCATGTGCCGGGTGCCGTCGGGCAGCGTGCTCGGCCAGGCGGCCAGCCGGCCACCGAGCTGGGCGGCCCGCTCCAGCAGGGTCACCCGGACGCCGCGTTCGGCGAGCAGCAGGGCCGCCGTCACGCCGGCGATCCCGCCGCCGACGACCACCGCGGTCACCGGCGTGGCCACGGTGCGGGGCAGCTCCGGGCGGGACCGTACGACACGGTGGGCGCGCTCGCCGCCAAGACGTCGGATCACGGTGTCAGGTCCCCCATCAGAAACGCGAAAGCGGGCCTATGCCCCGTCCGACGACCTTACAACCGCACTTCGCCCCGCTTTTCCGGCGCGGGCCGGAAATGACCGCTGCGTGGCGGGAACTGACCGGCCTCGCGGCCCGACCTGTCTGCCGGACGCCGAACGCCTCGGCGGCCCCCGCCCCCCGAGAACAGCCCGTGACCCGTCACGCGGCTGTGCCGCCGACCCCGAGGAACGCCGATGACGATCCCCGCCGCCCTGTCGCCGATCTCCGAGGACCACTGATGACGATCACGGAAAAGGCCGCGCCGGGTGCCGGCCCCCGCGACACCCCGGTACGGCGCCCGTCCGCGTTCGGGGCGCTGCTGCTGCGCCTGCACTTCTACGCAGGCGTCCTGGTCGCGCCGTTCCTGCTGGTGGCGGCGGTGACCGGACTGCTCTACACGATCACCCCGCAACTCGACGCGACCCTCTACGGCGACCAGCTCACCGTCGCGTCCGCCGGTGACGGCCCGGCGCTGCCGCTCGCGGACCAGATCGCGGCCGCCCGCGCCGATCATCCCGCCGGAACGCTGTCGGCGGTCCAGCCGGGCACGGGCGACACCACCACCCGGGTCGTGTTCTCCCAGCCCGACCTGGGCGAGAAGCAGCACACCGTCCACGTCGACCCGCGGACCGGCCGCGTGCAGGGCACGCTCACCACCTGGTACGGCTCCACCCCGGTCACCACCTGGCTCGACGATCTGCACCGCAATCTGCACCTCGGAGCGGCCGGCCGCTTCTACTCCGAGCTGGCCGCCAGCTGGCTCTGGGTGATCGCGCTCGGCGGTGTCGTCCTGTGGTGGCGGCGGTCGCGTGGTCGCCGGCTGCTCGTGCCCGACCTGTCCGCGAAGGGGGTGCGGCGTACCCGGAGCTGGCACGCGGCGACCGGCCTGTGGCTGGCGGTGGGCCTGCTGATCTTGTCCGCCACCGGCCTGACCTGGTCCCGGTATGCCGGTGGCACCTTCACCGCGGTGCTCGACACCTTCGACGCCCACCAGCCGGAGCTGGCCACGTCCGTCGCCGCCGAACCGGCCGGCGGGCATCACGGTGGCGCGGCGGGACCGGCCGAGGCTGTCGATCCGGCTGCTGCCGACACGGTCTGGAGGGTGGCGCGGCAGCACGGGATGACCGGGCCGGTCGAGCTGACCGTGCCGGAGGAGGCGAACGCCGCCTGGACGGTGGCGGGCATCGACACCACCTGGCCGGTCGGGCTGGACCGGGTCGCCGTCGATCCGCGGACCTCGGCGGTGGTGGCCCGCAGCGACTTCGCCGACTGGCCGGTGCTCGCCCAGATCAGCAAGCTCGGCGTGCAGGCCCACATGGGCCGGCTGTTCGGCGTGCTCAACCAGGTGCTGCTGGCGGCCCTGGCCCTGGGACTGATCTGCGTGATCGGGTGGGGCTACCGGATGTGGTGGCAGCGCCGGCCGACCCGGGCCGGGCGGCGGGCCGTGGTGGGTGCGCCACCGGCCCGTGGTGCGTGGCTGGGCCTGCCGGCCTGGGCCGTCGCGGTCGGTGTGCCGGCGGTGTTCGCCCTGGGCTGGGCGCTGCCGCTGTTCGGCGTTCCCCTGGCTGGTTTTCTGCTGGTGGACGCGATCACCGGCGGCCTCCGGGCGAGAAGGGCGACACCACGCACATGACGTGAGCACGCTCCGCATCGGCGACCGGCCGGCGAAACGAGCTAGCTCGCTCCCGGGGAGCTGTTGAGCTCCTGGAGCTGCTGGCTGATGTGACTGTCCAGTGCCGCCTGGTAGCTCTGCGCGAGCTGACCCAGCCGCTCGATCTCGTCCAGCAGGGCGGCGCGCTTGGTGCCCAGGCTGTTCATCGCCTCGCTGTGATTGCGACGTGCGTCACCCTCGATCGTGCCGGCCTTGAGCTGGGCCTCGCTGGTGATCTGCTCCGACTTGTTGCGGGCGTTGGCCAGCAGCGTCTCCGACTCCTGGCGGGCGTCGCGCATGTGATCGTCGGCCGTGCGCTGGGCCATCAGCAGGACCCGGGCGTTGCGGTCGTCGCCGTCCGGGGAGTGCGACGGGGCGGCCGGGGCCTGGTTGCGGGCCTGCTCGAGCTGGGCCTGCAGGCTGCGGGCGTTCTGCTCGGCCCGGGCCCGGGCCTCCTGCATGCGCTCCAGCTGGGCCGTGATGTCGGAGAACTCCGAGCTGAGCACCATGGTCGAGGCCGCCGGGCCGGGACCACCCGGGCCGCGCTGGACCTGACCGTGCAGGGCGCCGTTCTCCTCCAGCAGGCGGATCAGCTCCTGCTCGACCTCGTCCAGGAAGGCGTCGACCTCCTCCTCGTCGTAGCCGCGCTTGCCGATCGGCGGCTTCTTGAAGGCCATGTTGTGGATGTCAGCGGGAGTTAACGGCATCGTGCTCCTTGGCGGGATCATTCGGATCAGGTTCTGCGCATCGATCCTACGCACGATGTCACGGCCCGCGACGTGGGTGTGATCACCCCGGGCCGCGACGGCGTGCCACTCAGGGGGTACGGCCGGCCGGCGCCGGCTCCTCGTGAGTGACGGAGGTGTCAGCCGGCGGGGGTTCGGCCGGGTCCGTCCGGCGCTCGGCGTCCTCGGCCCGGTCCTCCGCCTCGGCCGCGCCGTCGTCGGTGGCTTCGGTGCCCGGCGGCTTGCGGTCCGCGGTGGGCTCGCCGCTGGGGTGGCGGACCAGGTATCGGATGGCGGTGTTCAGCACGGCCAGCAGCGGGACGGCGACCAGGCCGCCGACGATGCTGGCGACGACGATGCCGGTCGCGATGGCCAGGATCACCGCCAGCGGGTGCAGGGCGACCGCCCGGCCCATGATCAGCGGCTGCAGCACGTGGCCCTCGAGCTGCTGGACGGCGATGACCACGGCCAGCACGATCAGGGCGGTGACCGGGCCGTTGGCGACCAGGGCGACCAGGATCGCGACCACGCCGGTGACGGTCGCGCCGACCACCGGGATGAAGGCGCCGAGGAAGACCAGCGCGGCCAGGGGCAGCGCCAGCGGCACCCGGAGCACGAACAGGCCGATGCCGATGCCCACCGCGTCCACGAAGGCCACCAGCACCGTGGCGTGCACGTACGACACCAGGGTGTGCCAGGAGTAGTGCCCGGCCCGGGCGGTCGGCACGCGGGCCTCGCGGGGCAGCAGCCGGCACAGGAAGGACCAGATCTGGCCGCCGTCGCGCAGGAAGAAGAACAGCGTGAACAGCACCAGGAAGAAGCCGGTGACGACCTCGCCCAGGGTGGTGGCGGTGCTCAGCGCGCCCGAGGTCAGGGCGCCCTGGTTCTGGGTGACCGCCTGCTGGACGCGTTCGACGTACTGGCTGACCTCGGCGTTGGTCAGGTGCAGCGGACCGCGCGACAGCCAGGTCTGCACCTCGTCGATGCCGTCGCTGACCTTCGACGACAGGCTGTCGATCTGGGAGATGAAGGTCCGCACGATCAGGCTGAGCCCGCCGAAGACCAGCAGCAGCGCGGCGATCAGGACCAGCCCGGCGGCCAGCGAGCGCTTCATCCCGCGGCGGGTCAGGGCGGCGGCGGCCGGCTGGAACAGCGCGGCCAGCAGCAGCGCGATCACCACGGGAATGATGACCACCCGCAGCAGCCCGACGACCCTCAGGAAGAGGTACGCGGCCGCGACGAAGAGGATGAACCGCAGGGCCCACGCCCCGGCCGTACGGACGCTGCGGGGCAGGACGTCGTCGGTGCCCGGGCGCTGCTCCTGCACGACCAGCACCGGCGTGGCCGGGTCCTGGAGGTCACCCGGCACGAACGGCGGGGGAGCGTTGCGCGCCGCGGCCGCCGCGAGCCGTTCGCGGGCCCGGGTCCGCAGGGTCTGGGCCCAGGTACCTCTCCCCGCGGTGGGCGTACCTGTCATCGGATCCTCCAGATGGTGCTGAACACTCCGGCCGAACCGGCCGGGCAGCCTCTAACTGCCCGGATCAGGGCTGATTCACGCGTACGGCGCAGGGGTTTCGCCCGCACCGGGAATGACCGTGCCCAGGGCGGGCATCCCGCGGCCCCGGGCCGGGCCGCCGGCGGTGGTTAGGCTGGCTGTGGATCGTGGCACGAGAGGGGACAGATGACATCTCAGCGGCGCGCACTGGTCGTCCGGGGTGGATGGGCCGGGCACGAACCGGTCAAGGCCACCGACCTGTTCATTCCGTACCTGCGCGAGCGGGGGTTCGCCGTCGAGGTGGCGGACTCGCCGGCCCCGTACGCCGACGCCGAGCTGATGGCGGCCACCGATCTGGTGGTGCAGTGCATGACCATGGCGACGATCTCCGGCGAGGAGGTCGCCGGCCTGGTGTCCGCGGTGGAGGCCGGCACCGGTCTGGCCGGCTGGCACGGCGGGATCGCCGACGCCTACCGGGCCAGCGCCGACTACCTGCAGCTCATCGGCGGTCAGTTCGCCGCGCACGCGGCCCGGGAGGCCCCGGGCGAGCGCACCGGCGACCAGTCCGACAACTACGTCCGGCACCGGATCACCATGACGCCGGCCGCCGCGGGGCACCCCGTCACCGAGGGCATCGCCGACTTCGACCTCGACACCGAGCAGTACTGGGTGCTGACCGACGACTACATCGACGTGCTGGCGACCACCACCACCGCGGTCCGGCCGTGGGCGCCCTGGCAGCGGCCGGTGACCTGCCCGGCGGTGTGGACCCGGCAGTGGGGGCGCGGCCGGGTGTTCGTGGCGACGCCGGGGCACACCGTCGAGGTTCTGCAGGATCCGAACGTGCGAACCATCGTGGAGAGAGGGATGCTGTGGGCCAGTCGTTGAGAGCCGGCATCGTCGGCGCCGGCAAGATCAGCGGCCAGTACAGCGCCACCCTCTCCCGGCTGTCGCAGGTCACCGTCACCGCGGTGGCCGACCTGGACCCGGGCCGGGCGCGGCTGCTGGCCGATCAGCACCCAGGCGCCCGGGTGGTCGCCCTGCCCGACCTGTACGCGGCACCCGACGTCGACGTGGTGCTGAATCTGACGACACCCAACCAGCACGCCGTGGTGGCCCTCGCCGCGATCGCCGCCGGCAAGCACGTCTACGGCGAGAAACCGCTGGCCGCGACCGGTGCCGACGGACTCGCCGTGGTGCAGGCGGCCACCGCGGCCGGGGTGCGCATCGGCTGTGCCCCCGACACCGTGCTCGGCACGGGCGTGCAGACCGCCCGGGCGGCCGTGGACGCGGGCGAGATCGGCGTCCCGCACGCCGCGACCGCTTTCATGACCGTTCCCGGCCATGAGCGATGGCACCCGGACCCGGAGTTCTACTACCAGCAGGGCGGCGGGCCGCTGTTCGACATGGGCCCCTACTACCTGACCACGCTGGTGCACCTGCTCGGTCCGGTCCGCCGGGTCGTCGGCATGTCCTCGCGGCCCCGCCACGAGCGGACCATCGGCGACGGCCCGCGCGCCGGTACGGCCTTCCCGGTCGACATCGACACCCACGTCACCGGGATCCTCGAGCACGAGGACGGCGCGCTGACCACGCTGATGATGAGCTTCGACATCTGGGGCACCCACCTGCCGTTCATCGAGCTGTACGGGTCCCACGGCTCCCTGTCGGTGCCGGACCCCAACTACTTCACCGGCGACGTACGCCTGGTGACCGCGGGTGGCGAGGCCTGGCGTGTGCTGGCGCCGGCGGCGGGTTACGCCGACGGGGGCCGCGGGGTGGGTCTGCTCGACCTCGCCGAGGCGCTGACCGAGGACCGGCCGCACCGCGCCGCCGCCGACGTCGCGCTGCACGTGCTGGACGTGATGGAGTCGATGCAGGTGAGCGCCCGTGCCGGTGCCTCGGTGGCCGTCCGGACGACCTGCCGGCGTCCGGACCGTATCCCCGGTGTGCTCGACCTCGGCTGATGAGGCAGCTGACGGGCGCCGGCCGGACGGTGGTGGCCGGGCAGGCCCGGCGCCGGTGGAGCGTCGTGCTTGCGGTTGTGGTGGTGCTCACCGCCGTACCGGTGCTGCTGGCCCACCGGCCGGTGCCGGCGACCGGGGTCGCGCCCGCCGCGTTGCGCGACCGGATCGCGGCCTCGGCCGCCCAGACCTATCAGGGGTACGCGCAGAGCGCGGGCGCCCTGGGCCTGCCCGCGCTGCCCAACCTGGAACAGGTCACCGCCCTGGTCAGCGGGACCACCGAGATGCGCGTCTGGCGCGGCGCCCCGGACCGGTGGCGGGTGGACGTCCTCGGGCCCGGTACCGAGCAGGGCCTCTACCAGCTGCCCGGCGAGCAGTATCTGTGGGACTACGGCGAGAGCCGGCTCACCCGGATCGTCGGCGAGCAGCCGCTGCGCCTGCCCCGGGCGGCCGACCTGACGCCGCCCGAGCTGGTCCGGCGGATGCTGAGCCTGGCCGCGGGTGATCGCCTGGAGCGGCTGCCCGGCCGGCGGATCGCCGGCGTGGTCGCGGCGGGGCTGCGGATCGTCCCGGTCGCGCCCGGCACCACCGTCGCGCACATCGACGTGTGGGCCGACCCGGTCAGCGGGTTGCCCCTGCAGGCGGAGATCACCGCCCGGGGCGCCCGGCGGCCGGTGTTCGTCACCCGCTTCCTGGAGGTCTCGCTGACCGCCCCGGCCGCCGCGGTGCTCGTCCCGCCGGCTCCCGGTCCGGGCATCGGGTCGGCCACCACCTCCGCGGCCGACGTGCTGGCGGCCCTCGACCGCTGGGACTCGTTGACCCCGCCGGACACCCTCGCCGGCTTCCCCCGCCAGGACAGCGTCGCCGGCGTGCCGGTCGTCGGGGTCTACGGCGTCGGCCTGGCCCGGTTCGTGGCGCTGGGCCTGCCCGGCCGGCTCGGCGACGACGTGTTCCGCAACGCGGCCCGGTGGGGACGCCGGCTGACCGTGCCCGGCGGGGAGGCCGTGCTGATCACGGCCGGCCTGCTCAACGTCCTGGCGGTGCGGGCGGAGCGAACGTACCTGGTCACCGGCTTCGTGGACGCGCCGCTGCTGGAACGGGTGGCCGCCGATCTCGCCGGAGGGACCGCATGATCATCACCAGGGACCTGACCAAACGCTACGGGCACACGGTGGCCGTACGCGGGGTCGATCTGGAGGTCCGCGAGGGCGACCGCTACGGCCTGCTCGGCCCGAACGGCTCCGGCAAGACCACCCTGATCCGGATGCTGCTGGGGCTGGTCTTCGCCACCCGCGGCGAGATCGAGGTGCTGGGCCTGCCCGTGCCGCGGCGGGTGAAGGAGGTGCTGCCGCAGGTCGGCGCGCTGGTCGAGGGCCCGGGCATGTATCCGCACCTGCCCGGGCGCACCAACCTCAACCTCTTCGACGCGGCCGGGCCGGGCGGCGGGCGCCGCGACCGGCGGCGGCGGGTCGACCAGGCCCTCGAACGGGTCGGGCTGGCCGGCATCGACCGGCGGCCCGTCCGGGCGTACTCGCTGGGGATGCGGCAGCGGCTGGGCCTGGCCGCGGCGCTGCTGCGCACGCCCCGGCTGCTGATCCTCGACGAGCCCACCAACGGGCTGGACCCGCGCGGCATCCGGGAGATCCGCGACCTGCTGACCGAGCTCAACGATGAGGGCACGACGGTGCTGCTCTCCAGCCACCTGCTGACCGAGATCGAGGCGTTCTGCAGCCGGGTGGGCGTCATGGACAGCGGCCGGCTGGTCCTGCAGGACGACCTGGCCGCGCTGCGCGCACCCACCGGCCGGGTGGTGCTGCACACCCCGGACGCCGACCGGGTGGTCGCGCTGCTCGACGGCCGGGTCGAGGCCCGCGACGGAGACCGGCTGACGGTACGCCACCAGGCGCCCGACGACCTCAACGCGGAGCTGGTCACCGCCGGGGTGCGGGTCGTGGAGCTGGCCGGCGAGCGGCGTTCGCTGGAACAGGTGGTGCTGGAGGCGACCTCCACGAGCTCGGACCGCGTCGAAGGGGGCACGGCATGATCCGGGTCGAGCTGGCCAAGCTGTTCCGCCGCCCGCGCACGTACGTGATCGCCGCGCTGCTGTGCGCGCTGCCGTTCATCGTCGCGGTGTTCCTGGCGACCACCAGGATCCCGCCGCCACCTGGACAGGGCGGCGCCTTCCTGTCCGCGGTGCTCAGCAACGGCGCGTTGTATCCGGCCGCCGCGATGGCCCTGGTCCTGCCGGTGCTGCTGCCGGTCTCCGTCGCGGTGCTGGCCGGGGACGCGGTGGCGGGCGAGGCGTCCGCCGGCACGCTGCGGTATCTGCTGATCCGTCCGGTGGGCCGGACCCGGCTGCTGGTGGCCAAGCTGGTCTCGCTGGTGGTGTTCGTGCTCTTCGCCATCGCGACCGTGCTGGTCACCTCGTACGTCACCGGGCTGGTGTTGTTCGGCGCCGAGGCGGACAGCACCGGGGTGACGCTGCCCGCCGACGTCACCTCGTTGTCCGGCGTCACGATCACCCCGGCCGGGCTGGCCTGGCGGCTGGTCGCCACGGTCGCGTACATCACGGTGTCCATGCTGGGCGTGGCGGCGATCGCCCTGTTCCTGTCCACCGTCACCGACTCGGCGCTGGGCGCGGCGATGGGGGCGCTCGCGGTGCTGGTGGTGAGCCAGGTGCTGGTCACCCTGGACGCGGCTGCGGCCGTCCGGCCGTACCTGCCGACCCGCTACTGGCTGGCCTGGATCGACTTCTTCCGCGAACCGGTCCTCTGGCGCGACATCGAACGCGGCGCCGCGCTGCAGCTGGTCTACCTGGTGGTGCTGCTGGGGGCCGCGTGGGCGAACTTCATGACCCGCGACGTCAAGAACTAGTGTCGCCGACGCGCGAGGGATCCGGAGAGCCCGGGACCCGGCTGTGGCGCATCACGATCCCGGTGATCGCCACCGCCGGCGAGATGGAGGCGCTGGCCGACCGCATCGTCGAGACGCTGTGCCCCGACCACGAGCATGACGGTCCCTGCCCGCGGCCTTGGGCCCTGCGCGTGACCGACGGCGGTTCGCTGAGCAAAGCCGAGCAGCGCCGCCTGCACGACGAGATCGACTCCACCAACGACCCGCCCAGGACGATCGACCAGGCCGTGTTGTGGCGATCATCTGAGCCAGATCAGAGCGGCGATGAGGAGCAGGGATGAGCGGTAGTTGGCGGCGCGTTCGGCGTAGCGGGTGGCCAGCGCACGCCAGTGCTTGAGCCGGTTGAAGCAGCGTTCCACGGCGTTTCTCTGCCGCTAGACCTGCTTGTCGAACTCCGGCGCTCGCCTGCCTCGGCTGCCTTTGGCGGCCCGGCGGCCGATCTGGTCAGCGCGCTCGGGGATCGTCTGCGACCTGGCTCCGGCAAAAACGGCGCGATCACCCCCCACGCCTCGTCCGTCAGCTCACCACGCCCGACACCCGACACATCAACTAGAACTGATCAACCGACCCGCGACGTGAAGAACTAGGTAGGGCAGGTTGCCGGCGCTGACCAGGGGGTTGTGCCGAGGGCGGTCAGCACCAGGGCGGTGATGATCGGGTCGGTGGGTAGCGCGCTGTGCGAGATGCGGGCTTGCGGGCACAGCGTCTGCACCGCCAGGTTGGTGGCGCCGTCCAGGCGGGCCGAGTCGGGTGGTTGCACGGTTTCGTCGTCGGTCGTCCAGAGGGACAGCCACGGCAGGCCGTCGGGCACCGGCTCCTCGTCGATGTCGTCGAGCAGGGTGCTGCCGGGGGCCAGCTGGCGGCACGCGGCCGGGCAGGAGCCGGGGGCCAGCGCGGAGCCGGCGCCGGCGATCCGGGTGCCGTGCAGGGGGGAGCCGAGGGTGACGATCCGCCGGGCCGAGCCGGCGCTGCGGTGCCGGTCCACCCACAGTTTGACGGCGACGCCACCGGCGGAGTAGCCCACCACGTCGACCGAGGGCGCCCCTTCGGCCAGGGCGGCGCGCACGGCGGCGTCGACCGTGCCGGCCTGGACGAGCAGGTCGCCGGTGCCGTCGCCGGGCAGGGTGAGGACCGTCGCGGTGCGGCCCTCGGCGCGCAGCCGGGCCGCCAGCTGCGACAGGCCGGTCCGGCTGCCGCCGTACCCGGGGACCAGCAGGACCGGTCCGGGCCTGGCCTGATCCGGGCGGGCGACCGGATCCTCGCGGTTGATCAGGCGTACGCCCACCGTCACCAGCACCGCCAGCAGGACGATGAGGGCGGCACCGAGCATCAAGCGGCGGCGAGGAGACACTCTTCATCATGACTCGCCGGCCGCGGCACCGTACTAGGATCGGCCGGTGACGTCGTTCGCGGTCGTCGGTGCGGGTTTCCGGGCCGCGGCGTACTGGCGGCTCGCCGCCCGGCTCGACGGTCTGTCCTGTGTGGGCGCGGTGGTCCGCACGCCGCGCCGGTTGCCCGTCCCGGCGTACGGGTCGGTGGACGATTGTCTCGCCGGGGCGCGGCCCGACTTCCTGGTGACCGCCCTGCCCCGTGCGGTCAATCCGGACGTCATCGTCGCCGCCGTGCAACGCGGGGTGCCCGTGCTCGCCGAGACACCGCCCGCCCCTGACGCCGAGGGTCTGCGTGAGCTGTGGGCCGCCGTCGGCGAGTCCGGCCTGGTGCAGGTCGCCGAGCAGTATCTGCTCATGCCCACCCATGCGGCCCGGGCCGCGGTCGTGGACCGTGGCCTGATCGGGTCGCCGAGCCAGGTGCACGTCTCGTCGACGCAGCTCTACCACGCCGTGTCGCTGATGCGGGGGCTGCTCGGCGCCGGCTGTGCTCCCGTCACCGTCCGGGCGACCCGGCACCGGGCCCCGCTGCTCGATCCGCTGAACCGGGCGGGCTGGACCGGTGCCGCCGAGCCGCGTCCGGCCACCACGACCATCGCCACGCTCGACTTCGGGGCCGGCCGCCTCGGCCTGTACGACTTCACCGACAACCAGACCCGCAACCAGCTGCGCTTCCGGCGCCTGCTGGTGCGCGGCAGCCACGGCGAGCTGCGCGACGACGAGGTTGTCCGCCTCGCCGGGCCGCGCACCATCGTGCGGACGCCGCTGGTCCGGGGGCGCGGCCCGGACGACACGGACACCGCGCACATCACGCTCGGTGAGGAGGTGCTCTTCCGCAACCCGTACGCGGGGCTGCGTTTCAACGATGACGAGATCGCCACCGCCGCGCTGCTCGAGGCGACCGCCGCGTGGGTGCGCGGGACCGGGCCGGAGCCGTATCCGCTGGCCGAGGGCGCTCAGGACCACCTGATCGGACTGGCGATCGAGGAGGCGGCCGACACCGGCCGTACCGTCACGACCAGCACGCCGCCCTGGGACGCCGGCTGATCCGCGGTCAGTGCGGCCCGTCCTCCCGATCGGCCAGCACGCGCGCCGCGATGTGCAGCAGCTCCTCGACCGCCGCGCCGGGGTCGGCCGGGGGAGCGGGCACCGGCTCCGGGTCCACGCAGCGGTCCAGCAGCAGCTCCACCAGGGCGGCGCGGTTCATGACGTCGCCGGCGGTCAGAGCGCCGGGCAGGATCCGGATCTCGATCGTGTCCCGGATCGGGGTGTCGGTGAGCAGCTGGGTCAGGTTGACGTCGAAGAACTTGGTGAGCTTGCCGTCGGCCGCGGCCTTGCGCAGGTCGTCGTAGGACGGCAGACCGGCGACCGCCTCGACCAAGGGCTCCGGCAGTGGGGCCAGCCGGCGGCAGGCCGGGTTGGTCTGCAACAGCAGCCGCAGCGGCTCGCGCCAGTGGGCGAACAGCCGGACGACGTTCGCCAGGGCGTGCGGCTCCCGGAACGGCGCGCCGTCCACGTGCAGGTGCACGGCGGCCTCGCTCGGCACGGTGAAGCCCAGCTCACGGGCCGGGCCGAGCAGCTCTTCCAGCGCGGCGCCGTGATCGGCGCTCAGCGGTGGCGTGACGATCTCGCACGGGCGCTCCCGCTCACCGCCGTGCGGCGCGGCCAGGGCGATGGTGGCGCCGGAGACGTCGTCCAGCCGGTACACGTCGCCGTACCGGTGGACCTTGCTGCCCCAGAGCTGGGCGGTCCCGTCCAGAGCGGCCCCCAGCGTGCCGCCCGGGTCGCTGTGCTTCGCGAGCAGGCTCAGCAGGCGGGGGTCGTCGCTGAGGATGCGGAACCAGCCCGGCGGCGCGGGGGTGCGCGGGTCGAGGCCCGCCATCAGGGTGACGTCGTCCACCAGCGTGCACAGCGGTGAGCCGTCGGCCCGGCGTACCTCGAAGCCCTGCGTCAGGTGCAGGAACCGGCCCAGGCCCGGGACCAGGGACGGTTCGCTGTCGTGATGCCACACCGGGTGGACCCGGCCGCCGCAGCGGTCGGCCAGGTCCCGCGCGAGAGTCCGCCGGCTGTGGCCCGGCGGGGCCATCAGCTCGATCTCGAACCCCGTGCGCCGGTGCAGCGTGGCGGTCACGGCTTGAAAGGCAGGGAGTCGCCGGCCAGCAGCCGCTTGCCGCCTTCGATCTTGGCCGAGTACGGGTCGGCGAGCTTCCACAGCTTGGCCAGCTTGACCGCGTCGTCGTAGTCGTACCCGGCGGCGAAGAACTTGTTGACCCGGGCCGTCTCCTTGGCCTCGGCGACGGCGCTCGGCTTGACCGGCAGCTTCTTCTTCGCCAGCAGGCGCTTGCCGCCCTCGACCTTGGCCGAGAACGGGTCGGCCAGCTTCCACAGCTTGGCCAGCTTGACCGCGTCGTCGTAGTTGTAACCAGCCGCGAAGTACGCGTCCAGCTGCTTCTGTTCCCGCGGGCTGATCGGGTCTTCCGTCGCGGGATCGTCCGGCGTGGCCGGGATCGGCAGCTTCTCACCGGCCAGCAACCGGCGTCCGGCCTCGGCCTTGATCGCGCCGACGTCGTCCTTGGACCGCCAGATGATGGCCAGCCGGACCGCGTCGTCGTAGTCGTAGCCCGCGGCGAAGAAGGCGTCGTACTGCTTCTCCAGCTCGGCCTCGGACGACGGGGTGGACGGCGGGGCCGACGGGGCCATGTTCGGCATCGTGGCGGCGCCGGCGTTGACGGACTCCTGCTTGTGCTGGCCCGGCAGCAGCCCGGGCAGGCTGATCGCCCCGGCGATCAGGCTGACGCCCAGCACGGCGCCACCGGCGGCCTGCACACCCCAGCGGCGGCGCTGGTACGAACGGGACAGCTCCTGCACCCGGCTGTAGACCGCGGCCGCGTCGGGTGCCAGATGTTCATGGGTCTCAAAGGCGTTGCGGAGCTGGTCTCCGTGCTCGGTCACGACTTCTCCTCGGCGTGGATCCTGTGCTGTCGCTCCGACGAGAGCCGGAGCGTCTTGAGCGCCCTCGAAGCGTGGCTGCGCACCGTCGCCGGTGAGCAGCCGATCAGATCGGCGATGGCATCGTCGTCGAGCTGCTCGTAGTAGCGCAGCACGAGCACCGCCCGTTGCTTGCGCCCGAGCGTCGCCAGGCGGTTCCACAGCTCGTCGGCCTCGACGACGTCGTGGGCGTGGTCGCGTACCCCGCCCCTCGCGTCGTCGATGTCGACCAGCCGTTCCCCCACGGCGTGCACGTTGCGCGCCGCCCAGCTGCGCCGCCACGACAGATACTCGTTGAGCACCATGCGGCGGACGTAGGCCTCGGGGGAGTCGGCCACGTTGATCCGACGCCACCGGACCTGCGCTCTGGCCAGCACCTCCTGGACGACGTCCTGGGCCAGGTCACGGTCGCCGGTGAGGACGACCGCGTACCGCAGCAGACTGGGAAGCCGGGCCACCGCGAACTGCTCGAAGGTCACACCCTCTAGGACGGGTGCCGGGTGGTCGGTTGTGCACTCATGATCCGAACTTTTTCCCATGATCCTGGGCTCCCCGCGCCGGCGATGAATTGGTCACGCACGGTGATGGCGGTGCACCGCGCCGCCGACTCTAGAGGTGCGCCGCACCCTCGGGCCCGATCTGCGGGAATCGCCTGCAACCGTCCTGCTGCCCGGCGGCTCCCGGGGTGCCGCCCCGGGGCGTCCAGACTTGGCGCATGGTCGTCATCAGCCGGTGGAGCATCACCGACAAGCCGCAGGGCCGCCTCGACACCGCCCGCGAGCTCGTCGCGGTCTGGGCCGTGCACCTGCACCGGTCCTACCGGCTCATCCGCGGCGCCTGAGCCGCTCGCTCAACCCTTGATCGGGGGCCGCGGGAACAGCGTCAGCAGGCGGTCGGCAGCCTCCCGATCCCCGCGTACGGTGATCAGCCCCGCGTCCTCAGCGGCGGCCAGGGTCCCCGCACCGAAGATCAGCTCCCGGAGGACCGTCGCGCTGGTCTCGAGCACCGCGTCCGGCGCCTGAGTCACACCTCGGGTGAGCGTGAACCTGCTGTGGCTGACCTCCGCCTCCAAAGCGTCGCCGTCGAGCCGCAGCTCGAACCGGGCGGCCCACGTGCCGGCCGCAGCCGCGTCGAACGTGGTCCGCATCGCGAGGGCCAGCGCGTCCACGCTCAGTGACGCGGTGGAGGTCGGCGGTGTGCGGCTGCCCCAGCGTCCGAGGGCGAGCAGGACCGGTTCGAGGTCGTGGCCGCGTCCGGTCAGCTCGTACACCTGGGCACTGACCGGTGGACCCAGGTGCCGGCGGCGCAGCACGCCGGCCCGCTCCAGCTCGGTCAGGCGCTGGGTGAGCATGCTCTGCCCGGCGCCGGGCAGGCCGCGGCGCAGCTCGCTGAACCGCTTCGGGCCCAGCAGCAGCTCCCGGACCACCAGCAGGGCCCACCGGTCGCCGACGAGGTCGAGCGCGCGGGCAACTCCGCAGGGATCGTCATAGGTCCGGGCCACAGCTTCATAGTATCGTTACCGCACTGACCGGTACGAAATCAGAACCACGAAGCGGAGTGCCGATGCCGACGACCCGTTCGTACGTCCTGGTCCCCGGAGCCGGCGGCAGCGCCTGGTACTGGCACCGCCTCGTGCCGGAGCTCCGCCGTCGCGGCCACGAGGCGATCGCGGTCGACCTGCCGGCCGCCGACGACAAAGCCGGCCTGCGGGAGTACGCGGACGCCATCGTCGCCGCCGCCGTCACGGGAGGTCATCGGCGTGTGGTGCTGGTGGCCCAGTCGATGGGTGGCCTCAGCGCTCCGCTCGCCTGCGACCGGCTCGAGGTGGAGGAGATCGTCCTGGTCAACGCCATGATCCCGGCCCCCGGCGAGACCGGCGGCGACTGGTGGGCGGCGACCGGCCAGGAGCAGGCCCGCCGGGAGCTCGACGTGCGCGAGGGCCGTGATCCGGACGCGCCCTTCGACCCGCGCGTGATGTTCTTCCACGACGTGCCGGCGGAGGTCACGGAGGAGGGTATGGCGGCCGAGCCGGGGCAGTCGGGCACGCCGTTCGGTGAGCCGTGGCCGCTCGGGGCGTGGCCGGATGTGCCGACCCGGGTGCTCAGCGGGCGGGAGGACCGGCTGTTCCCGGTCGACTTCCAGATCCGGGTCGCCCGGGAGCGGCTGGGGATCACACCGGAGACCATGCCCGGCGGGCATCTGGTGGCGCTCAGCCGGCCGGGGGAGCTGGCTGCCTGGCTTGTCGCTTGAGCGTGGCCGTGAGCGCCGCTTCCGAAGGGGCGTACCTGCGCCTGATGATGGTCACCTCCACCTCACCCGAAACTGCGGTCGCACCTCGCCGCCACCGGGCGAAGCGGGGGACCTCGGTCGTGCACCACTTCTGACCCGTACGGGAAACTGCTCGGATGCGGACCAAGCAGGAGCTCACCGAGGCAGTCAAGCGGGACCGGCGGGCTGCGCTCGTCGTCAACGCCCATTCCCGGCAGGGCATGCGGTTGTACGACGCCGCCCGTACCCGGCTGCTGGCGGCCGGGTTCACGTTGCTGGACGCGTACCCGGTGGATCGTCCCCGGGAGCTGGAGGCGACGCTCGCCGCTGTCATCGATCGCGGCCCGGATCTGCTCGTCGCCGGCGGCGGCGACGGCACCATCAGCACGGCCGCGCGGCTGCTCGCCCACCGCGACATCGCCATGGGTCTGCTGCCGCTGGGCACCACCAACAACTTCGCCCGCACGGTCGGCGTCCCTCTGTCTCTCGACGAGGCGGTGGCGACGCTGACCGACGGCAAGGTCATCGACGTGGACCTGGGGCTCGCCGGCGGGACCGCGTTCACCAACCACGTCGGTGTGGGACTGTCCGCCGACCTGATGCTGTCGGCGCCGCGGCTGCTGAAGCGGGTGATCGGCCGGACGGCGTACCCGATCACGGCTCTGGGGTTGCTGGCCCGGCACCGTCCCTTGCGGATCGTGGTGCGCGCCGGTGGGCGTGAGCACACGTTCGTGACGCATCAGCTGTACGTGGCCAACGGCGGTTTCCACGCCGGGCGGCCGATCACGGCGGACGCGCACGCCGACGACCGGCTGCTGGTGGCCTATCCGGTCGGCGGCCGCGGACGGTGGGGACTGCTGCGGGAGACGGCCCGCAATGCGGCGACGGGTCACCGGCGCACGCTCGACGAGGAACCGTTCCTGGCGGTCGGTGAACTGTGGGTGGAGACCGACCGCCCGGCCCGCGTCGAGGTCGACGGTGAGCCGTCCGGCCGGACCCCGCTGCGGATCGGCCTGGACCCCAACGCGTTGCGGCTGATGGCCCCGGCCGACACGCGTGACCTCTAGGGCTGGGTCACCCCGCTCCGCCAGGCCGGGTCGCGGCCGATGAAGCCCACCAGCCGGGTCTGGATGTCCGCGTCGGCGGGCACCTCGACCCGGGGGCCGTACTGGCCGGACGAGCGCAGGATCTCCTCCATCTGCTCCATCCCGGCGAGCAGGCCGGCGCAGAAGGCCGGGTCCAGCCGGTCGTCCTGGCCGGTGGCCCGGGACAGGTCCCAGGTGTGCATGAACACGTCCGAGGTGTAGAACTGGTCGATCGCGGCGGCCAGCGGCAGGTTGCCGATGTGCGGGTTGCTGAGCTCCCGTTGGGCCGTCGCCGGGTCGTCGAGCACCGCCTGCACGCCGTCGGAGTGCACCTGCCACGCGCGGACCGGGTCTTCGTCCACCGACGGGCCGCGGGGCAGGTCGATGCCGGCGCCCGCGGCGAGGAAGCCGGGGAACCAGTCGGTCAGGTGCCGCACGACGTCACGGGCGGTCCAGCCGGCCACCGGGGCCGGCGCGTCCCAGGACCGGGTGCCGCGGACCCGCTCGGTGAAGAGTCCGGCGATCTGCCGGTGCCGCTCGGCGGGGATCTCAGACAGCGCCATCGTGGATCATCCTTTCCAGCTTCGCGTAACCCTGATCGAGGCCGGCCTCCATGCCGCTGCGCAGCCAGGCGTCGCGGGCCTCGAAGCTGTCGACCAGCGACTGGGTGCGCAGCCGCGTGCGGCCACCGCCCAGATCCTCGAACCACAGCGTGGCCAGCGACACCCCGTCCGGCTCGCCGTCGTAGGTGAAGGTCTGCACGATGCGGTCCGGGCGAACTTCATGGAAGCAGCCGTGGAAGGCGTACTCCGTGCCGTCGCGCACCGAGACGTAGCGCCAGCTGCCTCCGCTGGTGGCGTCCCAATGCTCGATGCGGGTGGTCATGGCGTCGGGACCCACCCACCGGGCGAACAGCACGGGGTCAGTGTGCGCCCGGAAGAGCTGCTCAGGTGTGGCTTCGAAGTCACGACTCAGCCGGATCACCGGCACCTTCGGGTCGGCCTCGATCGAGGTCTCCGTGATCGTGGTCATGCTCGTCTCCCTTCATCGCCGCCAGCACGGCGTCGAGGCGGCGGTGACGCTGCTCGGCGCGGGTCCGGTAGCGCTCGATCCAGGCGTCCATCAGGTCGAAGACCTCGGCCTCGAGCCGTACCGTCCGTGGCTGCGGCCCGCGGGGCCGGCTGACCAGCCCGGCGTCCTCGAGCACCCGCAGGTGTTTGTAGACGGCCTGCAGCGTCATCCGGTACGGCTCGGCGAGCCGGCTCACGGTCGCGTCGCCCTCGGCGAGCCGGGCCACCATGTCGCGGCGGGTCGGATCGGCGAGGGCGGCGAACACCCGGGTCAGCGTGTCTGTGGTCACGGCCCCTGGCTTCCTGTGTCATGCCCTGGTTCAACTCATCGGTTGAAAGTGACCGTAGACGGCGGCCGGTCCGCCCGTCAACCGATCAGTTGAAAGTCCTGCCCGACGTGCGCGGGTCCAAGGCTGCGGGAATGATCGGGAATGACGATCATCGAGACGCGGGGAGTGGACGCCCTGCTGACGCGGGCCCGGGCCGGGCTGCGCCGGCTCGACCCGCAGCAGACTCTGGCGGCGGTCGCCGCCGGCGCTCTGCTCATCGACACCCGCACCGAGAGCCAGCGCCGGGTGCGGGGCGAGCTGCCCGGTGCGCTGGTGATCGACCGTACGGTGCTGGAATGGCGGCTGGATCCGGCGTCGCCGGACCGGATCCCCGAGGCGACCGGGTACGACCTGCACGTCGTCGTGGTCTGCCGGCAGGGCTACAGCTCCAGCCTGGCCGCGGCCGGTCTGCAGGCGGTCGGCCTGCGCCGGGCGACGGATCTGATCGGCGGGGTGGAGGCGTGGCAGGCCGCCGGTCTGCCGATGACCGGCGGCCCCGCCGACGTCCGTGTCTGAAGCGGCGCCATCGTCATGGGTCGCCGGTCAGGTGACCCGACCGATGCCCGATGCGGTGGAATGCCGGGCCTCGTCCGCGGTCGCCCGGCAGATGCCCGACGCGGTGGAACGAGGGGCTGCCGGTCTCAGATTCTGGCGCCCAGGTCGGCGCCGTTCGCCGGGCGCAGGAAGGACGAGGTCGCGATCGCCCCGGAGGCTGTCCTCGGTCCGGTGATCACCGAGCTGTCGGTGCTGGCCAGCGCCGGGACCGAGCTCAGGTTCCACGAGTTGCCGCTGCCGGTCGAGCGGCCCAGGGCCACCGCGGTGCCGTTACGGACGGACAGGTTGGCGGTGAGCCGGGAGGTGCTGGAGTCCACGTCGAAGCCGGTCTTCGGGTTCGCGTACGCGGTGTCGTGGTCGAAGACCAGCGTCCCCGGGTTGCCGTTGTCGGTGAAGCCGTGCGCGGCGTTGCTGAACGCCATGCTGGTGCGGATCACGTGGTCGGCGGCCGGATCGGGGTCGCCGCCACCCATCTTGAAGCCGTTGCCGTCGCCGGCGAAGTCCGGGAAGTTCCACCGGTTGATCCCGTTGCCGTAGGCGATGCTGCCCTCGACGGTGATGGGTGAGGTGAACATCCAGGCGTCGAAGCCGTCGTCGACGTTGTTCCACAGCCGGGCGCCGCGGACCACGTTGCCGGTGCCGCTGCCCTCCTTGATCGCCAGGCCGTCCGCGCTCTCGCCGTTCTTGCGCGGGTCCCGGTTGAGGTAGCTGTCCAGGTTGAGCACCAGGTTGCCGCTCGACGCGCCCTGGATCTGCAGGCCGGACTCGTAGTTGTCGTGCGTCGACAGGCGTTCGAAGACGTTGCCGTTGCACCCGTCGCAGTAGAGCCCGTACGGGCCGTTGACCAGTTCGAGGCCGACCAGGCGCCAGTACGAGGCCTGCATGTGCACGGCGCCGCGCTGGGCCCGGGGGACGCTGCCGCCGACCGGGGCGGGGGTGTTGGGCAGGGCCTCGCCGTCGATGACGACGCGCTCGGTGCCGTACCGGGTCAGGGTGATCGGCAGGCTCGCCGTGCCGCTGCGGGTGATCTGGATGTTGGTGGTCAGCGCGTAGGTGCCGCCCCGCACGGAGATGACGGTGCCGGGCTGGGCCAGGTCGACGGCCCGCTGGATGGTGCGCAGCGGGTGGGCCTGGTCGCCGGCGTTGCTGTCGTTGCCGGTGGTGGCCACGAACAGGGGAGCCGGCGCGGCGGCGGTCGCGGGGGCCGACAGGCCGAGGGTGACGCCGGCGGCGGCGAGGGCGGCCACGGCCGCGAGGGCGGCGGTGCTGCGGGCATGCATGGGGAACCTCCGGAGGTGAGGGAAGGAACGCGCGCGGTGGGCGGGATCCGCCGCCGCGTGCTGCCCTGGAACGCGGTGGGACGCCCGGCTCTGGTAAGCGCTTTCCTGGCGAGGCTAGCCAGGTATGGATCGACTGTCAACGATGGCCGGACCGGTGCGGCCGGCCCTCCGGTGATCCGACGAACGTCAATACCGTGCCGGGTGCAAAGGCGACCGGACCCGGTGTGCGACACATTCGCTGTGTCGTTGATCAGTGCGTCACCTGATGGATTGGCGACACATTTGCCGACTGAATGCGGCCGAATTCCGGATTGGGCCCCGTGCCGCCGGGTACCAGGGCCGCCAAGCGATTAACCGGCCGGTCGAATAGTCCATCCGGTCGTTGCTCCGGTGGTGCGCGATGCGTGCCACCGGGCGTGCAAGTTGCACGCGGAAAGTGAATTTGTTGTCGACGAAAGGACGGACACGTGCGGTCTCGCCTGTCGCGAAGGCGTTCGGCGCCCATTACCGGATCTGTGCCGGCCCGTGGGAATGAGGCCCGATGATCGGTGTGGCATTACGATCCGCTCTCGACCAGCGAGTCGCCGCGGACATTCTGACCGACTGCGCCCGGCGCCACGGGGTGCCCGGCGCGCAAGTGGCGATTCATCAGGGCGGTGCGACGGTCACCGCGGAATACGGGGAGGACGAGTACGGCACCGGCCGGCGGGTCACCCGGCACACGGCGTTCCCGGTGGGGTCGGTGACCAAGGCCGTCACCGCGACCACGGTGCTCGCCCTGGTCGCCGACGGGGATTTGGAGCTGGACGAGCCGGTCGGCCGTCTGGTGCCCGACCTGACCGGTGCGGCGGCTCGGATCACCGTGCGCCAGCTGCTCAGCCACACGGCCGGGCTGCCGTGCGGGCCGGCCGCCGAGGACGCGGCCGGGCTGTCCGTACCGCGCTATCTGGCCGGCGCCTGCCGTCCCGAGCTGATGGTGCTGCCGCCGGGGACGGGCTTCTCCTACTCCAACGTCGGCTACGTGCTGCTGGGCCGGCTGATCACTGTCGTGACCGGGATGAGCTGGCGTGATGCCGTCTCGTCCATCGTGCTCGAGCCGCTGGGCGTCACCCCCACGCTGATCGGCGCCGCCGGTCCGCGCCGTACGGTGGCGATCGGTCACTCCGTCCACGGCCGTACCGGGCGGGTGCGTCCGGTCCGGCAGTCCCTGCCCGAGGCCGAGGCGGCGGCCGGCGCGCTCGCGCTGAGCGCGGCCGACCTTGTCGCTCTCGGCCGGTTGCACGTGGACGACGGTGTGCCCGCGGTGCTGCCCGCCGACTACGCGGCGCGGATGCGGGGCGTCGTGCCCGGGGCGGTGCCGTTCGGGCTGGCCCGGGGCTGGGGGCTCGGCCTGGCCACGTTCGGGGTGGCCCCGCACGAGTGGTACGGCCACGACGGCAATGCCGACGGCACCGGCTGTTTCTGGCGGGTCGACGCCGACGGCGGCCAGATCGTCGCGCTGACCTGCAATGCCGGGTCGGGGCACGCCATGTGGGCCGATCTGTGCGCGGAACTGCGCCGGGCCGGCCTCGCGCTGGATGATGCATTGCCGGCCGCCGAGGTGTTGTTTCCCGGCACCGCGGCGCCGGAATGTGCGGGCACATATCTCAATGGTGACCTGGAGTATCGGGTAATCGCCGGAGGACCTTTCGGTCTGCGGTTGAGCATCGACGGCGAACCCGCCGAGAACATTGTCGTCAGAGCCGACTTGACATTTCATCTCGAGGATGCGTCCACCGGCCGGTGGACGCTGGGCGGACGCTTTGTGCGAGATCACCGTACGCGGGTGGTGAACGGTATCCAGGTCGGTGGGCGCCTCGGTGGCCGCCGAATCGAGGCGCTGGTCTAGCGGATTCCCGCTGCAATTGTCGTGCGCCGCGGGACCGCCGCGCACGTGTCCCGGGCTCCGCCCATCGTGACCCGAAAGGTTCATCGACGT
Source organism: Actinoplanes sp. NPDC004185 (assembly GCF_053603475.1). Classification (NCBI taxonomy): domain Bacteria; kingdom Bacillati; phylum Actinomycetota; class Actinomycetes; order Micromonosporales; family Micromonosporaceae; genus Actinoplanes; species Actinoplanes sp. NPDC004185. Next base: position 151,572 of record NZ_JBSGFR010000015.1, on the reverse strand, counting down.
TGACGAAACATCGCGCGGCACCGGTGTATTCAGCCGAGCAGACTCCGCAGCCCAGGACGGGTGGGAGCTCGCTGGAGACCGCGGCCGAGCAGCTGGACCACTGGAAGCAGCGCTGTGTCGGCCTGGTGCCACCACGGCTGCCGGGACACCGTCGCGGCGCCGGTCCGGAGGGCTGGGCGCAGGTGCGGTGTGCGGTCCCGGCCGGGTCGATCGGCGAGCAGTCCGCCGGGGCGTCTCTGCTGGAGCTCTGCGCGGCCGCGATGTACCTGGTCCTGACCCGTTACGCGCCGGGCGAGGACATCGCCGTCGTCGCTGCTTCCGGCGAAACGCCGGGCCTGGTGGTGGTGCAGCCGGAGCCGGGCCGGGCCGTGAACCTCGGCGGGCTCGTCGATGCTGTGCGGGACGCCCGCCTCGACGCCGCCCGGCACGCCGCCGGGTCGTTCGAGCAGCTGGGCCTCGACCCGGACCTGGCCCGGGTGGTGGTCACCGACGGTTCGCACGCCCGGCCGGCCGCGGCGACCTCGCTGATGCTGCGGGCCGTGCCCGGGCCGGGGGAGGCGGTCGGCATCTCACTGGAGTACCGGACCGACCGGCTGGCGGCGGATGTCGTGCAGCGGATGGCGGGTCATCTGAGCCGTGTGCTGGCAGCGTTCGCGGAGCAGCCGGGCCTGGCGGTGGCGGATCTGGACCTGCTCGGGGCGGCGGAACGGCAGGAGGTGGTCGTCGCCGGGGCCGGCGGTGTTCGGGAGATCCCCGCGGTCACCTGGGCGGCCCTGGTTGAGGCTCAGGTTCACCGGATGCCGGAGACGCCTGCCGTGGTCGCGGACGGATCGGTGCTGAGCTATGCCGACCTCGACGCGCGGGCGAACCGGTTGGCGCGGTTGCTGATCGCCCGCGGGGCCGGGCCGGAGACGGTGGTGGCACTGCTGCTACCTCGGTCGGTGGACATCGTGCTGGCGCAGCTGGCCGTGGCGAAGGCCGGGGCGGCGTTCCTGCCGGTCGATCCGGCGTACCCGGCGCAGCGCATCGCATTCATGCTGGATGATGCCCGGCCGGTGGTCACGGTCACGCGTGGCGACGTCTCGGCTTCCGTACCTGCGTCGTCTGCTGGCGCCCGCAGATCTTCCGCGAGTTCGGAGCCCGTCGGCGCGGGTCCGATCGTGCTCGACGATCCCGGCGTCCGGGCCGAGTTGGCCGCCCTGCCCGGCACAGCGGTCACTGACGCGGACCGGCGCGCGCCGCTGACGCCGGAACACCCCGCCTACGTCATCTTCACCTCAGGATCCACCGGCGTACCCAAGGGTGTGGTCGTCACCCAGGCCGCGTTCGTGGACTTCATCCTGGCCGAGGCGGCGCAGCTCGGTGCCGGGGCCGGTGACCGGGTGCTGCAGTTCTCATCGCCCAGTTTCGACGCGTCCGTGCTGGAGCTGGGACTGGCCCTGCCGTCCGGGGCGGCTCTGGTCGTACCGCCGCCGGGCGCCACCGTGGGTGAGCCGCTCGCCGAGGTGCTGGCCGGGCAGCGGGTGACGCACGCGCTGATCCCACCGGCGGCGCTGGCCACCGTGCCCGCGGGCGTTGAGCTGCCGGACCTGGGCACGCTGCTGGTGGGCGGTGAGGCGTGCGGTGCCGAGCTGGTCGAGCGGTGGGCCGGTGGCCGCCGGATGATCAACGCGTACGGTCCGACGGAGGTCACCGTGGTGGCCACCTGGACCGACGCACTCAGCCCGGGTGGCACCCCGCCGATCGGCCGGCCGCTGCCCAACACGGCCACGTACGTCCTGGACACCCGGCTGCGTCCGGTGCCGGCCGGGGTGGCCGGCGAACTGTACGTGGCCGGGCCCGGACTGGCCCGCGGTTACCTGCGCCGTCCCGGCCTGACCGCTCAGCGGTTCGTGGCCGATCCGTTCGGCGTCCCCGGCTCGCGGATGTACCGGACCGGGGACCTGGTCCGCCGGGCGGCGGACGGGCAGCTGGAATTCCTCGGCCGGGCCGATGATCAGGTGAAGATCCGGGGCTTCCGGATCGAGCCGGGAGAGATCGCGGCGGTGCTGAGCCGGCACGGATCCGTGGGACGCGCGGCGGTCGTCGCCCGCGAGGACCGGCCGGGCGTCAAGCAATTGGTGGCGTACGTGGTGCCTGCCGGTCCCGACGGCGTCGACCAGACGCAGTTGCGTGAGCATGTGGCAGCGGCGTTGCCCGCTCACATGGTGCCCGCCGCCTTCGTCACGCTCGCCGCTCTGCCGGTCAGCAGCAACGGGAAGCTGGACCATCGGGCGCTGCCCGCGCCACAGTTCGAAAGCCTCGGGCATGAGCCGCCCCGCACCGACGCGGAGCGAGCGGTCGCCGCTGTCTGGGCGGAGGTGCTCGGCCTGCCGCACGTGGGACGGCACGACGACTTCTTCGCGCTGGGTGGCGACTCCATCCTGGCTGTGCGGGCGCTGTCGCGGCTGCGGGAGAGGCTGGGCGTGCGGCTTCCGCCCAGGACGGCGTTCGAGGCCCGTACGGTCGCTGACACGGCGATCGTCGTCAGCTCAGGGGCGCCCGAGGTGGCGCAGGTCATCACCCGGGTGGATCGGTCCGGGCCGGTGCCGCTGTCGACGTACCAGCGTCGGCTCTGGGCGCACGAGCAGCTGGCCGCCGGGACGACCGAGAACCACACAGGCGTGGGACTGCGGTTGCGGGGGCCGCTCGATCCGGATGTCCTGCGCGCTGCCTTGGCCGCGCTGGTGGAGCGGCACGAGTCGCTGCGGACCACCTTCACCGTCGTCGGCGGGGAGCCGATGCAGGTCGTCGCCGAACGCGGCGAGCTGCTCCCGCGAGTCGTCGAGCTCGGCGTCGGTGCGCTGGACGAGCTGCTCGCCGAGGAACTGCGGTGGCCGTTCGACCTGGGCACCGGACCGCTGACCCGGGCCACTCTGGTCGCGTGCGGGCCGAACGAGCACGTGCTCCTGCTCGCCCAGCACCACATCGTCACCGACGGCTCGTCGGTGCGGGTGCTCACCGACGAACTCGCGGAGCTCTACGACGCCGGCATCCGCGGCGTTCCGGCCCAACTGCCCGTGCCGGCAGTGCAGTACCCCGACTTCTCGGCCTGGGAGCGCGGCCGGTTCACGGGGGCAGTGGTCGAGGACCGCCTGGCGTACTGGCGTGAGCGGCTGGCCGAAACCGAGCCGCTGCACCTGCCCACCGACGCGTCCGGATCCGCCGGCGCTGCCCAGTCGGCCGGCCTGCACCGGACACTGTTGCCGGCCGCGCTGGTCCGTCGCCTGGACCGGCTGGGCCGGCGGCACGGCGCGACCGTCTACATGACACTCGTGGCGGCGGTCCAGGTGCTGCTCGCCCGCTACAGCGACCAGCGTGACATCGTGCTCGGCACGGTCGCCTCCGGGCGTGACCATCCCGACCTCGAGCGGCTGGTCGGCTTCCTCGTCAACACGCTGGTCCTGCGCGGGACGGTGGATCCGGGGCAGAGCTTCGCCGAGCGGGTGGCCGAGGTGCGGGAGACGGTGCTCGACGCGTTCACCCATGACGTGCCGTTCGACCGGCTCGTCGAGGAACTCCGGCCGGGCGGCGTCCCGCTGGTGCGGGCTGTCGTCGTGCTGCAGCAGGAGCTGCTGCAGGCCCGCGAGGCCGGCGGGGTACGGATCGACGAGTACGACCTGCCGCGTCCGGCCGCCCGGTTCGACCTGGTCTTCGAGTTCGTCCCGCGCGGCGACACCCTCGGCCTGGCCGTGGAGTACGACGCCGCGCAGTTCACTGTGGACCGCATCGGACGGCTCACTGATCACCTCGTCCGCATCCTCGACGCGGTCACCTCTGAGCCGGCCGCGCCGCTGGGTTCCGTCGATCTGCTCTCCGCCGCCGAACGACGTGACGTGCTGGTCACCCGCAACGACACGGCCCGGGCCATCGAGCCGGCCACGCTGGCCCAGCTGTTCCTTCGTCAGGCGGCCCGTACTCCCGACCTGCCCGCGCTGCTCGACCGGCACGGTCCGGTCACCTACGCCCAGCTTCGGGCTCAGGTCAACCGCCTCGCCCGGCTGCTGATTCAGCGCGGTGCGGGTCCGGAACGGATCGTGGCCCTGGCGCTGCCCCGCTCAGTGGACATCGTGGTGGCCGAGCTGGCGGTGGCGCAGGCCGGTGCCGCGTTCCTGCCGGTCGATCCGGCCTACCCGGCCTCGCGGATCGCGATGATGCTCGACGACGCGGCGCCGGTGCTCGTGCTGACACTGGCCGCGCTCGGCCCGGATCTGCCCGTGCCGGGCGAGGCCACGCTCGTGCTGGACGACCCGGCCGTCGTGGCGGCCGTCGCTGAGCTGCCGGGCGACGACCTCGCCGATGCCGAACGTTCAGGTCCGCTGTCGGCGGCTCACCCTGCCTACGTCATCTTCACCTCAGGTTCCACCGGCCGGCCGAAGGGCGTCGTGGTCCCGCACGCGGGACTCGCGAGCTTCTCGGCCGCCGAGATCGAGCACTACCAGGTACGCCCGGGCGACCGCGTCCTGCAGTTCGCGTCGCCCAGCTTCGACGCCTCGGTACTGGAGCTGTGCATGGCCCTACCGGCCGGGGCGGCCCTGGTGGTCCCTCCGGAAGGTCCACTGCTCGGCGATCGGCTCGCACAAGTGCTGGCGGACTCGCGGATCACCCACGCGCTGATCCCGCCCGCGGCCCTGGCGACCGTGCCGGACGACGCCCGCCTGCCGGACTTCCGGTGCCTCATCGTGGGCGGCGACGCGTGCGGCGCGGACCTCGTCACCCGCTGGGCCCCGGACCGCCGCATGATCAACTCGTACGGCCCGACGGAGTCGACGGTCGTGGCCACCTGGAGCGGGGCGCTGGTCCCGGGCACGGTGCCACCGATCGGCCGGCCCATCCCCAACACCCGGGTGTACGTGCTGGACGGCGCGTTGCGGCCGGTGCCCGACGGCGTGCCCGGCGAGCTGTACATCGCCGGTGACGGGCTGGCCCGGGGTTATCTGCACCGACCGGGTCTGACTGCGCAACGCTTTGTCGCCGATCCGTTCGTCGCGTCCGACGGGTCCTGCGCATCAGGACCCAGCGGCGCATCCGGTGCTACGGCTGTGGCCGGTGCTTCTGCCGTGCCCGGCGCTTCGGCCGCATCCGGCGCGTCCTCCGCGAACGGCGCGCCCGGTGCTTCGGCCGCGTCTGGCGTTTCGGCCGCGTCTGGCGTCTTGGCCGCATCCGGCGCGCCCGGTGCTCCGGCCGTGCCTGGCGTTTCGGCCGCATCCGGCGCTTTCGCTGCGAACGACGCGCCCAGTGCGTCGCCCGTGCCTGGCGCCTCGCCCGTGCCTGGCGCCTCGCCCGTGCCTGGCGCCTCGGCCGCGCCTGACGCCTCGGCCGCATCCGACGCGTCCGCCGCGAACGGCGCATCCGGCGTTTCGGCCGCGCCCGTTGCCTCCGATGTACTCGGCGTCGCCGGCATGCCCCGTGCGGCTCACGCCTCCGGCGGGTCACATCCGATCGGCGCCCGTATGTATCGCACCGGTGACATCGTGCGCTGGGGTCGGAACGGCCAGCTGGAGTTCCTCGGCCGCGCCGACGACCAGGTAAAGGTTCGCGGGTTCCGCATCGAGCTCGGCGAGGTCGCCGCCGCCCTGACCCGGCAGCCCGCCGTCGATCGCGCGGCCGTCGTGGTCCGCGAGGATCCGCCGGGCACCCGCCGCCTGGTCGCCTACGTGGTGCCCGGCGCCGGCGCTCAGCGCGACCCGGCACCGCTGCGGGCCGCCCTCGCTGCCGAGCTGCCCGATCACATGGTCCCCGCCGCCTTCGTCTTCCTGGACTCGCTCCCGGTCGACCCGAACGGCAAACTCGACCGCCGCGCTCTCCCCGCCCCGGACCTCACCGCCGCCCCGGACCGGTACGTCGCACCTCGTACCGACCTCGAGCGGACCCTCGCGGGCATCTGGGCCGAGGTGCTGGGCGTACCGCGCGTCGGTGTCGAGGACGACTTCTTCGCACTCGGTGGCGACTCCATCCTCAGCATCCAGCTGGTGTCCCGGGCCCGGGCGGCCGGGTTGCAGCTGACGTCCCGCGAGCTGTTCCGGCACCCGAACATCGCGGCGCTGGCTTCGGTCGTCACTGCGGCCGGCCCAGCCACCGGAGACACCGGGCCGGTCACCGGCAGCGCCCCGCTCACGCCGATTCAGCGCTGGCTCCTGGAGACGCGCGGCGCAAGCGCGGACCGCTTCGACCAGTGGCTGGCCCTCGAATTGGCGCCTGACGTGGACGAGCGGGCCCTGCGGACCGCGCTGAGCGCCTTGCTCGCCCAGCATGACGCGTTGCGGGCGCGGTTCCCGGCTTCCGAGGGCGGTCACCGGGTGGAGATCGGACCTCCGGTTGAGGTGAGCCTGATCAGGCGGCGGTTGACCTCCGCGGTGACGCCGGAGGCGCTGCTGGACGAGGCCCGCCGGGCTCATGGGCCGGTCGACCTCGGTAGCGGGCCGCTGCTGCGGGCCACGCTGGTCGACGCCGGCGTACCGGTGCTGGTCCTCGCGGTGCACCACCTCGTCGTGGACGCCGTGTCGTGGCGGGTGCTGGCCGAGGACCTCGGGCTGGCGTACCGGCAGGCGGCGGCCGGGGAGCCGGTGCGGCTGGCCGGGCGCACCACGTCGGTGCTGGAGTGGGCCGGCCGGCTGGCGGACTACACCGCCAACGGTGGCTTCGCCGGTGAGCGGGAGCATTGGGCGGCGGTCCTGGCTTGTGACCCGGCCCTGCCGGTGGAGCGCAGCGGGCCGGACACCGTCGCGGACACCCGGTCGGTGACCGTGCGGCTGGAGCAGGCCGAGACCACGGCCCTGCTGCAGGACGTGCCGGCGGCGTACCGGACGCAGGTCAACGACGTGCTGCTGACCGCGCTCGGCGCCACGCTGGCCGAGTGGACCGGCCGCCGGCGGGTTGTCGTCGATCTGGAGGGCCACGGGCGCGAGGAGATCATCGACGGCGTCGACCTGTCCCGTACCGTCGGGTGGTTCACCACCGTCTATCCCGTTGCCCTGGAGGTGCCGGTCGCGGACGGCTGGGGCAGTGCGCTGAAGGCGGTCAAGGAACAACTCCGGGCCGTTCCCCGGCGGGGCATCGGCTTCGGGGCGCTGCGTCACCTCGCCCATGACGAGCGGCTCGGCGGTCCGGCCCCGCAGATCAGCTTCAACTATCTCGGCCAGCTGGACTTCCCGGCCGGTACCGACAATCTGGTCCGGGGCGTGGCTGCCGGGCTCGATCTGGACGACGACCCGGCCGCCGCTCGGCCGCACCCGCTGGAGGTCGTCGGCCGGGTCACCGCCGGCTGCCTCGAGCTGACCTGGTCGTACGGGCGCAACCGGCACGAGCCGCAGACCGTCGCCGCGCTGGCCGAGCGCATGTGCGCCGCCCTGCGCACAATCGTCGCCCACTGCGCCGAAGCGGGCGCCGGCGGCCGTACCCCGTCGGACTTTCCGCTTGCCCGCCTCGACGACGCGGCGGTGGACCGCCTGGCCGGGCCCGGCACGGACGTCGAGGACATCTACCCGCTGACGGCGATGCAGGCCGGTATGGCGTTCCACGGCCTGGAGCCGGGCGCGCACGGCGTCTACTTCCAGCAGACCACCTTCGTGCTCGACGGGGTCGAGGATCCCGGCCGGCTCGCTCAGGCCTGGCAGCAGGTGGTGGACCGGACCCCGGTGCTGCGCACCGCGGTGGCGTGGGACGGGCTCGGCGAGCCGGTGCAGATCGTGCACCGCGGCGTCCGCGTCCCGGTCACCCACCTCGACTGGACCGGGTACGGCGACGCGGAGCACCGCGAGCATCTGCGGGCGCTCCTCGACCAGGACCGCGCCGACGGCCTCGACCTGACCCGCGCGCCGTTGCTGCGGCTGGTGCTGGCCCGGCTCTCCGCGACCGAGGTGCGGGTGATCTGGACCTTCCACCACCTGCTGCTGGACGGCTGGAGCATCTTCCAGGTGCTGTCCGACGTCTTCGCCTGTCACGCCGCGCTCCGGCGGGGCGTCGAGCCCGCACTGCCGGCCCGGCGACCGTTCCGCGACTACGTCGCCTGGTTGGCCGAACAGCAGGATGATCCGGCGGAGGTGCACTGGAGCCAGGTGTTGTCCGGCTTCAGTGCGCCTACGCCGCTGCCGTACGACAGGGAACCGGTCCCGGGGGCCGGCGCCCGTTCGGCCCAGCGGTACGCCATCACCCTCGGTGAGCAGGAGTCGCAGCGGCTGCACGAGGTGGCCCGCAGCAACCGGTTGACCCTCAACACGATGATCCAGGGCGCCTGGGCGATGCTGCTGTCCCGCCACAGTGGACAACGCGACGTCTGCTTCGGCGCCACGGTGTCCGGCCGCCCGTCGGGCCTGCGCGGCGCCGACGCCATCACCGGGCTGTTCATCAACACGCTGCCGGTCCGGGTCGACGTCGACCCGGACGCCGACACCCTGTCGTGGTTGCAGTCGTTGCAGGCGGCGCAGATCGAGGCGCGGCAGTACGAGCACCTTCCGCTGGCCCGGCTCCGAGCGCTGAGCGACGTGCCCGCCGGGACCGGGCTGTTCGACAGCATCGTCGTGTTCGAGAACTACCCGATCGACGACGACGCCGCGCAGGTCCACGGGCTGCGGCTGCGGGATCTGGACGCCGTCGAGACCACCAGCTTCCCGCTCAGCCTGCTGGCCTATCCCGGGCCGCGGCTGTCGCTGGCGCTCGGCTTCGACCCGGCGTGTTTCGACGAGGACACCGCCCGGCGACTGCTGGATCACCTGCGGGAGTTGCTGGCCGCCGTCGCCGACGACCCGCATCGGCCGGCCGGGCAGCTGCCGATGCTGACCGCCACGGAACGGGAGCTGGTGCTCACCCGGTGGAACGACACCGCTCATCCTGTTCCCGCCGTCACCCTGACGGACCTGCTCACGGCCCAGGCGGCGCGGACCCCGCAGGCACCGGCGGTCACCTTCGAAGGGGTGACGCTGTCGTACGCCGATCTCGACCGCTGGTCCAACCGGCTCGCGCATCGGCTGATCGCCTCCGGGGCGGGGCCGGAGCGGTGCGTGGCGGTGGCCTTGCCCCGCTCGCTGGAGCTGGTCGTGGCGCTGGTGGCGGTGCTCAAGTCCGGGGCCGCGTACCTGCCGGTCGATCCGGAGCTGCCCGACGCCCGGATCGCGATGATGCTCGACGACGCCCGTCCGGTGCTGGTGCTGGATCGCCGCCAGGACGTCGGCGACGCCTCCGGTCCCGAGCACACCCCGGGCGACGCCGACCGGCTCGCGCCGCTCACTCCGGCCGGCCCGGCCTACGTCATCTTCACCTCCGGCTCAACCGGGCGACCCAAGGGTGTGGCCGTGCCGCACGAGGGGATCGTCAACCGGTTGCTGTGGATGCAACACGAGTACGACCTCGGTCCCGACGACGTGGTCCTGCAGAAGACGCCGGCGAGTTTCGACGTGTCGGTCTGGGAGTTCTTCTGGCCGCTGATCGTCGGCGCCCACCTGGTCGTGGCCCGGCCGGAGGGGCACAAGGACCCCGCCTACCTGGCCGCCCTCATCCGCGAGGCGCGGGTGACAACCGTCCACTTCGTACCCTCGATGTTGCGGGCCTTTGTGGCCGAGCCCACCGCCGCGGGCTGCACCGGATTGCGCCGGGTGATCTGCAGCGGTGAAGCTTTGCCCGCCGATGTCGCCGCCGCGTTCCACGCGCTGCTGCCCGTCGGCCTGCACAACCTGTACGGGCCCACGGAGGCGTCCGTCGACGTCACCTACTTTCCGTGTCCACCGCAGTCCGGGGCCGCGGCGGTCCCGATCGGGCGGCCGGTGTGGAACACCCGCACCTACGTCCTCGACCGCGACCTGCGACCCGTCCCACCGGGCGTGCCGGGTGAGCTGTACCTCGCCGGGGTGCAGCTGGCTCGGGGCTACCTGAACCGGCCCGGGCTGACCGCGCAGCGTTTCGTCGCCGACCCGCACGGCGGCCCCGGCAGCCGGATGTACCGCACCGGCGACCTGGCCCGCTGGCATCCGGACGGCACGCTGGGCTTCCTCGGCCGCACCGACGACCAGGTCAAGCTCCGCGGCTTCCGGATCGAGCCGGGCGAGATCGAGGCCGCGCTGCGCCGGCTGCCCGGCGTGACCCAGGCGGTGGTCCTCGTCCGCGACGACCGCTTGATCGCGTACGTCGTACCCGCGCCCGGCCCCGGGCCGGAACCGGCCGATCTGCGCGACCGGCTCACCGCCGAGCTGCCGCAGCACATGGTGCCGTCGGCCTTCGTCGTCCTGGACCGGCTTCCGTTGAGTCCCAACGGCAAGCTCGACCGCGCGGCGTTGCCCACCCCGGACCGCTCCGACCCGACCGGCGCCGAACCCGTGGCTCCTCGCACCGACGCCGAGGGCGTCATCGCCGGGATCTGGTCCGAGGTGCTCGGCACCGACCGGATCGGCGTCCACGACAGCTTCTTCGACCTGGGCGGCGACTCGATCCGCGGCATGCTCGTCGCCTCCCGCACCGGCACCGCCTTCGGGCTGCCCCTGAGCCCACGCGACATCCTCAGCGCCCGCACCGTGGCCGCCCTGGCCGAGCTCGTGGAGGACCGGATCCTCCGCGAGCTCGAGAGCCTCGCGTCCGGCGCCGGCACCGACGAACCCCGATGAAGGAGCACCTCTTGCCGTCCCCGCAGCAGAGCCGTACGGCCGCCCTGCCCGCGCACCTGCAGCAGCTCCTCCGCCAGCGACTGGCCGGATCGGCGCCCGCCACCCCGGTCGCCGATCCGATCCCGCCGGCTCCGCGGAACGAGCCGCTGCCGCTCTCGTTCTCCCAGCAGCGGCTCTGGTTCCTGGACCGCTTCCAGCCGGGCGAGGCCGAGTACAACAGCGCGTTCGCGATGCGCCTCAGCGGCCCGCTCGACCTGCCCGCCCTGCCCGCGGCGGTACGCGCGCTGGCCACCCGGCACGAGTCGTTGCGGACCACCTTCGACGACATCGACGGCGCGGCGGTGCAGGTCGTGCACCCGGTACCGGACCTCTACGTCCCGCTGGTCGACCTGGCCTCCGGAGCCGACCTGGAACAGGTGCTGTACGAGTCGTACTCGGTGCCGTTCGACCTGCGGACGGGCCCGCTGTTCCGGGTCACGGTGTTCCGCCTGGGGGAGCAGGAGCACGTGCTGCTGCTGGCCGCCCACCACATCATCACCGACGGCTGGTCGATGGGCGTGCTGACCGAGGACCTCACCGCCCTGTACGAGGCGGCCCACCACGGCATTCCCAGCGACCTGCCCGAGCCCGCCCTGCGGTACGCGGACTTCGCGGTGTGGCAGCGTCGGCGCGCCACCGGCGACGAGGCGCGCAGGCACGCCGAGTACTGGGCTGACCGGCTCGCCGGACTGCAACCGCTGGAGTTGCCCACCGATCGGCCGCGTCCGGCGGTGCGGACCTCGCACGGTGCGGTGCACCGGTTCGCCGTGCCCGCCGCCGTCGCCGACCGGCTGGCCGAGCTGGCCCGCTCCCACGACACCACTCTGTTCACCGCCCTGACCGCGGCCTGCACCCTGCTGTTCTCCCGCTATGCCGGGCAGGACGACGTCGCGCTCGGCACGGTCGTCTCCGGGCGCAACCGGCCGGAACTCGAACGGCTCGTCGGTTTCTTCGTCAACACCGTGGTGCTGCGTTCCCGGGTCGACCAGCGGGGGACCTTCGCTGACCTGCTGGCCGAGGTGCGCGGCACCGCGCTGGACGCGTTCGCCCACGACGACGTGGCGTTCGAGCGGCTGGTGGAGGCGTCGGGCGCGGCTCGCGATCCCAGCCGTAACCCACTGTTCGACGTCATGGTGCTGCTGCACGACGAACGCCGCGCTGCCCCGCGGCTGAGCGGCCTGCGCGTCGAGGAGATCGAGCTGTCGCGGCGAGCAGCCACTGTGGACCTGTCGGTGGAGTTCGAGCGACGCTCCGGCGCGCTGTCGGGTTTCGTGGAATACAACACCGACCTGTTCGACGCCGCGACTGTCGAGCGGATGACGCGGCACCTGCTGGGCCTGCTCGACACCGTCACCACCGCGCCCGGGCGGCGCCTGGCCGAGCTGGAGCTGCTCACCGCCGGTGAACGCGATCAGGTGCTGCGGCAGTGGAACGCCACCGACGCCGACTTCCCGGCCGGCACCTTCGGTGAACTGTTCGAGGCTCAGGTGAACCGCACCCCGGACGCCACCGCCCTGGTGTGCCGGGACACCACGCTGACCTACCAGGAGCTGGACGCGCGGGCGAACCGGCTCGCCCGGCTGCTCGTGCGGCGCGGTGCCGGGCCGGAACGGGTGGTGGCGCTGGCCCTGCCCCGGACGGCCGAGATGATCGTGGCGTTGCTGGCCGTGCTGAAGGCGGGCGGCGTGTACCTGCCCGTGGACCCGGACCTGCCGCCGGACCGGATCGCCTTCGTGCTGGACGACGCCGCGCCGGTGCTGACCCTGACGATCGGAAGCAGTCTGCTGCCGGCCGGGGTGGCCGGACTGGCGCTGGACGACCCCGCCGTCCGGGCCGAACTCGGCGAATGCGCCGACAGCCGTCTCGCTGACGCCGAGCTGCTCGGCCGGCCGGGTCCGCGGCACGCCGCCTACGTCATCTACACCTCCGGCTCGACCGGCCGGCCCAAGGGCGTCACGGTCGAGCACCGGCAGCTCGTCAACTTGTTCCACCATCACCGCCAGGGCCTGACGGCTGCCGCGGGCGGACGACTGCGGGCCGCCTTGACCGCGGCGTTCTCCTTCGACACGTCCTGGGAAGGTCCGCTGCTCATGGCGGACGGGCACGAGCTGCACGTCATCGACGAACAGACCCGGCTCGACCCGCGCGCCCTGGTGGACTACATCCGCGCGCACCGGATCGACTTCCTCGACCTGACGCCCTCGTACCTGCAGCAGCTGCTGCCCGCCGGCCTGCTCGACGACGACACGCATCGGCCGGCCGTGCTCATGCTGGGCGGCGAGGCGCTGAGCGAGTCGCTGTGGCGGGAGCTGGGTGCGGTGCCCGGCACGACGGCGTACAACTTCTACGGGCCGACCGAGTGCACCGTGGACGCGTTGTCCTGCGAGGTCGGTGCCGGAACACGTCCGGTGATCGGGCGCCCGCTTCGCAACGTACGGGCGTACGTGCTGGACGCCGCCCTGCGGCCGGTGCCGATCGGCGTCGCGGGCGAGCTGTATCTCGCCGGCGACCAGGTGGCCCGCGGCTACCTGAACCGCCCGGGGCTGACCGCCGAGCGCTTCCTGGCCGACCCGTTCGGTGCCGACGGCGGGCGCATGTACCGCACCGGTGACCGGGTGCGGTGGACCGCCGACGGGCAGCTGGACTATCTCGGGCGCGCCGACGAGCAGGTCAAGGTGCGTGGCTACCGGATCGAGCCGGGCGAGATCGAAGCCGTGCTGCAGGCCGTCCCGGGTGTCGCCGAGGCGGTCGTCATCGCCCGCGACGACGACGCCGGGCACCGCCGGCTCGTGGCCTACGTGGTGCCCGCCAACCCGCCGGACGCGCCGGACAGCACCGCTCTGCGCACCGAACTGCGCCGTCAGCTGCCCGACTACATGGTGCCCACGGCCTACGTCGTGCTGGACCGGCTGCCCACCACGCACACCGGCAAGCTCGACCGTCGCGCCCTGCCCGCCCCGAGCGGGCCGGCCACCGACCAGGCCGACCACGTGGCCCCCCGCACCGCCACGGAACGGCAGCTCGCCGAGATCTGGGCCGGTGTGCTGGGCGCCGAGCGGGTCGGGGTGACGGACAACTTCTTCACCCTGGGTGGCGACTCGATCCTGAGCATCCAGGTGGTGTCCCGGGCCCGGCAGGCCGGTCTGCGGCTGACCTCGCGGGACATCTTCCTGCACCAGAGCATCGCCGAGCTGGCCCTGGTGACGGGCGCCGCCGAGGCGATCGAGGCGGCACCGGTCATCGCCGGGCCGGCCCCGCTCACCCCGATCCAGCACTGGTTCTTCGACACGTACGGGCCGCTGCGGCACTTCACCATGTCGATGCTGCTGGAGCTGGCCGCCGACGTGGACGAGGAGATGCTCGGCCGGGCACTGCACGCGGTCGTGCGTCACCACGACGGGCTCCGGCTCACCTTCACCACCGGAGGCGAAGGTACGGTTCAGCACCCTGTCGTCGTCCCCGTGGCGCTGGCCGTGCGCGATCTGCCCGATGAGGCCGCCCTCGAAGCGGCCGCCGCCCAACTGCGCGCCGCACTCGACCCGGCGACCGGGCGGATGGTCGGCGCCGTGCTGGCGCGCTCCAGCGCCGGCCGGCCGCCGCGGCTGCTGCTGGTGGCTCACCACCTGGTGATGGACGGAGTCTCCTGGCGGATCGTGCTGGAGGATCTGGAGACGGCGTACCGGCAGCTGGCCGAAGGGCAGCCGGTGGCGCTGCAGCCGGTGACGACTCCGTTCACCCAGTGGGCCCACCGGCTGGCCGCCCACGTCGGTGCCGGCGGCCTCGACGACGCGACGGCCTACTGGGCGGGCGCCGGCGAGCCGAAAGCCCTGCCCAGGGATCACGACGGCGCGCCCACCGGGCACTCCACGCGGGCGGTGACCGTCCGGCTCGGCCGCGCCGACACCGACGCGCTGCTGCACCGGGTGCCGCCGGTCTACCGCACCCAGGTCAACGACGTGCTGCTCAGCGCCCTGGGCCGGGTGCTGGCCGACTGGACCGGCCGGGACCGGGTCGCAGTCGCCTGCGAGGGCCACGGCCGCGAGGAACTGCTCGACGGCGTCGACCTGTCGCGCACCGTCGGCTGGTTCACCACCCAGTTCCCGGTGACGCTGGATCTGCCCGCCGCGCCGGACTGGGGCCGGACCCTGCTCGCCGTCAAGGAACAGCTGCGCGCGGTGCCGCACCGGGGGCTCAGCTACGAGGCTCTGCGCTACCTGTCGCTCACGGCCACCGCATTACGCGGACGTGCGCTCCCTGAGGTCTGCTTCAACTACCACGGCCGCTGGGACGCCACCCAGGCCACCGGACTGGTCCGGGCCCGTCACGACGGCGTCGGCCCCGAGCTGGACCCCGGGCAGGCGCCCGCGTACCTGCTGGACATCGCCGGGCTGGTCGAGGACGGGGAACTGCGGCTGAGCTGGCTCTACAGCGCCGACGTCCACGACGAGCACACCGTACGGCGACTCGCCGAGGCCATGCTGGACGCGTTGCGCCAGATCGTCGCGCACTGCGCCGACCCCCGGGCCGGCGGCCGATCGCCCGCCGACTTCCCGCTGGCCCGCCTGGACCAGGCCGGCGTGGACCGGGTCGCCGGCGACGGCCGCACCGTCGAGGACGTCTACCCGCTGACCCCGCTGCAGGCCGGCATGGTCTTCCACAGCCTGGTCGATGAGGACTCCGGCGTGTACGCCGACCGCACCCAGCTGCGGCTCGGCGGCGTCACCGATCCCGCCGCCCTGGCCACCGCCTGGCAGCGCGTCGTCGACCGTACGCCGGCCCTGCGTACCGCTGTGATCTGGGAAGGTGTCGACCAGCCGGTGCAGGTGGTGCACCGCGAGGTCACCCTGCCCGTGACCCACCACGACTGGCGGGCCCTGGACGACGCCGCGCGCGCGGATGCCCTGGACAGCCTGCTGGCCGAGGACCGCGCCGCCGGGCTGGAGCTGACGACCGCCCCGCTGATGCGGCTCGCCATCGCCCGTACCGCCGACGACGAGGTCATCGTCGTGTGGACCTCGCACCACGTGCTGCTCGACGGCTGGAGCGTCGGGCAGGTCTTCACCGAGGTCGCCGACCAGTACGCGGCCGTCGTCCGGGACCGGGCACCCCGCCCGGTGCACCGCCGCCCGTTCCGCGACTACCTCGCCTGGCTGGCCGGCCAGGACACCGATCGGGCCGAGCAGTACTGGCGCGGGGTTCTCGCCGGGCTGAGCGCGCCGACCCCGCTGCCCTACGACCGTCAGCCGGTCGAGGCGCACCGCACCGAGTCCGCCGAGACCGTCCGGCTGCGCCTGCCCGAGCCGGAGTCCGCCGCGCTGCGGCAGGCCGCGCAGCAGTACGGGCTGACCGTCAACACCGTCGTGCAGGGCGCCTGGGCGTTGCTGCTGTCGCGGTGCAGCGGTGAGAACGACGTCGTCTTCGGCACCACCGTCTCCGGGCGCCCGGCCGAGCTGCCCGATGTCGAGTCGATGATCGGCATGTTCATCAACACCGTGCCGACCCGGGTGGCCGTGCCCGACGGCGTGCCGGTGGGAGAATGGCTGCGCGGTCTGCAACAGGCGCAGAGCGAGGCCCGCCGCTTCGACTGGGCCGCCCTGTCGCAACTGCGCGCCTGGAGCGAGGTGCCCGCGGGCACCAACCTGTTCGACAGCGTCGTGGTCTTCGAGAACTACCCGTACGACGAGGCTGCGGTCGCCGCTGGGGAGCTGCGGCTGCGCGAGGTGCGGGCCACCGACACGACGAACTTCCCGCTGGCGCTGAGTGCGTACCTGGCCGACGGGCTGCGGCTGGAGCTGGCGTACGACCCACGGCTGTTCGACGCCGCGACTGCGCAGGGTCTCGCCGAGCGGATGCGACTGCTGCTCGGGGCGTTCGCCGCCGACCCGCGGCAACCGGTGTCGGCGCTGGAGTGGGTGACCGCCGACGAGCGGCGACGGGTGCTGACCGAGTGGAACGCCACCGGTCTCGACGTACCGGACACGACCTTCCCGGCCGTCTTCGCCGAGCAGGCCCGCCGTACCCCGGACGCCACCGCCCTGGTCTTCCGGACCACCCGGCTGACCTTCGCCGAGCTCGACGCCCGGGCCAACCGGCTCGCCCACCTGCTGATCCGGGCCGGTGTGGGCCCGGAGCGCGTGGTC
This sequence comes from Actinoplanes sp. NPDC004185, assembly GCF_053603475.1. NCBI lineage: Bacteria > Bacillati > Actinomycetota > Actinomycetes > Micromonosporales > Micromonosporaceae > Actinoplanes > Actinoplanes sp. NPDC004185. The sequence goes on along the minus strand of NZ_JBSGFR010000015.1, from coordinate 134,762 downwards.
GCCGTCGCGCTGCCGCGCGGCGCCGACAGTGTCGTGGCGATCCTCGCGGTGCTCAAGGCCGGCGGCGTCTACCTGCCCGTGGATCCCACGCTGCCGGCCGAACGCGTGGACCTGCTGTGCCGGGACGCCCGCGCCACCGTCGTGCTGTGCGCGGACGGTCGGTTCGCCACAGATCTGCCCGTGCTCAGGCTCGACACCCGGGCCACTGCCCGCAAGCTTGCCCGCTGCCCCGAGACCTGCCCGAGCGACAGTGACAGGACGGGTCCGCTGCATCAGGCGAACTCCGCCTACCTCATCTACACCTCAGGCTCAACCGGCAAACCCAAGGGTGTGCTGGTCGAGCACCGGCAGCTGACCACCCTGTACTTCGACCATCTCGCCGAACTGATCGAGCCGGAGAGCCAGGCTGCCGGCCGGCCGCTGACCGTGGCGCTGACGGCGGCGTTCTCCTTCGACACGTCGTGGGAAGGACTGCTGTTCCTGGCCGCGGGCCACCAGCTGCACGTCATCGACGACGACACCAGGCTCGACCCGGACGCGCTGGTCGGCTACATCGCCGAGCATCGCATCGACCTGCTCGACGTCACCCCGTCGTACGCGCGGCAGCTGGTCCCGGCCGGGCTGCTCGACGACGCCCGGCCGTTCCCGCGGGTGGTCATGCTCGGCGGCGAAGCGGCCGAGCCCGACCTCTGGCGGGCCCTCGCCACGAGCCAGGTCACGGGCTACAACTACTACGGGCCGACGGAATGCGCTGTGGACTCGGTGTCCTGCCGGGTCAGCGAGGCGGACCGGCCCGTCATCGGCCGGCCCGGGCGCAACCAGCGTGCGTACGTCCTCGACCGCGGCCTGCGGCCGGTGCCGCCGGGCGTCACCGGCGAGCTGTACATCGCCGGTGACCAGGTCGCGCGGGGCTACCTGGACCGCCCGGGGCTCACCGCCCAGCGGTTCGTCGCCGACCCGTTCGGTGCGGCCGGTGCCCGGATGTACCGGACCGGCGACCTGGTCCGCTGGACCGGTGCCGGGCTGCTCGAGTATCTCGGCCGGGCCGACGAGCAGATCAAGATCCGCGGCTTCCGGATCGAACCGGGCGAGATCGAGGCGGCCCTGCTCGCGGACCCCGCGATCGCCGCGGCCGCGGTCGTCGCCCACGAGTCCGCCACCGGCACCCGGCGCCTGGTCGCCTACGTGGTTGCCGCCGCGGCCGTGCCGTCCGCGCCGGCCCCGCCCTCCGCCCACGCCAGCACACCGCCGCGGCCCCGGCGGGAAATGCAACCGGCGCAGCTCCCGACGGCCGACGAACTTCGCTCCCGCCTGAGCCGCACCCTGCCCGACTACCTGATCCCAGCGGCGTTCGTCAGCGTCGAGAGACTGCCGATGACCACCAGCGGCAAGCTCGACCGCCGGTCACTGCCCGAGCCCGACTTCGGCACCGGTACGCGCCACGAGCACGTCCCGCCGCGTACCCCGGCCGAGCGGCTCGTCGCCCGCATCTGGTGCGAGGTTCTCGGCCTCGAACGGGCCGGCGCCACGGACTCGTTCTTCGAGCTCGGGGGTGACTCGATCCTCAGCATGCGGGTCACCTCGCGGCTGCGGGAGGCCTCCGGTGTCCGGGTGTCGCCGCGGGCGGTGTTCGCCGCACCGACCCTGGCCGGTCTCGCCGCGTCGCTGGACGCGGGCATGACCACCGAGGACACCGGGACCATCTCCCGGGTGGATCGGCGCGGCCCGCTGCCCCTCTCGTTCGCCCAGCAGCGGCTGTGGTTCCTGGACCAGTTCGCTCCGGGTGGCACGGAGTACGTGTCCCCGCTGACGCTGCGCCTGACCGGCTCCCTCGACGCCGACGCCCTGAGCGCGGCGCTGACCGCCCTGGTGGCCCGGCACGAGTCGCTGCGCACGACCTTCGACACCGTCGACGGCCGCGGCGTGCAGGTGATCGGGCAGCCGTACGAGGTGACGCCCGAGTTGCGTGACCTCAGCGACCCGGCCGGGACCGCACTGGCCGAGCTGCTCGCCGCCGAAGCGGGCCGCCCGTTCGACCTGCGCACCGGCCCGCTCCTGCGCACCCTGCTGGTCCGCACCGCCCCCGACGAGCACGTCCTCCTCCTGGTGCTGCACCACATCATCACCGACGGCTGGTCGGGCGGCGTGCTCACCGACGAGCTCGCCGAGCTCTACGCGGCCGCCCTGCGAGGCGAACCGGCCGCCCTGCCCGCCCTCACCCTCCAGTACGCCGACTTCGCCGTCTGGCAACGCGCCCACCTCGCCCGCCCCACCGCCGAGACCCAGCTCGACTACTGGCGCGACCAGCTCGCCGGCGTCGCCCCGCTGGAGCTTCCCACCGACCGGCCCCGGCCGGCGGTCCGCACCTCGGCGGGCGCGATGCACGCCTTCAGCGTCCCGGCCGAGCTCGCCGACCGGCTGCACCGCCTCGGCCGGGCCCACGACTGCACCCTCTTCACCACCCTGGTCGCCGCCTGCCAGCTCCTGCTCAGCCGCTGGTCCGGGCAGGACGACATCGCTCTCGGCACCGTCACCTCCGGGCGTGACCATCCCGGCCTGGACCGGATCGTCGGCTTCTTCGTCAACACCGTCGTGCTGCGCTCACGGCTCGATGCCCGGCAGCCGTTCACCGAGCTGCTGGCCCAGGCGCGGGAGACCGTACGCGGGGCCTTCGCCCACCAGGACGTGCCGTTCGAACGGCTCGTCGACGAGCTGCAGCCGGTTCGTGACACCAGTCGCAACCCGCTGTTCGACGTGCTGATCGTGTTGCAGAACCTGCCCGGCGACCCGCCCGCGCTGCCCGGGCTGACCGTCGCCGAGCTGCCGCCGCCGGTGGTCACGGCGAGCCACGACCTGGCCATCGAGTTCGAGGAACGCGACGGGGTGCTGGCCGGCGCCATCGAGTACAACACCGACCTGTTCGACGCGGCGACGATCGCGCGGATGGCCGGTCATCTGATCGTGCTGCTGGAGGCGTCGGCTGACGACCCGGCCCGGCCGCTCGGTGAGATGGCGCTGCTCACCGGCGGCGAACGGCAGGAGATCGAGGCGTACCAGCGGGGTCCGGTGCTGGACGCACCGGGCGCGACCTTCCCGGAACTGGTCGCGGCACAGGCCGCCCGGGTTCCGCAGGCGACCGCCGTGGTGTGCGGGCCCGTGTCGCTGACCTACGGCGAGCTCGACGCACGGGCGAACCGGCTGGCCCACGTGCTCCGGAGCCGAGGCTGCGGTCCGGAGACGATCGTGGCGGTGGCCCTGCCGCGCAGCGCCGAGCTGGTCGTGGCCCTGCTCGCCGTGTTGCGGGCGGGCGCCGCGTACCTGCCGATCGACCCGGAGCAGCCGGCCGGCCGGACGGCGGCCGTGCTGAACGATGCTGATCCGGTCCTGGTCCTGGCCGCAACGGATACCGCCGGTCTGCCGGCCGGCCTGGCTGTCCTGAACCCGTCCGACGTGGACGGTGATGCCGAGGTGCCGGTGCCGCCGCTTCCGGCCGGCACCGCGTACATCATCTACACCTCAGGCTCCTCCGGCCGGCCCAAGGGTGTCGCGGTGGAGCACCGGCAACTGACCAATCTGCTCGCCCATCACCGCGCCGGGTTCCTCGCCGACTTCGCGCAGCGGCACGGGGACCGGCCGGTACGGGCGGCCCTCGCAGCGTCGTTCACCTTCGATGCCTCGCTGGAGGAGCTGCTGCTGCTCGCGGGCGGGCACGAGGTGCACATCATCGAGGACGCCGTCCGCCTCGACGCGGACGCCTTCGCCGGGTACGTCGCCGATCACCGGATCGACCTGGTCGACGTCACCCCGTCGTACGCCCGGCACCTGCTCGCCGCGGGCCTGCTGACCACCGACCGGCACCGCCCGGGCATCCTCCTGCTCGGCGGCGAGGCCCTCGGCGACGGACTCTGGCAGGAGCTGAACCACACGCCCGACGTCGTTGCCTACAACATGTACGGCCCCACCGAGTGCACAGTGGACGCTCTTTCCGCGCCGGTCGCCGATTCGGTACGGCCGGTCCTGGGCCGTCCGCTGCCCAACATGCGTGCGTACGTGCTCGATGAGCGGCTGACCCCGGTGCCGGCCGGCGTGCCCGGTGAGCTGTACCTCGCCGGCGCCCAGGTGGCCCGCGGCTACCTGCACCGGCCGGGCCGGACGGCGGGACAGTTCCTGGCCGACCCGTACGGCCCGGCGGGGGAGCGGATGTACCGCACCGGTGACCGGGCCCGGTGGACGGCCGACGGGACGGTGGAGTTCCTCGGCCGGGCCGACGACCAGGTCAAGATCCGCGGCTTCCGGGTGGAGCCGGGCGAGGTCGAGGCGGCACTGCTGGCCCGGCCCGGCGTCACGGAGGCGGTGGTGGTCGGCCACGCGGACCCGGCTGGTCACCAGCGGCTGGTCGCGTACCTGGTCACCGCCGACGGCCGGGACCCGGGCAGCACCGCGCTGCGCTCCTGGCTCAAGCAGTCGCTGCCCGACTACCTGGTCCCGTCGGTGTTCGTGCTGCTGGACCGGTTGCCGGTCACCGCGAGCGGCAAGGTCGACCGGCGGGCGCTGCCGGCCCCGGCCCTGCCCGCCGGTGACGACGGCGAGTACGTCGCCCCCCGCTCCGAGATCGAACGGCAGCTCGCCGAGATCTGGGCCGGGGTGCTGGGCGCGGACCGGGTCGGTGTCACGGACAACTTCTTCACCCTCGGGGGCGACTCGATCCTGAGCATCCAGGTGGTGTCCCGGGCCCGGCAGGCCGGGCTGCGGGTCAGCTCCAAGGACATCTTCCTGCACCAGAACATCGCCGAGCTGGCGCTGGTGGCCGGCACCGCGACGGCGCCGGAGGCGGCACCCGTCGTCGCCGGGCCGGCGCCGCTGACGCCGATCCAGCACTGGTTCCTCGAGCACGAGCCGGTCCACCGCGACCATTTCGCCATGTCGATGCTGATGGACCTGCCCGCTGACGTCGACCGGGCTGCTCTCGTGGTGGCGCTGCACGCGGTGGTCACCCAGCACGAGGCGCTGCGGATGCGCCTGCACCACGGACCCGAGGGCTGGTCCCAGCAGCCGGCCGAGGACATCGGCGTGCCCCTGGACGTCCACGACCTGTCCGGGCTCAGCGCCGAGGAGATCCCGGCGGCGGTGGACCGCCACGCCCTCGACGCCCAGCGCGGCCTCGACATCGCCAACGGCCCGATGCTGCGTGCGGTGATATTGACGACGGGCCAGGAAACGGCGCCGCGGCTGCTGCTCGTCGTGCACCACCTCGTCGTCGACGGAGTGTCCTGGCGGATCCTGCTCGACGATCTGCAGACGGCGTACCGGCAGGCAGCCGGCGGCCGGCCGATCGAGCTGGCCCCGGTCGGCACCGGCTACGCCGGGTGGGCGCAGCGGCTCGCCGCGCTCGTCGCCGCCGGCGGGCTCGACGACGCCCTGCCGTACTGGACCCGGGCCGTCCGCGAGGCCACGGCCGAGCTGCCGGTCGACCGGACCGGCGCCAACACCACGGCCACGGCCCGCAACGTGACCGTCCGGCTGTCCCCGGCGGACACCGACGCGCTGCTGCGTCAGGTGCCCCCGGTGTACCGGACGCAGGCCAACGACGTGCTGCTCAGCGCGCTGGGCCGGGTGCTCGCCGAGTGGACCGGGCGGGAACGCGTGCTGCTCGCTCTCGAGGGCCACGGCCGCGAGGAACTGTTCGACGACGTCGACACCTCCCGTACGGTCGGCTGGTTCACCGCCGAGTTCCCGGTCTCGCTGAACGTGCCGGCCGGTGACTGGGCCGGGGTGCTCACCGGCGTCAAGGAACAGCTGCGGGCGGTGCCCCATCGTGGTCTCAGCTTCGGCGCGCTGCGCTACCTGAGCCGGGCCGACGGTCCGGGGGCGGCGCTGCGCGGGCTGCCGATGCCGCAGATCTGCTTCAACTACCACGGTCAGTGGGACGTGGACGCCGACCCGGACGGGCTCTACCGGGCCTGGCACGCCGGCGCCGGGCAGGACGTCGCGCCGGAGAGCAACCGCGGCTACCTGATCGAGATCACCGGCGCGGTCACCGACGGGTGCCTGCAGCTCGACTGGACCTACTCGCACGAGGTGCACGACGAGGCGACCGTACGCCGGCTGGCCGAGGCCATGGTGGCGGCGCTGCGCGACATCGTGGCGCACTGTGCCCGGCCCGGCGCGGGTGGGCGCAGCCCGTCGGACTTCCCGCTCGCCGCCCTGGACCAGGCCGCGGTCGACCGGCTGGCCGGCGACGGCCGCGACGTCGAGGACATCTACCCGCTGACCCCGTTGCAGGCCGGCATGCTGTTCCACAGCCTGGTCGACGCCGGTTCCGGGGCCTACGTGGACCAGGTACGGGTCCGGCTGGCCGGGGTGAGCGACCCGGCCGCGCTGGCCGAGGCCTGGCAGCGGGTCGTCGACCGGACCCCGGTGCTGCGCAGCGCCGTGGCCTGGGAAGGGCTGTCCCGGCCCGTGCAGGTGGTGCGGCGCCGGGTGACCGTGCCCGTCGTCCACCTCGACCTGCGCTCCCGGCCCGCGGAGGAACGCGACGCCGAACTCGAGCGACTGTCGGCCGAGGACCGCGCCGCCGGACTGGACCTGACCCGGGCACCGCTGCTGCGGCTGGCCATCGTCCGGCTCGACGCGGACGAGGTGCTGCTCAGCTGGAGCTCGCACCACATCATGCTGGACGGCTGGAGCACAGCCGCGGTGTTCGCCGAGGTCTGCGAGCAGTACGCCGCCATCACCTCCGGCCGCGCACCGCAGCTGGCCCCGCGACGCCCGTTCCGCGACTACCTGTCCTGGCTCGCCGCGCAGGACGCCGCCGAATCACAGCGCTACTGGCGCGGCGTGCTCGCCGGTGTCGAGGCGCCGACCCCGCTGCCGTACGACCGCCCACCGGTCGACACCCACCGCACCGAGTCCTCGCAGTCGCTGCGGCTCGAGCTGAGCCCGCAGGAGTCGGCGCTGCTGCACGCCACCGCCCGCGCGAACGGGCTGACGGTGAACACCGTCGTGCAGGGTGCCTGGGCGCTGCTGCTGTCGCACTACAGCGGCGAACGGGACGTGCTGTTCGGCACCACGGTCTCCGGCCGGCCGGCCGAGCTCGCCGGGGTGGAGTCGATGATCGGCATGTTCATCAACACCCTGCCCACCCGCGCGCGGATCAGCGACGGCGCAGACCTCGCCGGCTGGCTGCGGGACCTGCAGATCGAGCAGAGCGAGGCCCGGCGCTTCGACTTCGCCTCGCTGGCCGACCTGCGCGCGTGCAGCGACCTGCCGCCCGGCGGGGCCGGATTGTTCGCCAGCATGGTCGCCTTCGAGAACTACCCGATCGACGCGGCCGGGGAGGGACCGGGGCTGCGCGTCGGCACGGTCGAGGGAGTCGACACCACCACGTTCGCCCTCTGCCTGACCGCGTACGTGGACGACCGGTTGCGCTTCGAGCTCGCCTACGATCCGGCGCTGTTCGACGCGGGCACGGTGGCGACCCTGGCCGAGCGGCTGCGCACCGTGGTCACCGAGATCGCCGCCGATCCGGCCCGCCGGCCGGCCGACGTGCCGTGGCTGTCCGAGGCGGACCGGCGCCGGGTCATCGAGGACTTCAACGGTACGGCCGTGAGCCCGCCCCGCCACACGATCACCGAGCTGTTCGCGGCGCAGGTCGCGCGTACCCCGGACGCCGTCGCGGTGACGTCAGGGGAGACTCACCTGACCTATGCGGACCTGAACGCGGCGGCCAACCGGCTCGCGCACCGGCTGATCGCGGCCGGCGCCGCCCCGGAACGCTTCGTGGCGCTGGCCCTGCCCCGCTCGGCGGACCTGATCGTCGCAGTGCTGGCGGTGGTGAAGTCGGGGGCGGCGTACCTGCCGCTGGACCCGGCCTATCCGGGCGAGCGGATCCAGCGGGTGCTCTCCGACGCCGCGCCGGTGCTGCTGCTGACCACCTCCGAGGTGGCCCCGGGCCTGGACACCGCGGTGCCGGTGCTGGTGCTCGACGACCCCGCGGTGGCCGCCGAGCTGGCCGCCGGCCCGGACACCGATCCGGTGCCCGGGCAGCTCCGGGGCGCGCTCACCCCGGCCAGCCCGGCATACACGATCTACACCTCCGGTTCCACCGGCCGGCCCAAGGGCGTGGTCGTCCCGCACCACAACGTGGTCCGGCTCTTCTCGGCCACCGGTGAGCAGTTCGGCTTCGGCCCGCACGACGTGTGGACGCTGTTCCACTCCATCGCCTTCGACTTCTCGGTGTGGGAGCTCTGGGGCCCGCTGTTGCACGGCGGCCGCCTCGTCGTGGTCCCGTACGAGGTCTCCCGCTCGCCGCGGGACTTCCTGCGGCTGCTGGCCGACGAGCGCGTCACCGTGCTCAACCAGACGCCGTCGGCGTTCTACCCGCTGATCCAGGCCGACGCGGATCTGCCGGCGGTCGGCGACCGGCTGAGCCTGCGCTACGTCGTCTTCGGTGGCGAGGCCCTGGATCTGTGGCGGCTCGCCGGCTGGTACGCCCGGCACCGCGACGACGCGCCGGTGCTGGTCAACATGTACGGCATCACCGAGACCACGGTGCACGTCACCCACCTCCGGCTGACCTCAACCGGAGCTGCGGCGGCGACCGGCAGCACCATCGGCGCCGGCCTGAGCGACCTGCGGGTCTACATCCTGGACCGGCACCTGCGCCCGGTCCCGCCCGGCGTGACCGGTGAGATGTACGTGGCCGGCGCCGGCCTGGCCCGCGGCTACCTCAACCGGCCCGGGCTGACCGCCGAGCGCTTCCCGGCCGACCCGTTCGGCCCGCCCGGCACCCGGATGTACCGCAGCGGCGACCTGGCCCGCTGGGACGCTGACGGCGGGCTGACCTATCTGGGCCGGGCCGACCGGCAGGTCAAGATCCGGGGCCACCGGATCGAGCTGGGCGAGATCGACGCGGTGCTGGCGACCCATCCGGGCCTGGCCCAGATCGCCGTCGTGGACCGCGAGGACCAGCCCGGCGCCCGGCGGCTGGTCGGCTACTTCGTCAGCGCCGCCGAGCCGGTGCCCGGCCCGGCCGAGCTGCGGGAGTTCGCCGCGCGCAGCCTGCCCGACTACATGGTGCCGACGGCGTTCGTGGCGCTGCCGGCGATCCCGCTCAACGCCAACGGCAAACTGGACCGCAGGGCGTTGCCCGCACCGGACCATGCCACCCAACCCGGGTACGCGTACGTGGCACCGCGCACGGACGCCGAACAACTCGTCGCCGACGCGTTCGCCGACCTGCTCGGCGTGCCCCGAGCCGGCACCGAGGACGACTTCTTCGCCCTGGGCGGCGACTCCATCCTCAGCATCGGCCTCACCTCCCGGCTGCGCGAGGCCTTCGGCGTACAGCTCTCACCACGGGCGGTCTTCGACCATCCCACCGTCGCCGGGCTCGCCGCCGCGCTCACCGTGCCGGCCGGCACGCCCGACACCTCGGGCATCACGCCGCAGCCCCGCGACCGGGCGCTGCCGCTCTCGTTCGCCCAGCAGCGGCTGTGGTTCCTGCACGAGTTCGATCCCACCTCCACCGAGTACGTGACCCCGACCGCGGTGCGCCTCACCGGAACCCTGCGTACCGACGCTCTCCGCGGCGCGCTGGACGCCCTCGTGGCCCGGCACGAGTCGCTGCGCACCACCTTCCGGGCCGGCGCCGACGGGGTCGCCGAGCAGGTGATCCAGCCACCGGGACCGGTGCCGCTGGAGGAGGAGCAGCTCGGCGACCCGGCCGGGCTGGGCGAGGTCCTCGCGGCGCACACCGGCCGCCCGTTCGATCTGGCCGCCGGGCCGCTGCTACGGGCAGTCCTGATCCGCCTCGCCGGCGACGAGCACGTGTTGCTGCTCGTGCTGCACCACATCGTCACCGACGGCTGGTCGACCGGGGTGCTCATGACCGAGCTGGCCGAGCTGTACGCCGCGACGGCCACCGCCCGGCCCGCACGCCTGCCGGAGTTGCCGGTGCAGTACGCCGACTTCGCCGCCTGGCAACGCGAACGGCTCACCGGGCCGGTGCTGGACGAGCAGCTCGGCTACTGGCGCGAGACCCTCTCCGGCGTCCCCACCCTGGAGCTGCCGTACGACCGGCCGCGCCCGCCCGTGCACACCCAGCACGGCGCGGTCCACGAGTTCCGGGTGCCGCCGGCCCTCGCCGAACGGCTGACCGGCCTCGGCCGGGAGCACGGCGGCACGCTGTTCACCACCCTGGTGGCCGCCTGCCAGTTGCTGCTCAGTCGCTGGTCCGGGCAGGACGACGTGGCCGTCGGCACGGTCACCTCCGGCCGCGACCGGGCCGAGCTGGAGAGCCTGGTCGGCTTCTTCGTCAACACGGTGGTGCTGCGCACCCTGGTCGACGGCAACGGTTCGTTCGCGGATCTGCTCGGCCGGGTCCGGCAGACCGTGCTCGGCGCGCTCGCCCACCAGGACGTGCCGTTCGAGCGGCTCGTCGACGAGCTGCGCCCGGCCCGTGACACCAGCCGGACGCCGCTGTTCCAGGTCATGGTGGTGCTGCAGAACCTGCCCGGGGAGGCGCCGGCGCTGCCGGGGCTGCGCACCGAGCCGGTCGAGCTGCCGATGACCGCGGCCGGTTACGACCTGACGGTGGAGTTCGAGGAGTCGCCGGCCGGTCTCGACGTGGCCCTGACCTACAACACCGATCTGTTCGACGCCGCCACCGTCGCGCGGATGGCCGGCCACCTGACGGCTCTGTTCGAGGCGATCGCCGCCGATCCGGACCGCCCGGTGTCCCGGCTGCCCATGCTGAGCGGGCCGGAACGTCAGCACCTGCTGACCGAGCTCAACGACACCGACCGCCCGGTGCGGCCGGCCACTCTCGACCAGCTGTTCGCCGCGCAGGTGGCGCGGACCCCGCACGCCCCGGCCGTGCTGCACGACGACGGCGAACTCAGCTACGCCGAGCTGGACGACCGGGTCAACCGGCTGGCCCGGCTGCTGATCGAGCGGGGCGCCGGACCGGAATCGATCGTCGCGCTGGTGCTGCCCCGGTCGCCGGAGATCGTCGTGGCCCAGCTGGCGGCGGGCCGGGCCGGGGCCGCGTACCTCCCGGTGGACCCGGCCTATCCGGGCGACCGGATCGCCTTCATGCTCGACGACGCCCGTCCGGTGCTCACGGTGACCCGCGCGGACCTGGCGGCGAGCCTGCCGGAGGGACCGGTCCTGATCGTCCTCGACGACCCGGCCGTCGGCGCCGCGCTGGCCGGTCAGCCCACGGCCCGGGTGACCGCCGCGGACCTCCGCGCGCGACTGGACCCGGCCCATCCGGCGTACGTCATCTACACCTCCGGATCCACCGGCCGTCCCAAGGGGGTCAGCGTCACCCACGCCGGGGTGGCCAGTTTCTCGGCAGCGGAGATCGAGCACTTCGCGGTCCGGCCCGGGGACCGGGTGCTGCAGTTCGCCTCGCCCAGCTTCGACGCCTCGGTGCTGGAGCTGTGCATGGCCCTGCCCGCGGGCGCCGCCCTGGTGGTGCCGCCGCCGGGACCGCTGGTCGGCGAGCAGCTGCTGGAGGTGCTGGCCGGACGCCGGGTGACGCACGCGCTGATTCCGCCGGCCGCGCTGGCCACCGTCGGCGAGGCCGGGCTGCCGGACCTCACCACGCTGATCGTCGGCGGCGACGCCTGCGGACCCGAGCTGGTCGCCCGCTGGGCGCCGGGCCGGCGCATGATCAACGCGTACGGCCCGACCGAGTCCACGGTGGTCACCTCCTGGACCGGGCCGCTGACCCCGGGCCGCGTGCCGCCGATCGGGCGGCCGATCCCCAACACCCGGGTGTACGTGCTCGACGCCGCCCTTCAGCCCGCACCCGTGGGCGTCGCCGGTGAGCTGTACGTCGCCGGGTCCGGCCTGGCCCGTGGCTATCTGCACCGGCCCGGCCTGACCGCCGAGCGGTTCCTCGCCGATCCGTTCGGTGCCGCCGGCAGCCGGATGTACCGCACCGGTGACCTGGCCCGCTGGACCACCGCCGGGGAGCTGGAGTTCCTCGGCCGGGCCGACGACCAGGTCAAGATCCGCGGCTTCCGGATCGAGCCAGGGGAGGTGGAGGCCGCCCTCACCGCGCACGCCGCGGTCGCTCAGGCGGTGGTGGTCGCGCGTGAGGACCGGCCGGGCAGCAAGCGGCTGGTCGCGTACGTGGTGCCGCCGGCCGGGCAGTCCGCGCCGGGGACCGTGGAGCTGCGCGAGTTCCTCGGCCGGAGCCTGGCCGACTACCTGGTCCCGGCCGTGTTCGTCGCCCTGCCGGCGTTGCCGGTGACCGCCAACGGCAAGCTCGACAAGCGTGCCCTGCCCGTCCCGGACCCGGCGGCCCCGGAACCGGGGGCCGGGTACGTGGCCCCGCGCACCGACACCGAGCGGGCGCTGGCCGGGATCTGGGGTGACGTGCTGGGCCTGGACCGCGTCGGCGTGCACGACAACTTCTTCGACGTCGGCGGCGACTCCATCCTGAGCATCCAGGTGGTCTCCCGGGCCCGGCAGACCGGCCTGCACCTGACCACCAAGGACCTGTTCCTGCACCAGGACATCGCGGCGCTGGCCGAGGCGGTCACCGTGGTCGGTGCCGGCGACGCCGGGCGGGCACCGGTCGTCGGCGAGGTGCCGCTGACGCCGATCCAGCGCTGGTTCTTCGAGACCCACACCGCCAATCCGCACCACTTCAACCAGGCGGTGATGCTGGAACTGCCGGCCGAGGTGGACGAGGCGGCGCTGGGCACGGCCCTGACCGCCCTGGTCACCCAGCATGACGCGCTGCGGTCGGCGTTCACCCGGGGTCCCGCCGGGTGGCGTCAGGAGATCCTGCCGGCCGACGACGCCGAGGTGCTGCGCCGGCACCGGCTGCCGGCCACCGGGGACGACGAGCAGCAGGCGGCGCTGGAGAAGGTCGCCGAGGACGTGCACGCCTCGTTCGATCTGCACCGGGGCGGGCTGCTGCGGGCCGTGCTGTTCGACCGCGGGGACGGGCGGCGGCCGTACCTGCTGCTGGTCGTGCACCACCTGGTCGTCGACGGGGTGTCCTGGCGGATCCTGCTCGACGACCTGGAGACCGCGTACGGCCAGCTCACCCGCGGTGGGCCCGTGGACCTGGGCGCCCGGACCACCTCCGTACAGGAATGGGCGCAGCGCCTGAGCGCGCACGTCGCCGCCGGGGCGTTCGCCGGTGAGGTGGACTACTGGGCGGCCGGCGCCGGCGCCGAGGCGCCGCCGCCGCAGGAGGAGGCGCAGACATCGTCCGCGCCGATGCGGACGGTGTCCGTGGCGCTGAGCGCCGACGACACCGATGCCCTGCTGCGGGTGGCCCCGGGCAGCTACCGGACGCGGATCAACGACGTGCTGCTGGCCGCGCTCGCCTGGGCGCTGACCCGGGGGAGCGGCCAGGACCGGGTACGCGTCCAGCTGGAGGGCCACGGCCGCGAGGACATCCTGGACGGTGCCGACCTGTCCCGTACGGTCGGCTGGTTCACCACGATGTACCCGGTCGCCCTGGAGGTCGGCGCCGGCACCGAGCCGCAGTGGCGCACGCTGATCAAGTCGATCCGCAAGCAGTTGCGGGCGGTGCCCGGTAACGGGCTCGGCTACGGCGCCCTGCGCTACCTCGGTGACGAGCGGTCCCGGGAGCTGCTGGGCGGCCAGCAGCAGGACCCCGAGGTGGTCTTCAACTACCTCGGGCAGTGGGACGCGCGCTCCCAGGAGACCGGGACGACGCTCTACCAGGCGTCGCACCCGGCCCCCGGGCAGGACCACGACCCCCGCGACCGCACTGCGCGGGCCCTGGAGGTGGTGGGTTCGGTGCACGGCGGCGAGCTGGAGTTCTCCTGGTACTTCCAGCCCGGCCGGCACGACCCCGCCGCGGTGGAGGCGGCGGCCGAGGCCTTCGCCACAGCGCTGCGGGCCATCGCGCACGACTGCCGGCAGGGGCGGGGATGACCGTCCCGCTGTCCCGCAACCGCGACTACCGGCTGTTGTGGCTGAGCCAGGCCTGCGCCGAGTTCGGCCACAACGCCACCACGATCGCCTTTCCGCTGCTGGTGCTGGCGGTGACCGGCTCGACCGCCGCCTCCGGGCTGGTGCTGGGCACGATCGCCACCGCGCAGCTCGTCGCCGGGCTGCCCGCCGGGGCCCTGGCGGACCGGTGGAACCGCAAACGGGTCCTGCTGGCCTGTGAGGCGGCGCAGGCGGTGGCGGTCGGGAGCCTGGTGGCCGCGCTGCTGCTGGACGCGGCGACGGTGCCCCACATGGTGGTGGTGGCGGCGGTCCTGGGCGGCTGTACGGCGCTGTTCGAACCGGCCGAGGACGCGACCCTGGCCGCCGTGGTGCCGGAGGAGCAGCTGTCCGCGGCGGTCGCGTCGAACGGGGCCCGTACGTCGCTGGGGCAGCTCGCCGGCACCGCCGCCGGGGGGTTCCTGTTCGCCGCGGCCCGGGTCCTGCCGTTCGCGGTGGACGCGGTGACCCACCTGGTGTCGTTCGTGGCCCTGGCCTTCCTGAAGGTGCCGCCCCGGGACACGCCGCCGGCGCCGGTGCGGAACCTGGGCCCGGAGATCCTGGCCGGGCTGCGCTGGGCCTGGCAGCACCGCACCATCCGGATCACCACCCTGTACGCGGCGCTGCTCAACCTGTTCTTCAGCGCCTTCTACCTGGTGGTCATCGTGCTCGCCCAGCGTCGCGGCACCCCGCCCGGCGAGATCGGCGTCATGGCCGCGATGCTGGGCGCCGGTGGGGTGGTGGGCGCCCTCGCCGCCCCCTACCTGCAACGGGTGCTCAGCCCGTACGTGTCCATCGCCTCGGTCTTCTGGGTCCTGGCCGTGCTCACCCCGGTGACCGCGCTGGTGCACGGCGGCTACCTGATCGGGGCCATCTTCGCGGGCATGGCCCTGCTGGTCCCGACCGCGAACACCACCATCGTGACGCAGCAGCTGATCAGCACCCCGGACGAGCTACGGGGCCGGCTCAGCGGCGTGCTCGCCCTGCTCACCGGGGTGGCCGGCGCGGCCGGGCCGGTGCTGGGCGGGCTGCTGACGGCGGTGGTGCCCGGCACCACGGCGGTGCTCGTCTGCGCGGCGGGCATCGCGGCGGTGACCGTCTCGGTCACCGTCAGCAAGGTACTGCGCGAGTTTCCCCGGCCCCGGGTCCCGGTGGCCGGGTAGATCGATCCGAGAGAGAGAGAGAGGGACAGAGATGGACGAGCACGAACGCTACGAGGTGCTGCGCAACGACGAGGAGCAGTACTCGCTGTGGCCGGCCGGGCTGGACGTGCCGGCGGGCTGGCAGCGGGTCGGCAAGGAGGGCACCCGCGACGAGTGCTCCGGCTACGTCGACGAGGTCTGGACGGACATGCGGCCGCGCAGCCTGCGTGAGCAGATGGACGGCTCGGCCAAGGCCTGACGGCACGTGACCGGGCCCGCCACGCCGGCGGGCCCGGGCCGCGTCAGGAGCCCTCCGGTACGGCGCAGAACTCGTTGCCCTCCGGATCGGCCAGCACCCAGTGGCCGCTCTCGTCGTCCGGGGCGTGCACCACGCCCGCGCCCATCGCCAGCAGGTCGTCGGGGTCGCGGTCACGCAGCACCACGTGCCAGTGCAGCCGGTTCGCGCCGTCGCGGGCCTCCGGCACCGGATCGAAGACGAAGAAGTCCCAGGGGAAGTCGGGGGCGGCCCGGACCACCGCGGCCTCGCCCTCGGCGACCGTCTCCCCGCCCAGCACCGCACCCCACCAGCGCGCCTGGGCCCGGGCGTCGCCGCATTTCACGACCAGCTCGAAGATGCCCGGGGGCCGGTCGTCCACCGCCGGGAAGGCGCAGAACTCGTTGCCCTCCGGGTCGGCCAGCACGTACCAGGGGTCGGCGCCCGGCCGGCGCAGCAGCCGGCCGCCCGCCGCGACGATGTGGTCGACGTCGCCGCCGGGGAGCCGGACGTCGAAATGCACCCGGCTCTGCTCGGTCGCGAGCCGGCGCGCGCGGCGCACCCGGACGATCTCGTTGCGGGGCCGGCCCGGCCCGGGGTCGATGCGGAACGCCGCGGGGCCGTCCTGGCGCTCCGGCGTGCCGAGCACGGTGGCCCAGAATCGGGCGATGACCGGTGGGTCCAGCGCCTGCAGGCTCAGGCCGGCGAACTGTACGGGCGGCAGCACGTACCGGGCGAGGTCGTCGGTCAGGGTCGGTCGAGACATCGTTCCTGATTACCCGTACGCGACGGCGATCGTCAATGTCGCGGGGCACATGTCCAGCTAACGGGTGGCGGCACCGGTGGCGTACGGCTCATCCGCTCAGCTCGGCCCCGGCGTGACCGATGAGGTGCCGGAGAAGGTCCGGGTTCGTGGCACGGGAAACGGTGAGCGGGATGAGCTCTGGGCAGGTACGCCCAGGAGACGGCGGTGCGCCCGACCGGGTGCTGCGCGCCATCATCGCCGCGACCGTGGCCTGGCTGGTGCTCTACACCGTGCTGACCGCCCTGTTCCAGGACTCGCCGCGCGCGGCGATGTTCGTCGGCGACATCCTCTACCTCGTGCCGCTGATCGTCGGGGTGCTGGTCGCCGGGATGGCGGTCCGCCGTGAAAAGGGCCGGCACCGCACGCTGTGGCAGGTGCTCACCGTGGCGTTCGGGGCGCAGCTGACGGGCGAGAGCATCTGGGCCGGCTACGACTATCTGACCCCCGACGGGCCGCCCGCCCCGTCGGTGGCCGACATCGGCTACCTGCTCTCCTCGACGCTGATGGTGGTGGCGGTCCTGGTCGGCTTCGGTGGGGCGAGCCGGCTGCGGCAGCTGCGCGGCCTGCTGGACAGCACGCTCATCATCGTGAGCCTGGGCGCGCTGGGCTGGCAGATGCTGATCAGACCGCAGCTCACCGAAGGGATGGCGTTCGCGGACGCCGTCAACGTGGCGTACCCGCTGCTGGACGTGGTACTGCTGGCCTGCCTGGGCATCGTCGGGATGGCCGGGCACAAGTCGGTGCCGATGACGGTGCGGCTCGTCGGCGCGGCCGGGGCCGTCAACGCCGTCAGCGACATCGTCTACACCTACATCGCCACCTTCAGCGACTACGACAGCGGCAGCTGGGTCGACGTCGGCTTCGAGATCGCGGCGGCACTGTGCTTCCTGGCCGCTGTGGTCGCCGTACGGCGCCCGGAGCCGCCCGCCGAGCCCCGGTCCTTCGACCGGGGCATGCCGCTCATGCCGATCCTCATGTCGGTCACCGCCACCTCGGCCCTGGTCGCGTTCGACAAGGTCAGCGCCGGTTCCGTCGGTGATCTCACGCTGATCGTCGTCGCCGTCCTGTTCCTCACGGTCATGCTGCGCCAGTACCTGTTCGCGGCCGATCGGGCCGGTCTGGCCGAACAGCTCGCCCTGGCCGTGACCGAGCAGCAACGGCTGGCCGTCACCGACGGTCTCACCGGCCTCTACAACCGCCGCCACCTGATGACGATCGTCGACCGGCTGCGCGGCGCGCCCGCCGGGCGCCCGGTCAGCCTGATGGTCGTCGACCTGGACCATTTCAAGCTGGTCAACGACACCCACGGCCACCTGGCCGGTGACGCGGTCCTGCAGGAGGCGGCCACCCGCATCACCACCACCGCCCGGGCGAGCGACGTGGTGGCCCGCTACGGCGGCGAGGAGTTCGTGGTGCTGCTGACCGACACCGACGGGGCGGAGGCCGAGCAGCTGGCCGAGCGGGTGCGCCGGCGGCTGCGCGAGACACCGGTCGTCGTGGGTGACGCCGTCATCGCGCTGACCGCCTCGATCGGGGTGGCCAGCTCACCGGACGGCACGGTCCAGCATCTGCTCGAGGTGGCCGACCGGGCGCTCTACCGCGCCAAGGAGCAGGGCCGCGACCAGGTCTCGACCGGTGCCACGCCGGTACGGGAGCGCGTCGCCGTACCGGGAGCGACCGGCTGACCGGCGCCACGCTTCGGCCGGCACCGAACCGTTGCGGCCGTACCGTGTCGCCGTGCAGCAGCTCAACGGCCGCGAGGCCGTCCTCGCCGTCCTGAACGACCCTCGCTTCGTGGTGCCGCCGGTGCCGCCCGGTGCGTGCGGCATCGCCTGGCTGCGGGCCACGGTCGGCCGGTTCAGTTCGGGCCCGGCCCACGACCGCCGGCGGGCCCTGGCCGTCGCTGTCCTGGACGCCGTGCCCGCCGCGGCGCTGCGCACCGGCGGCGGCGGGCATCCGGTGACCGTGCTGGCCCGGGCCCTGGGCATCGCCGAGCCGGTCACGGACCTGGTCCGGGACGTGGCCCAGGCCTACCAGCCGGGCACCGGTGACGAGAACCGGGCCGGCGCGGCGGTCGACCGGCTGGTGGCGATCCTCGGCGGGGAGTACGACGAATCGACCGCGGCCCTGATCGGAGTGCTGACCCAGGCGTGCGACGCGACCGCCACGCTGATCGAGCGGGCGCGGCACCGGCCGCTCGACGAGGTCCTGCACGACGACCCGCCGGTCCGGACGACCCGGCGCCAGGCCCTGGTGGCGACCACGGCCGGCGGTGTGACGGTGCGGGCGGGGGAGGTCGTGCTGGTCGGTCTGGCCGGGGGACCGGCTTTCGGTGCCGGTCCGCGCCGCTGCCCGGGCCGGGACCACGCCCTGGCCCTCGTCGAGGGCGCCCTCGCGAGGGATTCACCGACCGTTCACGAAGGAACGCCGGACACCGTCCCGGGAACCGGCCCAGACTGAGCCGATGATTGTCCTCGAGATAGCGGGGCTGCTCATTCTGGCCACCGCCACCTGGCTGGTCCTGAACCGGCCGCAGACCGGCTCGGGCGTCCTGCACCGCCGCCTCACCACGACGATGCTGGCCGCCGGCGGTGCGGTGCTCGCGGGCAGTCTGGTCGCCGGGGTCGTGCTCGCGTTCTGACTCCGGCGTTTGAAGGTGATCCTCCGGGAAACTGTGCGGCGATGCCGGGATGGTTGCAAGCGGGTGGATGGGGACTGCTGGCGGGTTCGGCGCTGCTGGTCGGCGCCGCGGCCGGCTATCTGGCGCGGATCCCGCAGAAGATCATCGCCTCGATCATGGCCTTCGGCGCCGGGGTGCTGCTGTCGGCCGTGTCGTTCGAGCTGGTCGCCGAGGCCTACGCCGGCGGCGGGCTGCTGCCGACCGCGCTGGGCGCGATCGCCGGCGCCCTGCTCTACACCGTGGCGAACGTCTTGCTGGCCCGGCGCGGCGCCCGGCACCGCAAACGCTCCGGAGATCAGCAGCCCACCGAGCAGGACCAGGGCGGATCCGGTACGGCGCTGGCCCTCGGCGCCCTGCTCGACGGCGTACCGGAATCGATCGTCATCGGCACCAGCCTGCTCGGCGGCGGCGCGGTGAGCGTGGCCACCGTGGCGGCGGTGTTCATCAGCAACGTGCCCGAGGGGCTGTCCAGCGCCGCCGGGATGCGCCGGGCCGGCCGCTCCCGCACGTACGTCTTCGGGCTGTGGGCCGGGATCGCGGTGATCAGCGGTCTGGCCGCGCTGGCCGGCTACACCCTGCTGGGCGGCGTGGCGCCGGGCATCCTGGCCGCCATCACCGCGCTCGCGGCCGGCGCCATCCTGACCATGATCGCCGACACGATGATCCCCGAGGCCTTCGAGCAGACCCACCTGGCCATGGGCCTGATCACCCTGCTCGGCTTCCTGACCGCCTTCGCCCTGTCCCGCGCCGGTTGAGCAGCGCGGGCGGTCAGCGCGAGGGCAGGGTGGCCACCGGGATGCCCTCGCCCACCGCCCAGGTCAGGCCGTCCCGGATCGCGTCCAGCGGCAACGGCCGGTCGCGGGTCACCGCCACCACGACGGTGGCCGCCGGCGGCAGGAACGGGTTGCGCTCACCCGCCGCCGCCAGCTCGGTGCCGACCCGGTAGGCGAGTTTCACCGCGTCGTCGTAGGGCAGCGCCGGCATGACCAGCAGGAAGCTGTCCTCGTCCAGGCGGGTGATCCGGTCGGCCGGGCGCAGCACCGCGGCCAGGACCGCGATCAGGCCCTCGTTGCGCAACGCCATGGTGCGGCGGCCGGTCTGCTCGGGCAGCGCCGGCACCGGGGCCGGGCGGACGCCGAGCAGCGCCACCGGCAGGGTGCCCGAGGCGGTCACCCCGTCGGCCCCCGACCAGCGGCGTACCCCGGCCTCGTCGGTCAGCGCTGCCTGGTGCCGGCCGCCCGGCGTGGCCACGGCCGTGGGGGCGCGCAGTTTCTGGATCGTGGCGCGGTCGCGGTCGGTGCGCTCGGCCAGCAGCCGTACCGCCGCGTCGGCCCGGCCCTCGCCGGGCGTCGCCGGCAGGTGCCGGACCCGCTGCACGACGTCGTCGATCGCCGCGCGCGCGGACTCGGGCAGCCGGTCCGCCAGCGCCTGGCGCAGCCGCAGCACCTCGTGCAGCGCGTCGTCGCGCCGGAACCGCCAGTCGCCGTCGAACACCCGGCCGGCCTCCAGGGTGGCCGCCGCGGGATCGACCTCCTCACGGTCGTGGGCGACCAGCACAGCGCCGAAGCGCGGGGTCAGCACCGCGACCGTCCACTCCCGGGCCAGGGGTTCGGACTCGTGCAGCAGCACCGGGTACGGCCCGGCCGGCAGCTCCGGCGGGTGGGTGGCGACGACGCCGATCACCGCGACGGCCGCCAGCTTCGCGATCCGTTCGTACACCTCGCGTTCACGCTCGAAGTACGGCAGCCGCTGGAACAGCGCGATGACCACCATGGGCCCGTCCTCGGCGACGGCCAGGGCCGCCTGCTCGATAGCGTGCGAGACAGTCACCAACGTGGACTTGGTCAGGCGTTTCTCGATCATCGGGCCGGACTCTACGGCGGTGGCCGGGGCCCCGCCACCGGTGCGGGTCAGGAAAGCCGGCCGGCCCGGGCGACCAGGGCCGCCGCGATGTCGCGGACCTTGCGGTTGCCCTGCTGCGACACGCCGATGAGGATCTGGATCGCCTCCTCCGGGGTGCACCGCCGCTCGCCCATGATGATGCCCTTGGCCTGCTCGATGACGGCCCGGCTCTCCATCGCCACCTGCATCTGCTGGGCCAGCGTGACCTGCACGTCGTAGACGTGGGCGTTGGCCAGGGCCGCGGCGGCGTACGCGGCGAAGGTCTGCGCGAGCCGGACGGCCTCGTCGTCGAAGGCGTCCGGGGCGGTGGAGTAGACGTTGATCGCCCCCGTGACCCCCTCCTCCACGGGCAGCCCCACGGCCAGGGCGCTGCGCACACCGGCGGCCACGGCCCGGGCGGCCCAGTCGGGCCAGCGGCTCTCGCTCTCCGTGTGCGGAGTGGCCAGGGTCTGCAGGGTGGCCGATGCGTCCAGGCACGGGCCGTGTCCGCGCCGGTACTGCACCTCGTCCAGGCTCCGGGCGAGCTCGGCGGTGAAGGCGGCGGTGGCCGGGCCGCTGGGGCGCACCAGGGTCACGGAGACCGCGCCGGCGCCCGGAACGGTGGCCTGGGCCAGCTCCGCGACGATCCTGAGCACCCCGTCGAGGTCGGTCTCGCCGAGCTTGATCCGGCCGAGCCGGGCGAAGGCCTCGGCGGCGGTGGGCCGGTGCGTCTCGGACATCAGTGGTCTCCTCGCCGGCCTCGGTCGGTCACGGCCACACGCTACTCCTCGACGGCCCCGCGAAGTTGAACCGGTTCAAGCGTTTCTCGGACAGCCGCCGCGGGCCGGGAGCAGACTGCTGTCGGCAACGTCGTGCTGTTTGCCCCCGTCTGAGCGGCCGTGCTCACCGTGATCGACGCCGCCGCGGGCGCGCTGAAGCGGCACGCCGGTGCTGGACGCCACCGACCTGGTGATCCGGGACGACGCCGGCCACCAGCGGGACGTGCCGGGCGGGCTCAGCGGCACCGAGAACCTGGCGGCCTGGGCGCCCGGCACGCACGGCTCCTCGCGGTGAGCCGGCGCCGTACACGACCCCCGTGGCCCCCGTGATGGCTCGCAGCTGACGGACGTGCTCTCCGCCCGGCAGCGCTACGACGAGCGTGGCGCGACCGGCGGCTGAGCGAGAGCCGCCTCCAGAGCGGTCGCGTGCGGGTGCGCGATGTCCGGCAGCACGCCGCTGCCCTCCCAGTTGCCGCCGGTCACCGCGTCGCGGACCTCGGCCTCGGGCAGGAGGCCCAGCACCCGCGGAGTCAGCCGGACCGGCGTCACGTGGTCGGCGGCGCAGCGGGTCGGCTCACCCACCACGGTCGCGCGTCCCCGTGCCTGCAGGTGGTAGGCCAGCGCCTCCGCCGAGGAGTACGTCCGCGGGCTGGTCAGGACCAGCAACGGCTGGGTCAGCGCACTGCCGGACGGGGAGCCGGTGGTCCACCACTGCCGGCGCCGGTCCCGGTAGAGCACGTCGGACAGGTGGTGGGCGTCGTCGCCGAGCAGCGGGCCGGCCACCGCCACCAGGGTCGCCGCCCCCGTTGCCGCGCAGGTCCAGCACCAGCCGGGTGGAGTCGCGGGCGAGGGTCAGGGCGGCGTCGAGGTACGGCCGGGCGATCGCGTACGGCTCGAGGGCATCCAGGGTCAGCACGCAGGTGCCGTCGTCCAGCCGCCGGACGGAGGTCACGCCCGCGGCTCTGCGTCGTACGGGTCCGGGGTCCGGCGGCGGCCAGCCGTTGGCCTCGTCGTCGGCCTGCTCGGCCCCCGCGGGGTCGAAGTGCAGCTCCAGGTGCCGGGAGTGGACGTTCGCGCAGGTCTGCAGGGCCCGGCAGCCGGCCGCGTCGACCGGCTCGTGGCGGCCGGTGAAGGTGGCCGCGAGGTCGGCGGTGAGCCCGTCGAGCCGGGGCCCCGGTGGCATGAGCCGGCGCAGCCAGCCGGCCAGCAGTTCGCTGAGCTCGGCGACCGTCCGGACCTGATCGGTGGGCATGATCCGACCGTAGGGCAGAAATCGGCGCTCAGTGCGCTGTCGCGCTCTGCCTTCGGCAGAGAAGCCGGGCCGGGCTTTGTGCATTGCCGCGGCGGGGTCGCCGAAAGGCTGTCGTGCGTGCCGGGACGCCGTTGCGAGGGGCGTCGTCGTCGCATTCGCGACGGCGTCACCGGCGGGCGCGGAATCAGCGCTTGCTGTGGAACGCCTCGACGATCGAGGTGGGGATGCGGCCGCGTTCGGAGACCTCGTAACCGTTCTTGTTGGCCCATTCCCGGATGGCCTGGTTCTGGTCGCGGTTGGCCCGGCTGGGGGCCGGCGCGGTGCTGCGCGCGGCGATCCGCGCGGTGCTGCTGCGGCCGATCCGGGAGGCGGCGGCCAGGTACGGGTCGAGCGCCTTGCGCAGCTTGCCGGCGTTCTTCTCGGAAAGGTCGATGGTGTAGCTGACGCCGTCGATGCTGAATTCGACGGTGCGGTCCGCTTTGCTGCCGTCAATGTCGTCGGTCAGCAGGGTGACGATCTGCTTGGCCATGTGGTCGCTCCCGGATAAGCCTTTGGTGCGGCACCTGGTGACCGCCTCTATTGGCGATACCATAGCCGATATCGCCATGCCGTCGTCCGGCGCAGTGCGATAAACGAATCCGCGTTGTTCCGTGTCGCGTATCCGTTACCGCGGCGTCGCACAAGGTGGCGCGGTCGCCGCCTCGCCGCCGGTCCCGCGCGGGCGGTTATATGTGCCCTCGCCGAGGAGGTCGTCGGCTTTGTGGCCGGTCCATAACGGACAAAGACAGTGGCGAATGAGCCCGGCCGTGTTTCGGCTTGGTGTCGGTTGCTTGACAGGCATGTTGTGACCGTTAACACTTTCGGCAATCGTCCGGCTCCCACCCTGGATAGAGGCCGTCATGGTCACCCGACACCTGTCCCGTATCGCTGCCTGTCTGCTGGTGGCCGGCGCCCTCGTGGCACCGGCCGTGCCCGCCGCCGCAGCCGATGTCACCGGCGGCCTGGTGCTGCGGTACGACCTCACCCAGACCTCCGGCACCGCGGTGCCGGACACCTCAGGCCACGGCCGCGACGGGGTCCTGCGCGGTGACGCGTCGTTCGCGCCCGACGGCGGCGGTCTCGTCCTCGGTGGCACCGACGGGCACGTGCGGCTGCCGGACAACGTGCTGGCCGGGCTCGGTGCGGTCACCGTGGCCGCCGACGTCTACATCGACACCGCGCAGGCCACGCCGTACATGATCTGGGCGCTGGGCAACACCGACGCCGGTGGGGCCGGCAACGGCTACCTGATGGCCACCGGGGACCCCTACCGGACGGCGATCGCCGGCGGGAACTGGAGCACCGAGCAGACGGTCAAGGCCGGCTCGGGCCTGCCCCGCGGGGTGTGGGCGAGCATCGGCTACACCCTCGGCGCCGACGGGGTGGCGACCGAATACCTCAACGGGCAACCGGTGGCCACCACCTCCGGCGTCACCATCACCCCCGGCAGCATCGGCTCGGGTGTGACCAAGGCCAACTATCTGGGCCGGTCCGTCTACACCGCGGATGCCCACCTGCGCGGCCGGATCCGCAACTTCCGGATCTACGACCGGGCGCTGAACGCCACCGAGGCCGCCGCGATCGCCATCGCCGACGCCACCCGTGTCGCCGGGGACCAGGCGGCGCTGACCCTGGGGGACACCTCGGCGGTCACCGGTGACCTGAGCCTGCCGGCCGCCGGGCCCGCGTACGGCAGCAAGGTCTCCTGGTCTTCCTCGGACCCGGCGGTGATCACGCCCGCCGGTGCGGTGACCAGGCCGGCCGCCGACACCACCGTGACGCTGACCGCGACCGTCACCAGCGGCTCCAGCAGCGCCACCCGCGCCTTCCCGGTCACCGTCAAGGCCGCGCTCAGCGCCGCGCAGAAGGTCGAGCAGGCCCGGGACACGCTGACCGTCACCAACCTCGACGACGCCCGCGGCAACCTGACCCTGCCGGTCGCCGGCCTGCACGGCACCACCGTCGCCTGGTCCAGTGCGGACCCCGCCACCGTCAGCGCCACCGGTGTCGTGCACCGGCCCGCGGCCGGCAGCCCGGCCCGGCGGGTCGCCCTCACGGCCACCGTCAGTCTCGGCCCGGTCAGCGCCGAGAAGTCGCTGACCGCCACCGTGCCCGCCCTGCCGGTGCCCGCACCGCTGAAGGGCTACGCCTTCGCCTACTTCACCGGCAACAGCATCGCCGGCGAGAAGATCTCCTTCGCCGCCAGCCAGGGCAACAACGCCCTGCGCTGGACCGAGCTCAACGGCGGCCGGCCGGTGCTGACCTCCACGCTGGGCACCAAGGGCCTGCGCGACCCGTTCCTGATCCGCTCGCCCGAGGGCGACAAGTTCTACCTGATCGCCACCGACCTGTCCATCGGCAGCGGCACCTCCTGGGACGACTCGCAGCGCCGCGGCAGCCGCTACCTGGAGGTGTGGGAGTCCACCGACCTGGTGCACTGGGGGCAACAGCGGCACGTGCTGGTCTCACCGCCGACGGCCGGCAACACCTGGGCCCCCGAGGCGTTCTGGGACGAGAGCCTGGGCCAGTACGTCGTCTTCTGGGCGTCCAAGCTGTACGCCGGCACCGACCCCGGGCACACCGGCGACGCCTACAACCGGATGCTCTACGCCACCACCCGCGACTTCGTCACGTTCAGCACGCCGAAGATCTGGCAGGACCGCGGCTCGTCCCGGATCGACAGCACGGTGATCAAGGACGGCGGCAAGTACCACCGCTTCACCAAGGACGAGGGCGCGGTGACCGGCTGCAGCGACATCATCCAGGAGCAGGCGGACTCGCTGACCGCGGTCGACGACGTGGCGGACCCGGCGTACGACCCGAAGAACCCGGCGTGGCGGATCGTGGCCTCCTGCATCGGCAAGGCCGCCGGCACCTCCGCCGTGGAGGGCCCGACCGCCTTCAAGGCCAACCCCGGCGACGAGTCCGGCTCGGACTACTACCTCTTCGTCGACGAGTACGGCGGCCGCGGCTACATCCCGCTGGGCACCGACGACCTGGACGCCCCGGCCTGGAAGGTGCCGGCGAGTTACGCCCTGCCGAAGAGCCCGCGCCACGGCACGGTCCTGCCGATCACCCAGGCCGAGCTCGACCGGCTCTCCGGCGCGCCCGATCCGCTGCCCGCCACCGCCGACGGGCTGGTCGCCCACTACGCGCTGGACCAGAGTAGCGGGAACACGGTCGTCGACTCGTCCGGCAACGGCAACAACGCCACGGTCGCCGGCGGCACGACCTGGAGCGACGGCAGCCTGACCTTCGGCGGCACCGACGGCTACGTGAAGCTGCCGGACAACGCCATGGCGGGGATGCGGGCCATGACCGTCTCCACCGACGTCTGGATCGACCCGGCCCAGCAGAAGCCCTACTTCCTCTGGGGGATGGGCAACACCGACAGCGGCGGCGCCGGCAACGGGTACGTGTTCAGCACCGGCGACAACTACCGCGCGGCCATCGCCTCCGGCAACTGGACCACCGAACAGGGCACGGCGACCGGCAGCGCTCTGAGCCGCGGGTCGTGGCGGACGCTGACCTACACCGTCGGCGACGGCACCGCGACGCTCTACCTCGACGGTCGCCAGGTCGCCCGCAACACCGCGGTCACCGTGACCCCCGGCTCGATCGGCAACGGCATCACCAAGGCCAACTACCTGGGCCGTTCCGTGTACGCCGCGGACAAGTTCTTCAAGGGCCGGATGCGCGACGTCAGCATCTACAACCGGGCCCTGACCGCCGCCGAGGTCGCCCGGCTCGGCGGCAACGCCACCACGGTCTCCGCGGTGACGCTGGACAGCCTCAAGGCCCCGGCCCTGATCGACAGCGACGCCGGCACCATCGTGCTGCCGGTCCGCCCCGGCACCGACCGCCGGAACCTCGACCCGGTCTTCACCGTGGCGAGCACCTCGACCGTCACCGGTGCGGGAGCCGGCGACTGGTCCACCGCCCGCCGCATCACCGTCACCAGCGCCACCGGCGCGACCCGTACCTATACGGTCACCACCCGGGTGCTGCGCTCGCCGGTGCTGCCCGGCCTCAACGCCGACCCGAACATCGTCCGCTTCGGCGACACCTACTACATCTACGCGACCACCGACGGCATCGCGGGCTGGGGGAGCACCACTTTCAAGGCGTGGTCCTCGACCGACCTGGCGACCTGGACCGAGCACGGCACGATCCTCGACCTGGCCGACGTGTCCTGGGCGCACACCAACGCCTGGGCCCCGGCGATCGCGTCGGCCAACGGCAAGTACTACTTCTACTACTGCGCGGCCGGCAACATCGGGGTGGCCACCGCCGACTCGCCCCTCGGGCCGTTCACCGACACCGGCGCGCCCCTGATCGACCGCGACGACTACGCCGGCGCCCAGCAGATCGACCCGGCCGTGTTCACCGACACCACCGGGCAGAGCTACCTCTACTGGGGCAACGGCAAGGCCTGGGTCGTGCCCCTGAACGCGGACATGACCTCGATCGACGTCTCGAAGCGGCAGACCATCGGCGGGCTCACCGACTTCCGCGAGGGCCTGTTCATGAACGAGCGGAACGGGACCTACTACCTCAGCTACTCCGTCGACGACACCGGCAGCGAGAACTACCGGGTCGCCTACGCCACCGGCAGCTCGCCGTACGGGCCGTTCACCGCCCGCGGCGTGATCCTCGCCAAGGACCCGGCGCAGGGCATCCTCGGCACCGGGCACAGCTCGATCATCCAGGTGCCCGGCACCGACGACTGGTACATCGCGTACCACCGCTTCGCGCTCACCGGCGGCGACGGCTTCCACCGCGAGACCACCATCGACCGGCTGTACTTCGACGCCACCGGAGCCATCACCCCGGTCATCCCGACCCTGGAGAGCATCGACCCGCTCACGTACACCGGGGTGCCCCCGCAGGCGTCCATCTCCCGGCCCGGGACCGGCGGATGGTACGGCGCCGGCGCGACCCTCACCCTCAGCGGCGGCGCGGGCAACAGCACGATCGAGTACGCGCTGGGCGACGGCGCCTGGTCCGCGTACACCGGACCGGTGCCGCTGCCGGCCGGCTCGTACACCGTGCGCCACCGGGCCCGGGGCGCGAACCTGATCCTCGGCCCGGTCGCCGAACTGCCCGCCCGGGTCGACCCGGAACCGCCGATGTCCGCCGTCGCGGTGCGGACCGCGGGGAACGCCTCGACGGTCACGCTCAGCGCCCAGGACACGGCCTCGGGTGTGGCCTCGATCAGCTACCGCGTCGACGACGGCCCGTGGCAGCCGTACGCGAAGCCGTTCACCCTCACCGGCGTGCACCGCCTGGCGTTCCAGGCCACCGACCGGGCCGGCAATGAGGAGACCGCGCAGCGGGTCACCGTGCCGCTGCAGCCGGACGTGACCGCGCCCGCGGTCGCCGGGCTGACCGACCCGCGGCAGCCGACCGGCCGGCACGGCTGGTTCACCGGCCCGGTGGCCCTGGTCGTCACCGCCACCGACCCGTCCGGCATCGCCTCCCGCGAGTACCGGATTGCCGGCGGCAAGTGGCAGACCTACACCGGACCGGTGCCGCTGCCGGGCGGCGTGACCACCGTGACCTACCGGGCGACCGACCACTTCGGCAACGTGTCGGTGCCGGGCACGCTCACCGTGCGGCGCGACCCCCAGGCGCCGACGGTCAGCGCGGCGGTGCGGGTCGGCCGGTCACCGGTCACGGTCACCCTGAGCGCCAAGGACGGCGGCTCCGCCGTGGAGCGGATCTCGTACCGGGTGGACCGCGGGGCCTGGCAGACCTACCAGGCGCCGGTCAAGGTGCGGGGCAAGGGTGCGCACCGGGTGTCGTACCGGGCGACGGACCGGGCCGGCAACACCAGCCCGGTGCGGACCCTGCAGGTGCGGATCCGCTGACCTCACGGCGTCGCCGCGGCCACCAGCTCCTGGTACGCGGCGACGCCGTCCGGGTCGGCGTAACCACCGGCGGGCACGACCGAGGTGCCCAGATACCAGTTGTCGTGCTGCCAGTAACAGACGACCTGGAAGCCGTGCGACGCCAGCCAGGTGCGCGAGGCACGGATCGCCGGTCCCCGGGACGCGCGGACGCCCTGGTCGTCGTCGATGCCCCATTCGGTGAGCGTCAGGGGGCGGCCGAGGGTGCCGAACGCGCCGTACCAGCGCAGCATCCGCGGGTCGCTGCCGACGCTGACCGGGTCGTCCGGCTCGCTGCCGCGGGTGCTGGCCTGCCAGTACAGATCGATCCCGTACGCGTCGGCGTAGGCGCCCGGCACGACCCAGTCCCGCACCTCCCGGTCCCCGCCGGTGCCGTTGTTCGTCACGAACGCCGAGCCCGACCGCCACTGGTACGCCATGTGCACCGGCACCACGTTGACGGCCGCGTTGACCGCCTTGCTCTGCTGGTACACCCGGGTGAACGCGGCCACGAACTCCACGCCGGTCATGTCGTCCTCCGGCTCGTGGAAGTACGTCAGGTAGCTGCCGGCCGGCATCGCCGCGGCGATCGCCTGGATCTCCCCGTCGCAGCCGCCGGCGGCGACGGCGACGGGCGTGCAGGTCGTCTTGAACGAGTACCAGAGCGTCGCACCGTAGGTCTGCTGGCAGCTGAGCGCGTCGGCCGGTGGCAGGGCGGCGGCCGAGGTGAAGACCCGGCGGACGGTGAGCTGCGGCCCGAGGTGCGCGCGCTCGTCGAGAAACCCGGCGCAGGTGTTGCCACTGCCGACGGTGTCGGCGCTGGAAGTGGTGGCACCGACGGCCAGTGCCGGCAGGACGAGCGCAGCCGCCGGGGCCGGGATCACCGGTCCGGCCAGCAGCAGCGCAACGATCAGGGGAACGTGCATGGCGTCCTCCACGGTCACAGGATGGTATCGAGAGGCTACGATGAGTAGCCATTGATCACCATCGCTGTGCGTCCGGATCGCCGCCCGGCGTCAGAGGACCACAGGCACGGCCAGGAGCCGGCAGCCCGGATCGGTTGCCCGCACCAGGCGTGCCGCCTCGGCCCCGTCCATCTCGTCGAGGAACACCCCGACCGGGAGCCGTTCGTGGCTGTCACCCTTGGCGCAGAGGACGTAGACGGTCCGGTAGTTGTCGCGCCGGGCCCCGTCGGGCAGGCCGTCGACAACCGCCCGGGCGACCTCCGCGGGCGAAGCGACACCGAGCCCGCCGTCCACCCCGCCCAGCGGCCCCCTCGGCCAGACGGTGTCGTACGGCGAGAACTGATGGAACAGGCTCTGCTGCATGCGCGGCAGCACGCCCTCGCGCCACCCGACGGCCGGACAGACGACGTAGCCCTCGACGCCCTGGCTGCGCAGCACGAAGGTGCGCGCGTCAGTGGCCCGGAAGCCGTAGTCGGAGATGCCGGCGCCGATCGCGGCGGCCTCGGCGGCCGTGGCGCAGGCGATGACCAGCCCGCGATAGCACTCCTGGATCCGGACGGCCTCGACCGGCTTGAAGAGCACCTCGATCGTGGTCCCGCCTGCCTCGTCTCCGGCGCCGTCGTGCGATGACAGCAGCAGCTGGCTGTGGCTGGCCGAGTAGGCGGTCAGCTGGAAGGTGCGGTCGCTGCGGAACAGCTCCGCGCCGGGGGAGAACTGGTCGGGCCGGTTGAGCCACACGTCCTTCAGCACGGCGCGACCCTTCCCGGGACGTGCCGCGCTGTCAAGGCGCTCAGACGGTGAACCCGCCGTCCACGTTGATGGTCGCGCCGGTGACGTACCGTCCGCCCGGGCCGGCCAGAAATGCCACCGCCGCGGCCACGTCCGCCGGTTCCGCGTAGTGGCCCAGCGCGGTCATGGCGTTGACGGCGTCCGCGTTCGGGCCGTCGGCCGGGTTCAGGTCCGTGTCCGTCGGGCCCGGGTTGACCAGGTTGACGGTGATCGCCCGCGGACCCAGTTCCCGGGCCAGGGCCCTGGTCAGGCCGGTCAGCGCGGTCTTGCTCAGCGCGTACAGGGTGAAGCCGGGGAAGACGGCCCGCTCGGCCACGTTGCTGCCGATGGAGATGATCCGGCCGCCGCCGGTCAGGTGCCGCAGCGCCGCCTGCGCGGCGACGAACGGCGCCCGGACGTTGACCGCGATGCTCTGGTCGAACTCGGCCGGGCCGAGCTGCTCCACCGGCCCGAGCAGGAAGGCGCCGGCATTGTTGACCAGGATGTCGAGCCGGCCGAGCTCTGCGGCGGCCCGGTCGACGGCGGCCACCACGGCCGCGGGGTCGGCGCTGTCGGCCGGTACGGCGATCGCCCGCCGCCCCAGCATCGTGATCTCGTGCGCCACTTCCTCGGCCCGCTGTTTGTCCCGCAGATAGGTCAGCGCGACATCGGCGCCGTCCCGGGCCAGCCGTACCGCCGTCGCGGCGCCGATGCCCCGCCCGCCGCCGGTCACCAGCGCCACCTTGCCGTCAAGTCCGTTCGTCATGCCGTCCACCCTGCGCGAGCATCCGGCCCGGGTCTGGCGGCAATGAGACGTCGCGTTCCTACAATGCCGGCGATGCCTGCCGCTGCCGACCGTCCGATTGTCTTTCTCGATGTCGACGGGCCGCTGATCCCGTTCGGCGGCTCGGGCCACCGCTACCCGGCGGCCCCACCCGAGCCCGGGGCTCACCCGCTGCTGCACCGCCTGGACCCCGCGGACGGGCCCAGGCTGCTCGCGTTGCCCGGCGAGCTCGTGTGGGCCACGACGTGGGGTGAGCACGCCAACGAGGTGATCGCGCCGCGGCTCGGGCTGCCCGGCCTGCCCGTGGTCACCTGGCCCGACGAAGAGGACGATCCGGTCGGCGGCCGGCACTGGAAGACCGCCGGGCTGGTCCGGTGGGCGGGCGGCCGGCCGTTCGTCTGGGTCGACGACGAGGTCACCGACCGGGACCGCCGCTGGGTGGCGGCCTGCCATCCCGGGCCGGCCCTGCTGCACCGCGTCGATCCGCGCACCGGCCTGACGGATGCCGACTTCGTCGCGCTCGGCGGCTGGCTGGAGGCGGCCGACCGCCGGTCAGCGGGGCACGCGTAGCTCGGACAGCGGTGGGTCGCCGAGCGGCGAGGTCGCCCAGCGGGCCTCGAACGTCCCGGCGCCGGGGTCGAGCCGCAGGTGCAGGCGGTGCGGCGTCTCGACGAAGACCACATCGACGTGCAGCTGCCCGCCGGCCCAGGCGGACGCGGTGGCCAGCGGGCCCGTGGTGGTCCAGGCGCCCGGCGCGCCCAGCGCGGCGGCCAGTTCGGAGTCGCCCTCCAGCAGCCGGATCTCGTCGGGTCCGGTGACCAGCCGGACCGTGTGCAGGCCGGGGAGCTGGTTGCCCGTTCCCGGTCGCAAGGTCAGCGGCGTGCGGTCAGGCTGCGGCCCGTCGGCCGCCGGACCGGGCAGGGGTACGGTCCCCGGCGTCCAGACCCGGTCGGGCGGCGCGTCGGCGGTCAGCGCGGGCAGCAGGTGCGTCCACACGGCTTCCAGGACGCCCGGGGCGTCCAGGCTCTGCGACGTGATCGCCACGACCGCGTCAGCCTCCGGCAGGACCAGCATGAACTGGCCGTACGCGCCGTCGCCGCGGTAGCCGTGCCGGCTGCGCCAGAACTGGAAGCCGTACCCCTGGTCCCAGTCCGTCTCGGGGATGCCGGTCGCGATGTGCGCGCGGGTCGCTTCCTCGACCCACTGCGGGCTCAGCAGCTGCCGGTCCGCCCAGGCGCCGTTGCGCAGGTACAGCTGGCCCAGCTTGGCGATCGCCTCGGTCGGCACGTGCAGACCCGAGAAGCCGATCTCGCGTCCCTGCGGGTCGCGCGTCCAGCCCGTCCGCGTGATGCCCAGCGGCTCGAACAGCCGGGGCCGCAGGTACGCCGTCAGCGACTCCCCGCTCACCCGCTGGACGATCGCCGACAGCGCGTGGGTGCACGGCTGGTTGTACGCGAACACCGTCCCCGGATCGTGCTCCGGCGGGGTGAGCAGGAAGCCGCGCAGCATGTCGCCGTCGCCGGCCGTCCGGGCCCGCTCGAAGGCGTCGCTGTTGTGCCCGCTGGCCATCGCGGCCACGTGCCGGACCCGGATCGCGCGGGAGCGCTCGTCGGTGACCTCCGCGTCGAGCTCCGGGAAGTACGACAGCACGGTCGCGTCCAGGTCGACCCGGCCCTCGCCGACCGCGAAGCCCAGCGCGGTCGACGTGAAGCTCTTGCTCACCGAGTACGCCAGCCGCGGCGTTCCCGGCTCGTACGGCGCCCACCAGTGCTCCGCGACCACGTGCCCGTGCCGCAGCACCATCAGGCTGTGCAGTTCCGCGTCGCTCAGCGCGGCCACCGCGGTGACGAACCGGTCGATCCCGGACGCGTCGACGCCCTGGGCCGCCGGTGTGCTGCGCGGCAGTGCCGCCTCCCCGAGGGTTCTCATCCTCTGAACCTAGCGTCGCCGGCGGGAACCCCGCGCGGGTGATACGGGCGTCGCGGCCCACCTCACCGGCGCGGGCCGGCCGGGCGTGTGCGAAAGTCGATCGACGGGGTAAAGGACACTGGTCAACGTCAACGGGGTCGGCCGCGCCGGCCGGAGGTGAGGCTCGCGCATGACCGGTGATCGGTACTGATGTCGCCGGACGACCTGTTCGCCGGCGGGAGCACCGCCGGACGGCTGATGGCCGAGCTGGACTGGGCCGCCACGGATCTCGGCCCGGTCGGCGGGTGGCCCCAGAGCCTGCGCGCCGCCGTACGCATCGTGCTGTCCTCGCGCTATCCCATGCTGCTGCTGTGGGGGCCGCGGTTCACCCAGCTCTACAACGACGCGTACTCGGCGTTGATCGGCGACCAGCACCCCGCCGCGCTCGGCGGTGACGTGCGGGTCACCCTGGCCGACAGCTGGGACGTGCTCGAGCCGCTCATCCTCGACGCGATGGCCACCGGCGTGGCCAGCTGGGTGCCGGCCCTGCAGCTGGTGCTGGACCGGGCCGGTTACCGCGAGGAGGCGTACTTCAGCGTCTCGCACGCCCCGGCCCGCGACGACGACGGCACCACCATGGGGGTGCTCACCGTCTGCAGCGAGGTCACCGACCAGATCGTCGGGGAGCGGCGGCTGCGCCTGCTGCGGGACCTGTCGCTGCCGGCGGGCACCGATCCCGTGGACGTCGCCGAGACCTGCGCCCGGCTGTCGGCGGTGATCGGCGAGCAGCCGCTGGACGTGCCGTTCGCCGCTATCTACCTGCGCGACGGCGGGATGCTGCGGCTGGCGGCGTGCGTCGGTGCCGACGCCGACGACAGTCCGGTGCAGGCGGCGCTGCCCGCGTCGGTGAGCCTGGGGGAGACGGCGGCCGATTCCGCGTACCCGGAAGGCGACGATCCCTGGGGCCTGCGGGCCGCCGCCGCGGGCCGCACCGCCCGGACCGACGACGTGGTGAAGCGGCTCGCCGTGACCGGTGGGCCGTGGGGTGACCCGGTCCGAGCCGCCGTTGCGCAGCCCCTGCCGTCGGCCGACCGTGAGCAGCCCGTCGGTGTCGTCCTCACCGGCATCAGCCCCAGCCGCGGCCTGGACGAGACCTACCGCTCCTTCCTGCAGCTGCTCGCCCAGCAGGTCGCCGTCGCGGTCCGCAACGCCCAGGCCTATCAGCAGGAACGGGAACGGGCCGAGGCCCTGGCCGAGCTCGACCGGGTCAAGACCGGCTTCTTCACCAACGTCAGCCACGAGTTCCGCACCCCGCTGACGCTGATGCTCGGCCCCCTCGCCGACGCCCTGGCCGACCGGGACGAGCCGCTCCCGGCCGGGCAGCGCGAACGGGTGGACACCGCCTGGCGCAACGCCAACCGGCTGCTGGGCCTGGTCAACGACCTGCTGACGTTCTCCAGCCTGGAGGCCGGCCGGGCCGGGCACGCGCCCCGCTCGCTCGACCTGGCCACGTACACCGCCGAGCTCGCCGGGGTCTTCCGGTCCGCCGTGGAACGCGCCGGGCTGCGCCTGATCGTGGACTGCCCGCCGCTGCCCCGGCCGGTCGCCGTCGACCCGGGCAACTGGGAGAAGATCGTCACCAACCTGATCTCCAACGCCCTCAAGTTCACCTTCGTCGGCGAGATCCGGGTGACGCTGGCCGCGGACGACGAGCGGATCCGGCTGCGGGTCACGGACACCGGCATCGGCATCGACGCCGCCCAGCTGCCCCGGTTGTTCGACCGGTTCCACCGGGTCCAGGGCGTGCGCTCGCGCAGCCACGAGGGCACCGGCATCGGCCTGGCGATGGTCCGCGAACTGAGCCGGTTGCAGGGCGGCGACGTGCGCGCCGAGAGCACGCCGGGGGAGGGCACCACCTTCACCGTGACCCTGCCGTGGACAGCGGTCGAGCCGGTCGCGGAGTCCCCGGCCGCGCCGGACCAGCCCGCTTTCCCCGCCGCCGAGGCGGCGGTCCGCGAGGTCACCGGCTGGCTCGACGACGACGCCGGCGCCGAGGCGCCGCCCACCGCGCCCGCCGGCCCGGCGGAGGAGGAGCCCGCGGCCCGGATCCTGGTGGCCGACGACAACAGCGACATGCGTGCCTATCTCGTACGGCTGCTCGGCGCGCAGGGCTGGCAGGTCGACACGGTCGCGGACGGGCAGGCCGCACTGGAGTCGATCGCCCGCAATCCGCCGGACCTGCTGCTGACCGACGTGATGATGCCCCGGCTGGACGGCTTCGGCCTGGTCCGGGCGCTGCGCCGGGAGCCGGTCACCGAGGCGCTGCCGGTGGTGATGCTGTCCGCCCGCGCCGGTCAGGAGGCCGGCGTCGAGGGTCTGCAGGTCGGCGCGGACGACTATGTGGTGAAGCCGTTCACCGCCGCGGAGCTGGTCGCCCGGGTCCGCAGCACCCTGCGGCTGGCCCGGCTGCGCGGCACCCACACCCGGCAGTTGCGGGTCCTCGCCGACACCGCCGCGGTGATCGCCTCAGGCCGGGCGCTGGAGGAGGCGTTCCAGGCCGCCACCGAGCAGGCCCGCGCGTTGCTGGACGGCGTATGGGCGGTGACCGTCCTGGACGGCGACGCGCACCACGCCCCGCTGCGCTTCACCGCGCCGCCGGAGGGCAGCGGGGACGCCATCGCCGACACCCGCTCCTTGACCGCGATCCTGCGGGGCGCCGACGGGGACCGGCTCGGCAGCATCGCCGTACGGGTCGGCGCGGCGGGCCCACCGGCCGACGACGCCCGGGCCCTGCTCGACTCGATGGCCACCATGCTGGCCTCGCTGGCCCAGAGCACCTGGCAACTCGAACACGAGCGGCAGCTCACCCTCACCCTCCAACAGAGCCTGCTGCCGGAGAGTCTGCCCAGCCCGGACGGCTGGGACCTGCAGGCTCAGTACCGGCCGGCCACCGGCGAGGCTGGTGGCGACTGGTACGACGTCGTCGCGCTGCCCGGCGGCGACCTGGTGATCAGCATCGGCGACGTGGCCGGGCACGGGCTGGGGGCGGCGGTCACCAGCGGGCAGGTCCGCAACGCGGTCCGCGCGTACGCGGTCGAGGACCCGGCCCCCGCACCCGTCCTGACCCGCGTGGCGACGCTGCTGTCCCGCCTGGGCGGGCCGTTCTCGGCGTCTCTGCTCGTGGCCCGGCTGATCCCGGCGACCGGCGAGCTCTCCTGGTGCAGCGCGGGTCATCCCGCGCCGGTGCGCAGCGCCCCGGGCGAGGACACCCGGCAGCTGACCGGCACGGTCGGGCCGCCGCTGGGCGCTGCCGTGCCGACCTACGAGCAGAACGAGGAGTCGCTGCCGCCCGGGGCCCAGCTGGTGCTGTTCACCGACGGGCTGGTCACCGCCGAGGGCCCGGGGCGCCTGCTGCACCGGGCCGGGGACTCGTACACCAACGGCGCCTCCGCGGCCACGGTCGTCGACGCGGTCCTGGCCGATCTCGCGGAGCCGTTGGGGGACGACGTCGCGGTCGTCGCCGTGCGCCGGCAGGGACCGGTGGTGCCGGCCGCCGTCGCCGAGCTGCCGGAGGTCGACGCCACCTGGGTCTATCCGCTGGTACCGGCGGCCGCCGCGGCGATGCGCCGGGACCTGCGCGGGGCGCTGTCGGGCGACCGGATCGATCCGGACCTGCTCGACGATCTCCAGGTGGCGGCGACCGAGGCGGTCAACAACGCCGTCGAGCACGCCCAGCGGCCCAGCCGTCCCGAGGTCGAGGTGCGGCTGCAGGTCGCGGACGGGCTGGTCCGGGTGGTCGTGCAGGACTTCGGCGGCTGGCGGGAACGGCCGCCGGCCCGCGACCGCGGCCGCGGGGCACTGCTGATGAACGCGTACGGCGACGTGCGGGTCACCTCGACGGCGACCGGCACGACGGTGACCATCGAACGCCGCTGGGCCGAGCCACCCGGTTGACGCCGGTCCCGGTTCAGACCGGCCGGCCGAGGTCGGCGATGATCCGGTCGATCTCGGCCAGCGCCGCGCCGGCGAGCAGTCGCTGGGCGGCCTCGGCGCCGGCGTCGGTCTCCTCCAGATCGCCCAGCACGACGATGTTCTCGTCGTTGAGGGTGGTCGCCGGGCCGGTGTAGTTGAAGCTGCCCACGATGATCAGGCGGGCGTCGACGACCATCAGCTTGTGGTGCACCTTGCGCAGCCCGGTGCCCGGCTTGTTCTCCCACAGCTGCACCCCGGCCGCTTTGAGCGGCTGGGTGGCGGCCCAGCGCTGGGCCCCCTGGCCGCGGTCGAGGATGCCCCGGATCGGCAGGCCGGGACCGACCAGCCGGACCATGGCGTCGTCGATGCCGGACGACCGGGCGAAGGTGAACATCGCGAAGTCGATGCGGTCGCGCGCCTTGAGCATCTGCTTCATGATCTCCATCTCCGGCCCGTGCCGCGGCGCGAACAGCGGCTTGACCCGGATGCCGCCCAGCCGGAACTCCTCGGGCCGCGCCTCGTGGCGCTCGTGCAGCTCGCCGAACGTGCCGCTGCGCATCCGGTCGAACTCGCTGCGGTACTGGTCGGTCGCCTGCTTGCCGCCGAGCACGACGAGATGGTTGAGGTTGTTGCCCGACCGTCCGGCGCCGGTGTCGAGGTTGGTGCCGGTGTCGGTACGGGTGAAGTTGGCCGAGCCGGTCAGCACCGCCGCGCCGGGCCTGCCGTGGTCGCGCACCACGAACTTCTGGTGGAAGATCGCGGGGTTGAGGTCGGTGATCACGTCGACCCCGGCCCGCAGGAACGCGGCGTGGATGACCCGGTTGCCCTCGTTGTCCCCGGCGACCGCCCACGGGTCCGCCGGGGCGCGGTCCTCGTGCAGGTAGCTCGCCTCGAGGATGATCTGCACGCGGACGCCGCGGGCCTTGGCGTCGAGGACCGCCCGGGCGATCGGCTCCGAGTCGATCTCCTGCACCGCGATGCGCAACGACGTGGTGGCGGCGCCCAGGAAGTCCAGGATGACGGCCTGCAGATCGTCCGGTGCGCCCAGCACCGGCGGGCCGATGTGGAACGTGACCTCGCCCAGTTGCACAGCCATCACAGCACCTCATCCCACCGGTGGCCCGGCTCCTGGTTCACCATGACCCGGGGGAGCCCCGATGCGCGTCGTCGGTCGCCAACATGACTGCCCCGGCGGCGTACTCCACCCGGAAGGGGGAGCCGGAGACGGCACCGGTCACCATGGTGCGGTGATGATGCTGATTCCCGCTGATGTGCTGCGGCCGCGCCGGCCCGACGAGCATTTCGCGCCCGAGGCCGCGGCTGCCCGCGAGGCCGGGTGGACGGTCGCGCTGGTCGATCACGACGGGCTGGCCGCGGGCGCGGCCGACGCCGCGGTGGCCCGGGTGCCCGCCGGCGACGGGGCCGTCTACCGGGGCTGGATGCTGGGGGCCGACCGGTACGCGGCGATGGCCGAAGCCCTGGCCGCCCGTGGTGTGACCCTGCGGACCGAGCCGGAGCAGTACCGCCGCGCCCACGAGCTGCCGGGCTGGGCCGGACCGCTGGCCGGGTTCACCCCGGACACGACGTGGACGACCGGCGCGGATCGTGCCGCCTTCGACGCGGCCCGCGCCGCGCTCGGTGCCGGACCGGCGGTGCTGCGGGACTGGACGAAGTCGATGAAGCACTACTGGGACGAGGCGGTCTACGTCCCGGAGCTCGGTGACGCCGCGGCGGCCTGGCGGGTGGCGAGCCGGTTGCGGGAGCTGCGCGGTGACGAGTTCACCGGCGGGTTCGTGCTGCGCCGGTTCGAGGAGTTCACCGGGGCGGAGGTCCGTACCTGGTGGGTGCGCGGGGAGTGCCGGCTGGTCGGCGCCCATCCGGACAGCCCGGACGAGCTGCCGCCGGCCGGGCTCGACCTGGCCGCGGTCACCCCGGTCATCGCGGGACTGGGGCTGCCGTTCGTGACGGTGGACCTGGCCCGGCGCGCCGACGGGGTGTGGCGGGTCATCGAGGTGGGCGACGGTCAGGTGAGCGACCGTCCGATCTCGACGGCCGCGGCGACCCTCGTCGCCGCGATCGGCTCTTGACCCGATCGTTGTTACCGTTAACACTCGTGGGTAACTCGGGTGAAACATATCGACGAAGGGCGCCCCCGCATGACCGTCCCCGCGACTCTCCCCGCCCGGCACGGCCGGTGGCGCCCCGCCCTGATCGCCGCCGCAGCGATCCTCGGCCTCCTCGCCGCGACGGTGACGGGCGCCCCGCCCGCGGCTGCCTCACCCGCGGTGCAGTACACCAATCCGCTGGTCAACCAGCGGGCGGACGCCCACATCGTCAAGCACACCGACGGCTACTACTACTTCACCGCGACGGTCCCCGAGTACGACCGCATCGTGCTGCGCCGCGCCACCACCATCCAGGGCCTGTCCACCGCCCCGGAGACGGTGATCTGGCGCCGGCACACCAGCGGCATCATGGGCGCGCACATCTGGGCCCCGGAGATCCACTTCATCGACGGCAAGTGGTACGTCTACTTCGCCGCCGGCGCGACCAACGACGTCTGGGCCATCCGGATGTACGTGCTGGAAGGCACCGGCGCCAACCCGCTCACCGCCTCCTGGGCCGAGAAGGGCCAGATCCGTACGTCCTGGGAGACCTTCGCCCTGGACGCCTC
This sequence comes from Actinoplanes sp. NPDC004185, assembly GCF_053603475.1. Taxonomy (NCBI): domain Bacteria; kingdom Bacillati; phylum Actinomycetota; class Actinomycetes; order Micromonosporales; family Micromonosporaceae; genus Actinoplanes; species Actinoplanes sp. NPDC004185. The sequence goes on along the minus strand of NZ_JBSGFR010000015.1, from coordinate 94,968 downwards.
GACCTTCGTCACCAACGGCGTGCGGTATCTGGTCTGGGCGCAGGCCGAGCCAGGCATCGACACCAACTCGAACCTCTACATCGCCCGGATGAGCAACCCGTGGACCATCACCGGCACCCCGACGCGGATCGCGGTGCCGACGCTGGCCTGGGAACGCCGGGGCGGGGTCGAAGTGAACGAGGGACCCGCGGTGATCCAGCGCAACGGCCGGGTGTTCCTGACCTACTCGGCCAGCGCGACCGACGCCAACTACTGCCTGGGGCTGCTGACCGCCTCGGCCACCGGCAACCTGCTCAGCGCGTCCTCGTGGACCAAGACCCCCGACCCGGTCTTCGTCAGCAACGCCGGCACCGGCCAGTACGGCCCCGGCCACAACTCGTTCACCACCTCGGAGGACGGCCAGAGCGACATCCTCGTCTACCACGACCGCAACTACGCGACGATCAACGGTGACCCGCTCAAGGACCCGAACCGGCGTACCCGGGTGCAGAAGCTCTACTGGAACGCCGACGGCACGCCCGACTTCGGCATCCCGGTGCCGGACGGCGCCACCCCGGTACGCCTGAAGTCGGCCAACTACCCGGACCGCTTCGTCCGCCACTGGGAGTACCGGGCGCGTACGGAGGCCGCGGTCAAGCCACTCGCGGACTCCCAGTTCCGCCTGGTCCCGGGCCTGGCCGGCGGAGGGACGGTGTCCCTGGAGTCCACCAACTTCCCGGGCTACTACCTGCGGCACAGCAACTTCGAGGGCTGGGTACGCCGCGACGACGGCACAGCGGCCTTCCGCGCCGACGCCAGCTTCACCCGGCGACCGGGCCTCACCGGCAGCGGAACGGTGTCGTTCGAGTCGGTCAACTACCCCGGCCGGTACCTGCGCCACTACGACAACCTGATCTACGTCCAGGCCGTCTCGACCGCCACCGACCGCGCGGACGCCACCTTCATCCTCGAGTAGCGGGCATCCGGGGCAGCGGACCCGGCGAACTCTCAGTAACCTGACGCGGCCCCGCCGTCGTTCCAGGTCCGAGGAGAGTCGTGTCCTATCCCCAGCAGCAGTCCACCGCCGTCCCGGGCGGAGCCGTCCCCGGCCAGGGCCAGTACCTGGTCGTCGCCTGCCGGATGTGTGGCAGTGTGCCGGCCGCGCCGGTGACCTTCCGGGGTCACCAGGGCTTCGTCATCGTGATGCGGTTCCTGAGCCAGCCGGGCCCGTTCTGCCGCGACTGCGGGATGGCCACGTTCCGGGCGATGACCGCCCGCACCCTGGTCCAGGGCTGGTACGGCTGGGCGTCGCTGATCATCACGCCGATCACGGTGCTGATCAACCTGGTCAAGCGGGGTCAGGTGGCCCACCTCGCCGCGCCGCAGCCCAACCCGTACGGGCCGAGCCGGCCGCCGATGAACCCCGGCCCCCGGCTGCTGCAGCGGCCGATGGCCGTCATCGGGCTGGCGATCCCGCTGGTCCTGATCGCGCTCATCGCCGTCGCGATCAGTCAGAGCTCCTGACCGGCGGGTGTCCCTAGGGGCTTCGTCAACCCCGGGCGTTGATCTGGTTGGTGAGGTCTTCGAGGCAGACATCCAGCTCAGCGGCGTCGCTCATCTGGTAGTGAGTGATGGTGACGGCTCCGGTCGAGATGTCGCCCACCTCCAGGTCGGCTTCGCCGCTGGTCCAAACGATCAACCGGGCCAGATGGCGGGCGGTGGTGCAGTCGACCCAGGCGGAAGATTTGGAGCGGGTGGGTCCGTGGTGCAGCTGCCACTGGACTCCCGCTGCTTGCCACTGCAGGCCCCGGGTGGCCACTGCGGTGGTGAAGTCGTCGAGGTCCAGTTCCATCATGCCGCTGATGGTAGGGCGGCGACCGGTCGTGACTGGTAGGGCGTCTCGCGAGGAAGATCAGGCGGCGTTGTGGCGTTTGTCTGGGCGCGTTCGCGGTCGGAGTGGGTCCGGCTGATGGGGTCGGCCAGGGCAGCGAACGCGGCGAGGAAGAACGCGCGTTCGAGCTGCTCGTCCAACGCGGTCATGATCCGCTCGACGAGGCGTTCGCCCATGCGCGGCGCGTTCTTGACCGCGATCGACAGCAGTCGGCAAGACGCGGATGCGGTTGGCCAGCCGGTGGCCTCGCCGGCCCGGTCGGTGTCGACGCCAACGAAGATTTCTCTTTCAGCGAGGGCTTCGTCGCCGACATCGACCTTCACCGTCTTCATCCGAGGCTGCGAGGCCGGCAACGACTGGCAGCTGCTCGCGGGCTTCCGGGAATGGCTGGTGGCCCGCTGCGGGCGCGGCGACAACCTGATCTGGGAGGCGCTGGTGCTGCACCAGGCGTTCCCGGATGGGCCACCGCAACGCGAGCAACTTGAGGCGGAGGCGGAGCTCAACCGGGTAGCCGTCGGAGCGCTGTTTCGACTGCTTGACGAGTACCTGCAGCGACGAACAGAACATGGCGGGCTGGCCAAGATCTTTGAAGAGTGCGGCGCCTGGCAAAAGGAACAGAGCCGGTCGTGATTCCCGCGGCGGCGGTGTCTTGCCGGGCTGCGAAGGCCTTGGCGGGGTCGTACCGCTGGACGGTTGCCAGGCAGTGCTGCAGGCAGCCGAGGAGCCGATGGGAAAGGTCGCGCAGCGCCGCGGGATGCCGGTCGCCGTGGTCGCGTCGACGTTGGTAGTGCTGCTCGGCAGGGCGCGCGGGAGTCGGCGAACCGGGTGCGGTCGTCGCCGATCTCTGTCAGGACACGGGCGCCGGTCACGTCGGCCATGCCGGGAGAGCTGGTCACGATCGCGTAGTCGGGGCCCACGCTGAGGAGGTTTTTGGAGACCTTCAGAGGCCCGGTGCCGGGCAGGCATCCGGGGCCGTTCGGCACTCAGCAGGAAACAGGGCTGACGGCCGCGTCGGCCGCTTCCTGTCCGGCGTATCGTCCGTTCATGGCGAGCGTGCGCGTGAGCGACCGGCCACGACTGGTGGCGCTCCGAGCCGGCGCGCTGTTCGACGGGATCTCCGAAACCCCGCTCAGCGATCCGGTGGTGATCCTGGAGGGCCCCACCATCGTCGCGGTCGAACGGGCGATCCCGCCGCCGCCCGGTGCTGAGGTTGTCGACCTGGGCGGCGTGACGTTGCTGCCGGGCCTGATCGACGTCCATGTCCATCTCGCGTTCGACGGCAGCGCCGATCCGGTGACGGCGCTGGCCGAGCGGGACGACCGCGCGGCCCTCGCGGCCATGGTGACCGCCGGGCGCGCCGCTCTGCGCGGGGGTGTCACCACAGTCCGCGACCTCGGCGACCGCGACTATCTGTCGCTGGCTCTGCGCGGCGCCGACGATCTGCCTGCGATCGTCGCGGCCGGGCCACCGATCACCACCCCGGCGGGACATTGCCATTTTCTCGGTGGCGGGACCGAGCCGGCGCCCGAGGCGTTGCGCGCCGCGGTGCGCGAGCGCGCGGACCGCGGCGTCGACGTCGTCAAAGTGATGGCCAGCGGCGGGACCATGACCCCGGGCACCCGCCAGGAGGACGCCCAGTTCACCCCGGATCTGCTGCGGGTCGTGGTCGACGAGGCGCACCGGCTCGGCCTTCCGGTCACCGCGCACGCCCACGGCACCTCGGCGATCCGCGGCGCTCTCGACGCCGGGGTGGACGGCATGGAACACGTCTCGTTCTGGAGCGCCGACGGAGTCGACGATCCCGGCGACCTCCTCGATCGCATCGTGGACAGCCGGGTGGCCGTGGGCATCACCGCCGGCGTCGTCCCGGTCCCCGGCGTCACCCCGCCACCGGCGGTGGCGATGCGGATGCCCCGCATCATCGCCAACACCCGTGCCCTGTACGAGGCCGGTGCCCAGCTGCTGGTCGGCACCGATGCGGGTATCGGGCCACCCAAGCCGCACGACGTGCTCCGGTACGCCCTGCACCAGACCGCCCGGATCGGCGTGACGCCCGTGGCGGCGCTGCGCCTGGCCACCTCGACGGCCGCGGCAGCGTGCGGCCTGGCCGCCACCAAGGGCCGGCTGGCACCCGGCTTCGACGCCGACATCGTCGCGGTGGACGGCGACCCCCTGGCCGACCTCGCGGCGCTGCACCGCATCCGCGCGGTGTTCGCCAGAGGCGTCCACGTCGCGCTTTCCTGAGACGGACGAACGAAACACTGACAGCAACGGCGCGCATCGCGCCGCGGAACGGGGGCAGGGATGCCGGACATCGTCGTCGTGCCGATCGGGGTGGTGCGGTCCCCGCTGACCGACCCGCGCGAGGCGCCGCGCCAGCCCGACGAGGGTGCGCCGCAAGCACGGATCGTGCTGACTCCCGAAGCCGCCCCGGCCGCCGCGGACCTGCGCGCCGGCCACCGGATCGTCGTGCTGACCTGGCTGGACCGGGCGGACCGCGCGACGCTGCGGGTGCGCCCCCGCGACGATCCCGGGCGTGCGGAGACGGGCGTGTTCAGCACCCGGTCACAGGACCGGCCGAACCCGATCGGTCTGCACGAGGTGACCGTTACCGAGGTCACGGCGGGGATGGTCACGGTCGCCGCCCTCGAGGCTCTCGACGGGACGCCGGTCCTCGACATCAAGCCTGTTCTGACTGACGTCCAGCAGCGGTAGACATGACAGCATGACCATCGCCGACAGGTACGCCGAGTTCGCCGCCCGCGAGGCCCGCGGGATCTCGCCCACCTACGAACGCCTCTCGTACGCGGTCGCCGCCGACGCCGGGCTGCTGGCCCTCATCGGCACGCTGCCACCGGAGAAACAGCAGCCGAACCTGCTGTTCGGGGTGGTGCGCTCGCTCGGCGGGCCGGTGCGGGAGCCGGACGAGTTCCGGGCCTGGGCGCGGGCGAACTGGGCGGCGATCGAGCCGCGGATGCGGACCCGCGCCACCCAGACCAACGAGCCCGGCCGGTGCGCCGTCCTGCTGCCGGTCCTGGCGGCCCTGCCGCAGCCGCTGGCGCTGGTCGAGGTCGGTGCTTCGGCCGGGCTGTGCCTCTATCCCGACCGGTACGCCTACCGCTACGGCGACCACACCGTCGGCGCCGGAACGCCGCTCCTCGAGTGCGCCGCGACCGGCCTGGTCCCGCCGGACACGCTCCCGCAGGTGGTGTGGCGTGCGGGCCTGGACCTGAACCCGCTGGACGTCACCGATCCGGCGGACGTCGCCTGGCTCGATGCCCTGATCTGGCCGGAGCACGAGCACCGCCGCTCCCGGCTGCGTGCGGCCGCCGCTGTCGCCGCCGCCGACCCGCCGCTGCTGGTCCGCGGCGACCTGGTCGACGACCTGCCGGCCCTGGTCGCCCGGGCCCCGGCCGGCGCGACGCTCGTGGTGCTGCACACCTCGGTGCTCTACCAGGTGCCGGAGCCGCGCCGGCGGGCGTTCGCCGAGCTGGTGACCGCCCTGCCCGGGCACTGGGTGGCCAACGAGGCCGCGGACGTCCTGGCCCACGACGGGCTGCCGGCCCCGCCGGACGACGCGCTCCACAACCTGCTGTCCCTCGACGGCAAGCCGCTCGCCTGGACCCGCTCCCACGGCCAGGCCATGACCTGGTTCGGCTGACCGGCGCCTACTTCACCGCTACCGGGTTGACCGGGGCGCCCACCGCGCCGGTCACCGGTAGGGGTGCGGCGGTCAGCCAGCAGTCGTAGACGCCGTCCGTGGCGCAGTCCGCCGCCAGCTCGTCCAGGTCCCACATCTCGCCCAGGAACAGGCCGATGTGCGGGATCGCCACCTGGTGCAGGGGCTGGAACGCGTCGTCGAACTCGTTCGGGCGTACCTCGAAACCCCACGTGTCGGTCGCGACCGCCGCGATCTCCGTGCCGTGCAGCCAGTCCGCGGTCGTGAACGACAGGCCCGGGGACGGGCCGCCGGCGTAGTCGCCCCAGCCCTCGCGGCGGGCCCGGGCCAGCCGGCCGGTCCGCACCAGCACGATGTCCCCACGGCCGACCGCCGCCGACGGGCCCTGCAGGGCCATGGTCGTGGTCAGGTGTTCCCGGGTGATGGCGAAGCCGTCGGGCAGTTCGCCGCCGGTGCCGATCGCGCGGCCCACGTCCAGCAGTACCGCGCGCCCGGCGATGACGTCGGCGACCGTCTCGATGCCGGTGACGGCGTCGCCCAGGCTGGTCACCACCTCGCCGGCGGGCCGGCCGTTCCAGGCCACCCCGTGGTCGAAGATGTGCCCGAGCCCGTCCCACTGGGTCGAGCACTGCAGCGGCATGGCGATGACGTCGTCGGCGCCGCCGAGCCCGTGCGGGAAGCCCTGGATGCCGGCGGCCGCGTCGGTGCCGGTGTCCAGCATGGTGTGCACCGGGTTGGTCCGGCGCCGCCAGCCCTTCTGCGGGCCGTCCATCTCGAAGCGTTGCGACAGCGAGAACGAGCGCCCGCGCCGGATCAGCGCCGCCGCCGCGGCCCGCTTGGCGTCGGTCAGGAAGTTCATGGTGCCGCGCACGTCGTCGGCACCCCAGCGGCCCCAGTTGGAGCAGCGCTTGGCCGCCGCGGCGATGGCCCCCTCCGGATCGGCCCGGTCGATCATGCGAACTCCCCGGCGATCCAGTCGGCGATGAACACGCTGACGTGCGGCAGGTGGTCCAGGCCGATGTGCTCGGCGCCGCCCTCGGCGGGCGTGAAGACGCGCAGCTCCCGGCGGGGACTGTTGACGGCCTGCTCGTACGACCGGTGGGCGTATGCGAGGGGGATCTGCCGGTCGTTCTCCCCGTGCGCGATCAGGAACGGCACGGTGATCCGCTCGACCACCCCGTCGAGGTGTACGGCCTCGGCCTTCTTGATGAACGTCCGTACGTCGGTCTCGCCCCACACCCAGAGGACGTGGTCCCAGTAGTGCGGGACCGGGTTCTCACCCTCGCGGTCCAGGCGCCGCTTCTGCACCGCGCCCCAGTTGTGGTTGGCCCCCCAGGCCACGCACAGCGCCAGGCGCTTCTCGAAGGCGGCGGCCCGCGGGGCGAAGTAGCCGCCCAGTGACCAGCCGACCAGCCCGATCCGGGCCGGGTCCACCGCACCGGCGGCCAGGAGATGGTCGACGCAGGCGGCGGCCCAGTCCTCGCTCTCGACCCGGGCGGTCAGGCCACCGAAGCGCAGGGCCTCGCCGCTGCCCGGGCAGTCGACCATCAGCGTGGAGATGCCGCGGGCGGCCAGCTCCCGGGGAAAGCCGGAGACGTACATGTGCTCCTTGGTGGAGTCCAGCCCGTTCCACATGATCACGCAGGGCGCGCCGGCGCCGGCCGAGGTGAAGTACGCCGGCAGGTGGGTGCCCTCGAACGGTACGGCGACCCGCGTGGTCGCCGGGTCCAGCAGGTCGAAGGTCTTCTGCATGAGGTCGAGACAGCGCTGATAGACCGCCCGGCGGTGCGGCGAGCGGGCGTTCTGCATCCGCTCGGCCTGCACCAGATAGTTGGTCGCCCGGTGGTACTTCTGCCCGGCCGCGCGCCGGTGCCCGGCCTTCTCGTCGTCGATCGCCTGCGCCTGCAGGTCGTCCACGACAGCGGTCCAGGCCGCCATGAAGTCCTCGGTGCCCACGTCGGAGCCCCGGGTGGCGGCGTCCCGGATCGGCCGGCAGGCGCGGTCCACCTCGTCGATGAGCCCGCCGCTGTTCAGCGTGGCGACCACGCCGAGGTTCCAGACGTAGTTGCCCGGGAAGTATTCGAACATCGCGGATCCTTCAGAAGTCGGGGGACAGGTCGGCAAGCGTGCCGGACAGGCGGGCCCGGGCCGGGTCGCGGCGGCGTACGGCCGGCAGCGCGGCGGCCCGGCGCCCGGTGGCGACCCGGTTGACCAGGCTGCCGATGCGGTCCACGGTCAGCGTCACCACGTCACCGTCGCGCAGCGGTGGTGGTGTCCGGTCCCCGCGGCGGCCCCATAGCTCGGCCAGGCAGCCGCCGTTGCCCACGGTGCCGGAGCCGAGCACGTCGCCGGCCACCACCCGGCTGTCACGGGAGGCGTAGGCGATCATCGTCTCGAACGTCCAGCCCATGTTGGCCAGCAGATCGCGGCCCACCTGGACGCCGTTGACCGTGGCGGTGCACCACAGTTCGAGGAAGCCCTGGCTGTCCCGGTACGGTGCCAGCTCGTCCGCGGTGACGATCCACGGGCCCAGGGCGCCGGCGAAGTCCTTGCCCTTGGCCGGTCCCAGGTTGACCCGCATCTCGCGGCTCTGCAGGTCGCGGGCCGACCAGTCGTTGAAGACGGTGTAGCCGAAGACGGTGCCGGCCGCCTGCTCGACGGTCAGGTCCGTGCCGCCGCGGCCCAGCACGACCGCCACCTCCAGCTCGAAGTCGCGGGCCGTCGAGGCGGCCGGGAACGGCACGTCGTCGCCGGGGCCGATGATCGTGTGCGGGTTGGTGAAGTAGAAGGCCGGGGCGTCGTACCAGGCCTCGGGGACCCCGCCGGCGCCGTCCACGCTGCGCCGTACGCCCTCGACGTGTTCCTCGAAGCCGACGAAGTCGCGCAGGCTGGCCGGGGTCAGGGGCGCCAGCAGCCGTACCTGGTCGAGCGGGATGCCGGCCGAGGTGCCGGCCGCTTCGTGGCCGAGGGCGAGAGCCGCCTCCAGCCCCTGCCCGACGACGTCCCGCATGGACAGCGCCGGGGCGAACGGGTGGACCCGTTCGCCGGCCACGACGCCGGTGCGCTGCTCACCGGCGTACCGGAAGGTCGCGATCCGCATCAGACCGGGGGAGCGACGAAGACGCCGCGGTCGGGGTCGTTGAACGACTGCCGGGCGACGAACTCGCTCATCGGGTTGGCCGTGCCCCACTGGTCGCTGACCATCGGGTCGGAGAAGTCGTACAGGTGCGGGTGCCAGGTGTCCTCGTCGAGTTGTTCCAGCTCGGTGGTGTACTCGACGGTGTTGCCGTGCGGGTCGAGGAAGTAGCTGAAGGTGTTGTTGCCGGCCATGTGCCGGCCCGGGCCCCAGACCTTCTCCACCCCGGCGCGCAGCAGCCGGCCGGTGCCGCGCATGTACTCGTCGATCCCGCGCAGCTCGAACGACGCGTGGTGCAGCGACGTGTGCGGTCCGCGCGCGACGGCCAGGCTGTGGTGGTAGCGGTTGGTGCGCAGGAACCACATGACCTCGCCCAGGTGCGGGGAGTGCAGGGTGTCGGAGAGCGCGAAGCCCAGGTGCCGCTGGTAGAACGCGACGGTCGCCTCCGGGTCGGGTGAGTTGATCACCACGTGCGACAGCTTGACCGGGATGGACTCACCGGCCTCGACCCGGCGGTGCCGGCGGACCTCGACGTCGCAGGACACCTCGACCGTACGGCCGTCCACATCGAAGAAGCGGAAGCCGTAGCCGCCGCCGGGCGTGCGCAGCTTGTCCGGCTCGTGCACGAGGGTCACCCCGGCCCGGCCCAGCCGTTCGGCGAGGGCGTCGACGTCGGCGTCCGAGGCGGCGCCGAAGGCGATCAGGTCGAGGCGCTTCTCGGCCGCCCGGCGCAGCCGCACCGAGTACTGCTCGGGGGAGCCCTCGGCGGCCAGGAACGCGATGCCGTCGTCGGTGGTCTGCGGGCTCAGGCCCCACGTGCCGGTGTAGAAGCCGAGCTGGCGGTCGTAGTCGGGCACGGCCAGGTCGACGTGCCGCAGGTGGGTGATGAGTCGTTCGTCCATGGCAGGCTCCTTCGGGCTCACGCCGGTGCGCTGACGAGGTGGGAGATGCGGGCCATCAGGCCGGGGACGTCGCCGCGCTCCCGGCCCAGCAGCCACCGGCTCAGCTGCAGCGAGGCGTCGACGACGGCGGTGGCGCGCGGTACCCGCCGGTCGGTGAAGGCCTGCCACATCGCGTCGGTCGGGGCGTCGGCGGCCAGCAGCAGCCCCGCGAGGACCTCGGCGTCCTCGAGGGCCTGGGCGGCGCCCTGGGCCAGGGTCGGCGGGCAGGCGTGGGCGGCGTCGCCGATGAGCACCACCCGGCCGCGGTGCCACGGCGCGCTCAGCACGTGGCTGGAGAACCACGTGTAGTTGACGGTGGCGGGGTCGGTGAGCTGTTCCCGGATCTCGTCCCACGGCCCGTGGTAGGCCTGCGACAGCTCCCGCATCACCGCCAGCGACTCCGGCGGGCTGAGCTCACTGCGATCGCGGGCGTCCTCGACCAGGTACGCGTACAGCGAAGCCGGTCCGGTGGGGCAGTAGCCGGCGATGTAGCAGGGGCCGCCGTAGTAGAGGTCGGTGCGCGTCACGCTCGCCGGCCGCGGGGTGAACGCCCGCCAGATGCCCATACCCGTGGGGGTGGTCGTCAGGTCGATGCCGAGCATCCGGCGCGTCTGCGAGCGGATCCCGTCGGCCCCCACGACCAGGTCGTAGCGGGCGGTGCCGCCGTCGGCGAAGGTCACCTCGACGCCGTCCGCGTCCTGGGTGAACGTCGTGCAGGTGGCCCCGAACCGGATCTTGGCGCCCACCGCCGCCGCCCGGCCGAGCAGGATCCGGGCCAGCTCCGGCCGGTACATGCCGGTGGTGGCGGGCAGGTCGGGGCCACCGGTACGGATGTCGTCCAGCTCGGCGACGAGCGAGCCGTGCGGGTCCGGGGCGCGCAGCCCGAGAGTGTCGAACGAGTAGCCGTGGGCCGACACGTCCGCCCAGACACCGAGCCGGCGCAGCACCCGCAAGGCGTTGCCCTGCAACGTGATGCCGGAGCCGGCGGTGTCGGGGGCCGGCTTGGCGTCGATGAGGTCGACCGAGACCCCGCCCTCGGCGAGCAGGATGGCGATCGCCGTACCGGCGGCACCGCCGCCTACGACGAGCACGGTGCGGACTGCGGCCATGGCGGTTTCTCCCGGGTCTCGCGGCTTGTGACTCACACCACTGTCGCGGGCGGCCGAGATATCAGGAAGACCGATTCGTTGATGCCCGCCATCCACCGCGTTTATGGTGACCCGATGGCGGTCGACCGTGTGCTGGTCAATCTGGACCTGAACCTGCTGGTCACGCTGGACGTGCTGCTGCGCGAGCGGAACGTGACCCGGGCGGCCGAGCATCTGGGCTCGAGCCAGCCCGCGGTCAGTGCCGCCCTGGGCCGCCTGCGCCGGCACTTCGGCGACGACCTGCTGCACCGGGTCGGCAACCGGTACGAGCTCACCCCGCTGGCCACCCAGCTCGTCTCCCGTACCGCCCCGGCGCTGGCGGGCGTCCGGCGGGTCTTCGACGTCAGCGCCGAGTTCGACCCCTCCGTCGTCGAGCGCGAGTTCACCGTGGTCACCTCGGACTACGCCGCGGCCGTGCTGGGCCCGATCGTGACCCGGCTGCTGGCCGAGCGGGCGCCCGGCGTCCGCCTGCGGTTGCAGCAGACCTCCCCGTACGCGGTGGACCACGCGGTCGACACCCTGCGCGCGGTGGACGGCATCGTCCTGCCGCACGGCTTCCTGGCCGACACCCCGTGCACCGACCTGTACGAGGACCGCTGGGTCTGCATCGTGGCCCGGGACAACGACACTGTCGGTGCCGGGCTGACCCTGGCCCAGCTCGGCGAGCTGCCCTGGGTGGTGCTCTACAACCTGCCGACCGCGTTCGCGCCCGCGGCCCAGCAGCTCCGCATGATCGGCGTCGAGCCGCGGGTGGCGGTCGTCGTCGACGGCTTCCTGCCGATGCCGTTCCTGGTCGCCGGCACCGACCGGGTCGCGCTGCTGCAGGAGCACCTGGCCCGGCGCATGGCCGGGCTCGCCGCCGTCCGCGTCCTGCCCTGCCCGTTCGAGGTGGTGCCGCTGGCCGAGGCGTTCTGGTGGCACCCGATGTACCGCGCCGACCCGGCCCACGCCTGGCTGCGCGACGTGCTCGCCGAGGCGGGCCGGCTGCTCGCGGCCGGAGCTCCGGACCATCCACGGGACTGATGGTCGCCATCCACGGTTCGCTCTTCCCCCGGTGACGGCTGCCCGCCCATAGTCAGCGCACTGGATGTGACCCGCGGCACATCCGCCGTCGTCGTCACAGGGAGAGGCATCCGCATGTCCGAGACCATCCTGCCCGCACCGACGGGGGCGGGCACCTCGCAGGCCGGCCCCCGCCGGGCCGGTCCGGCCCAGCTCGCCCTGCTGCTCGCGGGCAGCTGCCTGTCGGTGCTGGGTGCCGTGCTCATCGCGCCCGTGCTGCCGCAGATGACCGACCACTTCGCCGGGGTCGCGGGCTCCGAGGTGCTCGTGCCGGTCGTACTGACCGTGCCGGCGCTGTTCATCGGTCTCGCCGCGCCGTTCGCCGGATTCGTGGCCGACGCCGTCGACCGCAAGCGGCTGCTCATCGTCGCGATGGTCCTCTACTCGGTCTTCGGGACGGCCCCGCTGTACCTGGATTCGCTGGGTGCGATCATCGGCAGCCGGGTCCTCGTCGGACTGTGCGAAGCGGCGATCATGACATGCTGCACCACCCTGATCGCCGATTACTGGTCCGGCTCACGCCGCAGCCGCTACCTCGGCCTGCAGACCCTGACGGCGTCGGTGTCCGCTGCGGTGTTCCTGGGCGTCGGCGGTGCGCTCGGGACGGCGGGCTGGCGTACCCCGTTCTGGCTGTACCTGGTCGCCGTGCTGCTCGCGTACCCGATGGCCCGGCTGCTGTGGCAGCCCGAGCGCGCGCCGGCGGGCGCGGCCACCCCAGGCCGGCGGCTGCCCGGCGTGCCGTGGCGCGAGCTGCTGGTGCCGTGCCTGGTCACGCTGGTCGGCGGGATCACCTTCTACGCCCTGATTGTGCAACTGTCCTTCGTGCTCGACGAGGCCGGCGTCGCTTCCACCGCCACCATCGGGGCGCTCAGCGCGCTGATGTCCGTGGCGACCGCGGCCGGATCGCTGGCCTTCGCCCGGCTGTCCGGGCAGAGCCCGCGGCGGCTGCTGCCGGTCGCTTTCGCCGTCTCCGCCGCCGGGCTGCTGGTCGTCGCGGCCACCGGTTCGGTCGCCCTGATCACGCTGGGCGCGGTGCTCACCGGGGCCGGCACCGGCCTGCTGCTGCCCACGCTGCTCACCTGGGCGATCAACCGGCTGAGCTTCGAGCAGCGCGGCCGGGGCACCGGGCTGTGGACCGGTGCCCTGTTCATCGGCGAGTTCTTCTGCCCCCTGCTGATCGCCGGCATCGGCGCGGCGGCGGGCGGGCTCCGGCCCGCGCTCGCGGTGCTGGCCGCCCTGGCCGGGATCCTGGCCGTCGTGACGCTGATCGTCGTGCCGCGCGACGCCGAACCGCTCGACGTCACCCACGGCTGAGTTATTGGAGCGGTTGCTCTGATATAACTGGCGGGTGCCCCGCCGCCGCGTCCACGACCTGGACCACCTGCTCGACACCGCCGAACGCCTCGCCGCCGAGCTGGGCGCCGGCGGTGTCACGGTGCGCGGCCTGGCCGCCGCGGCGGACATGCCCAACGGCACCATCTACCACGCCTTCGGCTCGCTCAACTCGCTGCTCGCCCGGGCCTGGCTGCGGGCGGCGGATGCCTTCCTGCGGCTGCAGACCGAACTCATCGACGAGGCCCGGCCGGGCGGCGCCCGCGAGGCGGTGGTCGCCGCCGCGACCGCGCCGGCGATCTTCGCCGAGCGGCGCCCGGCCGCGGCCCGCATGCTCTTCACCGTCCGGCGCGAGCAGCTGCTCGGCCCGGGCCTGCCGGACGCCGACGCCGACGCCCTGCACGGGCTCGACGCCCGGCTGGTGCAGATCCTGATCCGGCTGGCCGAGCTGCTCTGGGACCGCCGCGACCGGTACGCGGTGGAGGTCGTCACCACGTGCGTGGTCGACCTGCCCACAGCCCTGTTCCGCCGTGCCCTGACCGGCCCGTCCGTCGACGGCACCGTGCTCATCGACGCCGGCCACCGCCGGCGCCTCGCCGCGGCCGTCCGCGCCGTGCTCGACCTCCCGCCGCCCGCACCACCGACCCGGAAGGGCTGACATGCCGACCCTGCACCAGGACCACCCCGTCCACGTCCTCGACCTCGGCGACGACGAGAACCGCTTCTCACCGTCCTGGATCACCGGCGTCAACGACCTGCTCGACGTGGTCGTGCAGGGCTCCGAAGCGGCGGCGCTGGTCACCACCGGCCAGGGCAAGTTCTTCTCCAACGGCCTGGACCTGGCCTGGCTCGGCGAGAACGCGGACCAGGCGCCGCAGTACCTCTCCGACGTGCAGCGCCTGCTGGCCCGGCTGCTCACCCTGCCGGTGCCGACCATCGCGGCGATCAACGGGCACGCCTTCGGCGCCGGGGCGATGCTGGCGATGGCCCACGACTTCCGGATCATGCGGGCCGACCGCGGCTACTTCTGCTTCCCGGAGGTCGACATCACCATTCCGTTCACGCCCGGGATGGCCGCCCTGGTCCAGGCCAAGGTGACGCCGGCCGCCGCGATCGCCGCGATGACCACCGGCCGTCGCTTCGACGCGCCCGCAGCGGTCGCGACCGGGCTGGTCGACCGGGCGGCCGACGAAGCCGGCCTGGTGGCCGCGGCCACGGAGGCGGTGCGCCCGCTCGCCGGCAAGGACCGCGGCACCCTGGGCAGCATCAAATCCACGATGTTCGCCACGGTGGCGGCCGCACTGCTCGCCGCGGCCCCGGCCGTCCCCGCGAGCTGAGCTGGGGACGACCACCACACCGCCGCCGGGCGCGGCGAGTAGGCGGTCACCCGGGACTCCGGCCCGCTCCGGACGCTGATCGAGCAGCGGGCCGACGTCCTCGCAGCGGTCGATACGGTCACCGGCGGGTGAGCGGGGCGCCGGCCTTTCCGGGTGCCGGTCGGCCCCCGGCAAACCGTTGTCCCAGGGCAACGATGCTTTTGCCGATCTCGGCGCCCGGCGCGGCAGGGCTATGGTTCCTGGATGGCCACCCCGGAATCCCCGCTCGCCCAGAACAGCGGGGCAAGCGCGGGCACGGGGCCGGTGACCTCGGCGGGCGAGGTGTTCAGGCGTGACTTCACCACCGACGAGATCACGGACCTCCGGCACGATCTGCGCCGTCACGCGGCGGCCGCAGGCCTGCACGACGACGCCCTCGACGACTTCGTGGCGGCGGTGAACGAGCTGGTCACCAACGCCGTGCGGCACGGCGGCGGGCACGGCTCGCTGCGGCTGACCCTGGACGCCGACACCCTGATCGCGGACGTCAGCGACCAGGGCTCGGGCTTCGCGGGGGAGCTGCCGGTGACCGCGGGGCCGCCCGCAGCCGACGTCCCTGGCGGTCGCGGCATCCTGCTGGCCCGCCTGCTGACCGACACCCTGCTGATCAGCGACGGCCCGGAAGGCGTCACGGTGACGGTGACCCGGTGCCTGACCGCGCCGATGATCACACCACCCAGCGCCTGACCGGGCGGGAGCCGGCCGCCACCGGCCACATCTGTCGGCCGTGGGACCGGACTGCCCGGATCGCGACGCCGGGCGGTTAGGAACGCCGGGTGGTCCGGGGCGGTGGGCGGTCCCGGGGTCCCGCGACGCCCGGCGGCCCACGACGCCCGGCGGTTGATCAGCGCAGGGACGGCGTGCGGGACGCCCGGCGGTCCGCGACGCCGGGCGGTTGATCAGCGCAGGGACGGCGTGCGGGACGCCGGGCGCCGGTTGCGCTGCGCCACCGGACGGTGCCGGGGACGTCGCCGCGCCGGCCGGAGCGCCTTGCGGCAGGCCGGTCTCGGTGTGGCCCGGCCGGGCGTCGCCAGCAGCACCACGCCGCCGGCCGCCACGACAGCGGCCGAAGCAGCCGCGAGCACCGCCGGCAGCGTCAACCCGGCACCCAGCCCGAGCAGCGCGACCCCGATGCCCGCGGCGGCCACCGGATTGACGATGGTCAGGGCGGCCAGCGGCCCACCCAGCCCGTACCGGTAGGCCGCCTGCGAGAGCAGCAGTCCGGCCGCGGAGAGCGCGACCAGCGTCAGGACCGTGCCGACCACCGCCGGCTGTTCCAGCGCGGCGAGCCCGTCGGCGCCGATCCGCAGCAGCGCGGTCTGGGTCAGCGCCGACGCCGCGGCGAAAGCGATCCCGCCTGCGGTGGCCAGCCGCAGCCCCGGCAGCCGGGCCGGACCCGGAACCGCCCGGTACGCCCGCCCGGCCAGCCCCACGATCAGCGTCACCGCCAGCAGCACCAGCGCCAGCACCTGGGCGTCGGTGAGGGCCTGCGTCGGAGCGGCCGTCCCGACGGCGAGCAGCAGCGCCACCAGGCCGGCCATCGTGGCCAGTGCGCCGCGCCACTCGCGGCCGCGCACCCGTCGTCCGGCGACCGCCGCCCCCACCGGCAACGCCACCACGAGGGTCAGCGCACCCAGCGGCTGCACCACCGCGAGCGACCCGTACGCGAGCGCGCCCACGTGCAGCAGCGCCCCGCCGCCGTTCAGGCTGATGATCATCCACCAGCGCGGCGCCGCGGCGAGGCGCTCCTGCACCACCGCCGCGAGCGCGTACGCGACGGCCGACAGCAGCGACAGCAGCACGGTGGCGATCAGGGCCGCGCTCATGCCGGCTGCTCCACGGCGACAGCCGTCGGCTGGGGGGCCACGCGCCCGAAGACGGCGTGGGTCTGCCGGCCCGGCCACGGGCACACCAGCAGGACGGCGACGAACAGCGCCCCGGCGACGATCCCGTCCATCCAGTAGTGGTTGCCGGTCACCACGACGACCAGCAGCGTCAGCGCCGGATGAGCCAGCCAGGCCCAGCGCCACGGCCCGCGGGTCACCGCGATCAGGGTCACCGCGACCGCCAGGGCCCACCCGACGTGCAGCGACGGCATCGCGGCGTACTGGTTGGTTAGCGTGTCGGTCGCCGGGTCGCCGTAGACCATCGGCCCGAACAGCCGGCCGGTGTCGAGCATCCCGGTGGCGGTGAGCATCCGGGGCGGCGCCAGCGGCAGCAGCACGTGGACGACCATCGCGGCGGCGGTCAGGCCGGCGAGGCTGCGCCGGGCCCAGCGGTAGTACTCCGGTCGGCGCAGGAACATCCAGAGCAGGAACGCGGCGGTCGCCGGGAAGTGCACGTACGCGTAGAAGGTGTTCGCCGCCTCGAGCAGGGCCGGCTGCCCGGCCACCGCGTGCTGCACGGCCACCTCGCCGGGCAGTCGCAGGAAGCGTTCCAGGTCCCAGATCCGCCAGGCGTTGCCGACGGCGACGTCGTCGCGGCCCTGGATCAGCAGGCGGGCCAGCTTGTACGCGAGGAACAGCCCCACCACCAGGGCCAGCTCCGGCAGTGCCCGGGGCCGCGCGGCCGGATCGGCGACCGGCGTTCTCCTGACCAGGCTCATGCCGGTCCCTCCGATGGTTCACGCCGGTGATCGGCAGGTACTTACCGTCGGCGCGGTCGTCGGCGGGGCGTGCGGTGCCCTCCGCCGGCCGGGGCGGCCGGTGGGCGGGGTGCGGAACGGGATGACTCAGCCGGGCGGCGGCCCAGTGTCCGCCGAGTGGGCCGGCGCGGGGATCGGCAGGCCCCGGCTGAGGAGGTCGAGCGCCTCGCCGAAGATGTCGGCGAGACTGCGCCCGGTGGTGCCGGTGGCCCACAGGCCCAGGCTGGTCTTGAGCGCGATGCCCGAGGCGTCGGCCAGCAGCCGCGGGTAGACATCACGCTGCACGTCCGTGCCGGTGCGCTCGGCGATGACCTCGGCCATCCGCCGGCTCAGGTCCTCGAAGCCGGTGAGGTGCTCGGCCAGCAGCGCGTGGTGGCAGCGGATGAGCCCGAGCAGGTTCATCAGGTCGTGCCCGGGCATCCCGGTCTCGACCGACGGCAGCAGCACGGCCCGCAGCGAATCCCAGATGGACTCGTCGGCGGGCCGGCGGCGCAGATTGTCGGCGACCTCGTGGGCCCGGTCCCGCAGCCCGGCGACGATCGCCTCCTCCTTGCTGGAGAAGTAGTTGCGGAACGTCCGCGGCGAGACGTGCACTTCCTCGGCGATCCGCTCGGGGGTGAGGGTGGCGACCCCCTCGTCGAGGGCGAGCTTGAGCGCGGCGTCGCAGAGAGCCCGGCGGGTGGCCAGCTTCTTGCGCTCGCGCAGCCCCGGCTCGTCCGTCATGACCTTGACGCTACGTCTTTTTTCCGGACCAGCAAGTTTTCCAAACCGGAAACTTTAGTGCTGTGGATCACTCAGCCCTGGCGCTCGGAGCGATCTTTCTCGTCGTGCCGGCCGCCGGGTTCGGGGGGGTAGCCGTAGGCGGCGGCCCGGACCGTCTCCTCGTCCTCCAGCCCGGAGCCGATCGCTCCGCCGACGGTGGCCAGGGAGCTGATGATCCAGGCGAGTGTCAGGTAGTCCACGACACGGGCCGGCCGTTGCAGGGTCTGCTCCAGCACGGAGGTGTCGATCAGCAGCGCCGCGGCGAGCAGGGTTCCGGCGAACAGCACGACGTAGGACACCGCCAGGGCCAGGGCCAGGGTCAGGACGGTGCCCAGATTGAACATCCGGGCCAGTTCGGGCGGGGTCTCCCGGTCGGGCTTCTCCCCACAGGTCGTGCGCGATGATCAGCCAGGCCACCAGCGCGATCAGTCCGAGCAGCATCACGACCGTGAGCCGGAGTTCGCCGAGGGCGTCGCCCATCTGCCAGATGGTCTCGGTGGTGAGCGCGAACGCAGCCGTGCCGAACGCGCCGACCAGCAGCTTGGACAGGCCCAGCAGGGCGCGCCCCGGGCGGTTGGCGTGGACCATGCCGGCCAGCAGCCGCGCCCGGCCGGTCAGCCGCGAGGCGACGTAGCGCAGGTCCCCGCCGTGGCCGTCGCCCACCACCCGGTGCACGGCGGCGACCCGGTCCGCCGGCTCGGCCGGTTCCTGGCCGGCGCGCGGAAACCGCCGGTCGGAACCGTCGGTGAGCAACCGGCCGACGAGATCAGGGACGGCCGCGCGGACGGCGGGTAGCTGGCGCAGTCCCAGTGCGGGCAGCGACACCACCGCGACCCGGCGCTCTGCCGAGGTCTGCGCCACCAGCGGCTGCCGGTCGGAGTGCAGCGGCAGGTCGGTCAGACAGACCGCGATGTCCCAGCTCTCGTCGGCACGCCGGCGGGCAAGATCGTCGAGCAGCGCCTCCGCGCCGCCGTCCCGGCGCGGCGCGACCTCACCCCAGCCTTCCCGGACGGTCCAGCGCACGCCGGCGTCCACCCGCCCGGCGAGCCAGTCGGCCAGCTCCGTGCTGAGCTGCCCGGCGACCCGGGCCGGGTGGTCCGGGGGAGTGGCCACCAGACCGACGATGATTTCCGGGCGCTGGTCACTTCGGGTCATCAGATCTCCTCGCCGGTTGCCGGGCTCGCTCTCCGCACCGGCATTCCTCGGTTCGGGCGTTTCATGCGCGGCTCCACCTCCGATGGGTGGATCGGCGGTTTGAGTCGATTTCGGACGGGTAGCCGGGCCCGAATCGGCAAAGGAGGATCCATGGAACTGACGGCCACGACCACCATCCGTAAACCCGCGTCAGAGGTGTACGAGTTCTGGCGCGACCTGGAGCATCTCCCGACGTTCATGGCGCATCTGGAGGAGGTTCGCGCCACCGGTGAGCGGACGAGTCACTGGTCCGCCGCTGCCCCGTTCGGCAAGGACGTCGAGTGGGACGCGGAGATCATCGACCAGGCTCCGGGCGAGAAGATCGCGTGGCGCTCGACCGGCCACGCCGACGTGCCCAACGCCGGTACGGTCCGGTTCGTGCCCGCTCCGGACGGGGTGAGCACCGAGGTCCACGTCGTGCTGGTGTACGACATCCCGGGCGGCGCGGTCGGCAAAGCGGTCGCGAAGTACTTCGGTGAGGAACCGCACCAGCAGCTCGACGACGACCTGCGCCGGCTCAAGCAGGTGCTGGAGACCGGCGAGGTGGTCCGCTCCGACGGCGCCCCGTGGGGCAAACGCGCCCGCAAGGAATTCCCGCAACGTCCGGCCCAGCCCTTGTCGGACGCCGAACTGGAGAAGGGAGCAGAGGCATGAGGGCGAACACCTGGGCGGGCCGCAACAAGGTCGAGGTCCGTGACGTGCCGGACCCGAAGATCCTGAACCGGCGCGATGCCATCGTCCGGATCACCTCCACCGCGATCTGCGGCTCCGACCTGCACCTGGTCGACGGCTACATCCCCACCATGCAGGACGGTGACATCCTGGGTCACGAGTTCATGGGCGAGGTCATCGAGGTCGGGTCCGGCGTCTCCGCGGACAAGCTCCGGGTCGGTGACCGGGTCGTCGTGCCGTTCCCGATCGCCTGCGGCGCGTGCGCCGCCTGTGCCGCCGAGCTGTACTCGTGCTGCGAGAACAGCAACCCCAACGCCGGGATAGCGGAGAAGATGTTCGGCCACCCGACCGCGGGGATCTTCGGCTATTCGCATCTGACGGGCGGTTTCGCCGGTGGCCAGGCCCAGTACGCGCGGGTGCCGTTCGCCGACGTCGGCCCACTGAAGATCGAATCCGATCTGACCGACGAGCAGGTGCTGTTCCTGTCCGACATCCTGCCCACCGGATACATGGGCGCCGAGATGTGCGACATCCAGCCCAGCGACGTGGTGGCGGTGTGGGGCGCCGGCCCGGTCGGCCAGTTCGCCATGGACAGCGCCCGCGTGCTCGGCGCAGCGAAAGTCATCGCCATCGACAAGGAGCCCTACCGGCTGCGGATGGCCGAAGAGGCCGGTCACATCCCGGTGAACTTCGACGAGGTCGACGTGCGATCGACGCTGCTGGAACTGACCGGCGGTCGAGGGCCGGACAAGTGCATCGACGCGGTCGGTATGGAGGCCACCCACGGCAGCGCGCACATCGCCGCGTACGACCGGGTCAAGCAGGCCGTGCGCTCGGAGACCGAACGACCGCATGCGCTGCGCCAGGCGATCCTGTCGTGCCGCAGCGGCGGCGTGGTCTCGGTCATTGGCGTCTACGGTGGCCTGCTGGACAAGTTCCCCGCGGGCGCCTGGATGAACCGGTCACTGACCCTGCGCACCGGGCAGTGCCACGTCCAGCGGTACATGAAGCCGCTGCTGCAGCGCATCGAACCCGGCGAGCTCGATCCGACCCGGATCATCACCCACACCCTGCCGCTCGACGAAGCCGAACACGGCTACGACATCTTCAAGAACAAGCAGGACAACTGCGAGAAGATCGTCCTCAAGTCCTGACCGGGTGACACCGGCGCGCGAGACCGGCCGGGCGTCGGCGATGCTGGGCAGATGCAGTACGTGTCCAGATCGCCGCGACCGCCGCTGGACGGGCTGATCGACGACCTCTACTACCTGGAGGGCACGCCGCCGTACGCCCGGCTGACCCTGCCGGCCAGTCCGGCGGCGTTGCTCATCGTCAACCTCGGTGCGCCGTTCCGCATCCGGGCCGCCGCCGACCTCGCGGCGGCCGAGTACGCCGACGGTTGCGTGGTCACCACGCCCACCCGCGCGTACGAGTTCGGCTACCCACCCCGGACCCGGTCCGTCGGCGTGCATTTCAAGCCGTGGGGGCCGGCGCCGTTCCTGCCGATGCCCGTGGCCGAGCTGTGTGACCGGCCGGTGACGGTGGAGCAGGTCTGGGGCCGGCCCGCCGTTGCCGCGCTGCGGGACCGGCTGGCCACGGCGGCCGGACCCCACGAGATGCTGTCCCTGCTCGAGGACGAGCTGATGCGACGGCTGCGCGAGACCACCGGCCTGGGACTGGTCCGCCAGCTGAGCAGCGTCATCGCGGCGACCAGCGGGGCGGTGGCGATCGGCGACCTGAGCGAGGCAGCCGGGGTCAGCAGCACCCATCTGGCGCGCCGGTTCAAGGAGGTCGTCGGCGTCACGCCGAAGCGGCTGGCCCGCAGCTACCGCTTCGCCGCCACCATGCTCGCGATCGACGTCGGCGGGCCGATCGACTGGGGCGACCTCGCCGGTGGCGCCGGCTACTTCGACCAGGCCCACTTCGGCCACGAGTTCCGGGCGTTCACCGGGCTCACGCCGACCCGGTACGTCGAGGTCCGGCGGCGGTTCCTGCGCGAACATCCCGGCCACGTGCTGGACAGCTGGCCGCTGCCGGCCGATTGATTTCTTACAAGAGCGCCGGCTCACGGCACGCTAATTTGTGGGCATGGGCAAAGTAGTCATGTACGCCTCGGTGTCGGTGGACGGCTTCATCGCGGACGAGAAGGACCAGCCCGGACCGCTGTTCGACTGGTTGACCAGCGGTGACGTCCCGCTGGACGACAGCGGCATGCTGAAGGTGTCGCAGACCTCTTACGACCACACCCGGTCGTACTGGGACCAGATCGGGGTGACGATCGCCGGGCGCCACGTCTTCGACCTGACGGACGGCTGGGACGGCAAGCCCCCGGCCGGGATCGACCACGTGGTCGTCGTGACGCACCGGCCGGAGCCCGAGGGCTGGGACCCGGAGGCGCCGTTCCACTTCGTCGACGACGTCGAGGCGGCCGTGGCCAAAGCCCGGGAGCTGGCCGGTGACCGCCTGGTCGAGGTCGCCGCCGGCGACGTCGGTGGCCAGGTGCTCGCCGCGGGCCTGGTCGACGAGGTGCGCATGGACGTCGTGCCGGTGGTGTTCGGGTCCGGCAAGCGCTACTTCGGGTCGGTCGACGCGCAGCACCTGCTGGCGGATCCGGACGTCGTGATTCCGGGCAACAGGGTGCTTCACCTGCGCTACCAGGTGCGCCGGTGACCGGGTGAGCGCCTCGGGGCCGGCGGGTCAGCGGCGCGACGCGTCGTGCACGACCCGGTCGCGGCCCGCGTGCTTCGCGGCGTACAGGTTGCGGTCGGCCAGCGAGAGCAGGGTCGACGCGCTGGTCGTGCCGCCGGTGTAGGTCGTCACCCCGATGCTGGCCGTCACCGGCAGGCTGCCGGTGAGCTCCGCCCACGGATGCCCGCGCAGCTTCCGGCGCAGTTGCTCGCAGAAGGCCGCCGCGGTGGCCGGATCCGCACCCGGCAGCACCAGCACGAACTCCTCGCCGCCGAGCCGGGCCGCGAGGGCCGGCTCGGCGACGGCGGTGCCGAGCAGGGCGGCCACCTGCTGCAGCACCTGGTCGCCGACCCCGTGCGAGAACGTGTCGTTGACCCGCTTGAAGAAGTCCAGGTCGAGCAGGGCCACCGACAGCGTGGTCTCGTCGCGCACGGCCGTCTCCACCAGCCGTTCGAGCTGCTCGTCGACGTGCCGGCGGTTGTACAGGCCGGTCAGCGGGTCGCGCAGGGCGAGCTGGCGGAACTGCTCGGTGGCCCGGCGTGCCTCGGCGGTCTCGAAGACGGCCTGCGCCGCGTGCGCCCGCATCTCCCGCTGCGCGCTGTGCAGCTGTTCGGTCGCGGCATGGAACAGGCGGTACTCCGCGTACGCGGCCGGGAAGTCGCCGGTCGTCGCGAACAGCTCGGCCCGGGCCTCGTGGACCCGGGCCGCGATGCCGGCCAGCGCGCGTTCGCCGGCCAGCCGGGCGGCCTCGTCCAGCGCCGCGCGGGCCTGCTCGGGCTGCCCGCCGGACCGGTACGCCTCGGCCGCCGTGAGCAGGCACTCCGGCAGCGCGTCACCCTCGGTCACCAGCGGGCCGGCCGGGTCGTCGAGCACCGGCCGCAGCACCTCCAGCGCCTCGGCGGGCCGGCCGTGCCGCAGGCTGATCCGGGCCATGGTGTCCAGGTACAGCCCGTCGAGCACGAGGGCGTGCCGGGCCGCGATGCCCCGGATCCGGGCCACCAGCGCATCGGCCTCGGCCAGGTCGTCGTTCTCGTACGCGGTGAACGCCAGGTTGTTCAGGATGGTGATCTCCATGGGGGCCGCGTCGTGCGCGGTGGCGATCTCCAGCGCGGCGGCGAACTGCTCGTGGGCCGGTGCGTATAGGCCGTTCACGTCGAGCACGAGGGCCAGCGTGATCAGGTGGCTCGCGCGGATCAGCGGGGGCGCGGCGTCGGCGTACTCGGCACCCGGGGCCGCGTGGGTCAGCGCTTCCGCGGCGTCGCCCAGGCACCGGTGGAAGATGGCCAGCAGGCGGTGGCTGCGGGCCAGCAGGTACCGGTCGGCGTGTTCCTCGGCCCACATGTTGACGGACTTGGCGATCCGGCCCTGCTCGGCCACCCGGCCCAGCCGGCCGAGCACGTCGCCGGTCACCAGCTCGGCGCGTTTCTCCAGGTCGGCCCAGCCGTGCCGGTGGGCGGTCCGCTCGGCGCGACGGGCCGGTCCGGCCACCGACCGGAAGTCGTCGGCGGTGCGCAGTTCCAGGTCGAGCAGCAGCGCGGCCAAAGACTCCCGGCTCACCCCGGCCGGGCCCCGCGACGGCGCGCCGGTGTCCGGCCCGTGCACCGCGGAAAGCATCGCGCTCATGGCTGACCCCTTCGGCGGCTGACGGACGTACCTGAGCGATCCGGCCGGCCCCCCCCCCCCGCTAGAGCCGGCGCTTGCGCAGGTGCGGGACGGTCCACTCGGTCGGCGGCCAGCCCGGCACGGGCAGCTTGTGGCTCAGGGCCGCGATCAGCCAGCCGCGGTCCGGGCTCAGCCGGGTGATGAACGCCTGGCTCGTGGCCGACGGGCCGCGGTCGGGTGCGCCGGAGTGGGCCAGCGTGGGCACCACGGTCAGCTCCATGTCGGCGCCGACGGGCTGTGAGCGGCTGGCCGTGGGCACGCCGGCGGCGAGGAACGCGTAGAACCGCCGCCAGTGGCGGGCGCACACCTGGAGCATGTCGGCGAACCAGGGGTCGGCGGACTCGCGGGCCGCCAGGGCCGCGGCCCGGTCGTCGTCGGGCGGCTGGTTCATGCCGAGCAGGAAACTCTGGGCGATGGTCGTGCGCAGGTCGTTGTCGAGCGGCACCCACAGCTCGCGGATGTCCCGGGCGCCGTGGACCTTCTCCGCCCACATCGCGATGGCCTGCAGACTGCTCGACGGTGGGCCGTCGGTGGGTGGGGGCATTGCCTCATTCCTCTCCCGTTCGCCGTGCCGTGCGAACGGGTGATCAGAGCGGGGGGCGGACGACGAACTGCGTCGCCGTGCCGGTCGTCGCGGGCGTCAGGCCGAGCAGCGAACGGTCCTCGGTGAGGAACCGGTCCGGGTAGTTGTGCGAACGCAGCGCGACGACGCCGGCGCGGCCGCGGGTCTCCGGGCAGAAAGTGGCATCCCGGGCGAACAGCCGGGTGCGGTCCGCACGGTCCAGCCGGATCCTGAAGTCGCGGTGCCGCAGGTACGAGCCGGGATAGTTGCTCGACTCGAAGGACACGCAGGAACCGTCGGCCAGGCCGGGCCGGACGACGAACCGGGCGTCGGCCCGTTCCAGAGCGGAGCTGTCCGTTCCGATCCGGTCGGTCCGGCCGCGGAAGTCGCGGTGGCGGACCCGGTAGCCGGGGGCGTCGGCGAGCTCGAGGCTGACCGCGGACCCGGCCTTCAGCGCCGTGACCGGTGCCGTCGCTGGCTGGGTCCTCGTGGGCCGCGATGTGGACCGGTGGGTGGTGGCCGCCGTCGCCGCGACCGGCGGGCGTTGCTGCCGTGCGGTGGTGGCCCTGGTCGTGGCGCTCGTGGTGGGTGGCCGCGACGCTGACCGGGCCGGCGCGGGCTCACTGGACCGGCTGCCCGCGGCCGGCACGGGCAGGCCCGCCGGTGGCGGGAAGGCCGGTGCGGCCGGCAACGGCAGTCCCCGATGCGCGGGCGCCGCGGGTTTTCCGCCGAACTGGGTGAGCGCGACACCGATCAGCAGCAGGCCCGCCAGCGCGGCGCAGAACATCGCCAGGGAACGGTGCCGCTCACCCTTTGTCGGTGCACTTAATTCATCAGATGCAGCGACATTCGCCGATGGATGTGAACGGTAAACAACCGGTGGAGTAAGCGGGCCGGGGTCGGGCGGAAATGCCTGGTACGGGGGTAGCCACCCGCCGACCCGCAACCGGGTCCGGGCGTCGTCCTCAGAGGTCATGCGTTTCCGTTCGCCGAGAATCAGGCCGGACCACGGGAAACCGCGACGGCCGACGCGGATATGCTCCGGCCTCTGCGCCAACTTCGCAACCCTTACATCGCCGGACATCGAGGAATGGTGCCCGCGGACGCCGTCCGTACCGCCTCCGACCGGCGGTCCGAGCCGTTGTCCATCGGCTGCCGATATCGACGACCACCCATTCCGGTGAATGTCGCGGCGATTCCGGGGAAGGGGGATCGGTCACCGGCCCCGCGCCGGGACCGTTCCGGTGGCCAGCAATGCCGACGTGGGCCGGCACAGCCGGCCCGCGCTGTCCAGGTGTGCGCCGGTCAGCCGGTCGTAGGCGGCCTTCATCCGCGCGACGGTCGCCGCGTCCTGCCGGGCGACCACGTGCCCGATGCTCGCCAGCCCCGCGGCCGCCCCCGACCACCACAGCTCCGGGTCGACGCGGTGCTCCCAGACGACGGCCCGGCAGTCCACGTCGGTCAGACCGGCCCGCCGCAGCAGACCGGCGAGACCGTCGCGGGTCCGGGGGAAGTCGTCCGCCGGGGCCGCTCCCGGCGTGGCCGGACGGGTCACGCCGGCCGCCGCGATGACCTCGTCCCACAGGCCCTGCAGCGGCGGCGCGGGCTGCGGCCACACCGTGACGCCGATCCGGCCGCCCGGGCGGGTCACCCGGCGCAGCTCGGCGACGGCCGCCGCGGGCCGGGCGACATGGTTGACCACGAAGTTCGCCACCACCGCGTCGAAGCCCGCCGTCCGCAGCGGCAGCTCCGGAAGGGCGCCGATCACCGGTCGCACGCCCGGAAGCCGGGCAGCCGTCGCGCGGACCATGCCGGGCTCGGCGTCGACCGCCGTCACCGTCGCGCCGCGGGCCGACGCGGCCCCGCTCACCGAACCCGTGCCGCAACCCACGTCGGCGAGGCGAACCCCGGCCGCGGCCCGGACCGCGTCGAGCAGCAGCGGGACGGGGTACGCGCACAGGCTCGCGAAGCTGCGCCGGTAGGCCTCGGCCTTGTCCCGCCACTGGTCCCGCCGGTACCGGTCGTACGACTCGCTCATGGTTCTCCCTCCGGGCGGGCGCGCCCCGCCGGCAGACATCGGATCATCCTGGCTTGTGGACATCGGGTTTGGTCGATAGCTTCGGCGGGACACCCCAGACATCTGACGTTCACCGGGGATGAGATGACCAACCCACGCCGCTTCCGGCGCCGCCTGTCGCTCGCCGTCGCCGCCCTGCTCGCCGCCGGCACCGGCCTGGTCCACGCCTCGGCCGCGCCGGCTGCCCCGGCCCGGGCGGCCGCCGCGCACACCATCGGCTACGACCGGTACTCGCTGACCCTCGACGGGCGGCGCACCTTCGTGTGGTCGGGGGAGTTCCATCCGTTCCGGCTGCCGAGCCCGGGCCTGTGGCGTGACGTGCTGCAGAAGATGAAGGCGACCGGCTACAACGCGGTCTCCGTCTACTTCGACTGGGGTTACCACTCGCCCGCGCCCGGGGTCTACGACTTCACCGGCGTCCGGGACATGGACCGGCTGCTGACCATCGCCGCCGAGACCGGGCTCTACGTCATCGCGCGGCCGGGGCCGTACATCAACGCGGAAGTCGACGCGGGCGGCTATCCGGGCTGGCTGACTACCCAGGCCGGCAAGGCCCGCACCGACGCCCCGGACCATCTCGCCGCGGCCGACGAGTGGCTCACCGCCGTCGACGCCGTCATCAAGCGGCACCAGCTCACCGACGGCACCGGCACGGTGATCCTGTACCAGATCGAGAACGAGCTGGCCAACACCGCGACGACGCAGCGCGCCTACATGACCCACCTGCGGGACAAAGTCCGCGCCGACGGCATCACCGTGCCGATCTTCCACAACGACAAGGGCCGCGAGGGGCGCTGGGTGCCCGCCGGATCGGGCGTCGCCGGCACGGTGGAGGGGCCGGTCGACCTGTACGCCTTCGACGGGTATCCGGGTGGCACCTGCCGTACCGATGCCACCCCGGGCAGCCCCAACACCGCGCCGGACTGGGGCATCCACGGCCCGGGCGGCGCCCGGGGCGGCGCTTCGGCCTCGCCGGACACACCCGGCTTCACCGCCGAGTTCGGCGGCGGCTGGTTCGACTACTGGGGCAGCAACGGGACGTACCCGTGCACGGCGGTGCGGCAGGGGCCCGGCTACGAGCGGGTGTTCTACGGCACCACCATCGCCAACCGGCTGAGCATCCAGAACTTCTACATGACCTTCGGCGGCACCAGCTGGGGCTGGCTGCCGGCGCCGGTCGTCTACAGCTCCTACGACTACGGCGCGGCGATCAGCGAGGCCCGGCAGCTGCGGCCCAAGGCGCTGGCCATGAAACAGCTCGGCTCCTTCGTGCAGAGCGTCGCACCACTGACCAAGGTGGACGCCGGGCCGCCGGTCTCTCCGTCGTCGGCGGCGGTGAAGCTGTACCACAACGTCAACCCCGACACGGGTACGCACTTCTACCACGCCGTGCACAACCCCTCGAACGGCACGACGAACGACACCTTCCAGTTCCCCGTCGAGACCGGCGACGGCTCGTACACCGTGCCGCAGTCCGGTCAGCTGCGGCTCAACGGGCAGGACGCCAAGATCCTCGTCGCCGGGTACGACGTCGAGGGCCAGCACCTGGTCTACTCCACCTCCGAGATCACCACCCACGCCGCGCACGGTTCCCACGGGCTGCTGGCCCTGCACGGCCGCGACGGCGAGGACGGCGAGACCGTGCTGCGGTACGCGTCCGCGCCGACCGTCACGGTAACGGGCGACACCGCCGTCACGAGCACCTTCGACGCCACCACCGGCGACCTGCGGCTCAACTACACCCACACCGGCCTGGCCCGGGTACGCGTCACCGGCGGTGGCCGCCCGCCCCTGCTGCTCCTGCTCGCCGCGGACAGCGTCGCCGACACCATGTGGCGGCTCGACACCGCGGCCGGGCCGGTGCTCGTACGCGGGCCGGCGCTGGCCCGTACCGCTGTGGTCCGCGGCCGCACCGTGCACCTGACCGGCGACACCGCCGCCGCGACCGACCTCGAGATCTGGGCGCCGGCCGGCGTGCGCGCCGCGACCTGGAACGGCACCGGTGTCCGCGTCCGCCCGACCGGCACCGGCAGTTTGCGCAGCCGCACCGCCCTGCCCGGGCCGGAGCCCGTCACGCTGCCCGACCTGTCCGCCCGGCCCTGGCACTACGCGAGCGAGTCACCGGAGAAGGCCCCCGGCTTCGACGACGCGCTGTGGACGGTCGCCGACCGGACCACCACCAACAGCACCACCAGGCCACCGGCCGGGCAGCCGGTGCTCACCGCCGACGACTACGGCTTCCACCACGGCGACGTCTGGTACCGGGGGCGTTTCACCGGCTCCGCGCCCGCGAGTGTGGCCCTGACCTACGGCGGTGGCGGCGCCGGGATGGTGCAGGCCTGGCTCGACGGCACCTACCTGGGCCGGCACGTGCTGCCCAGCGCGCTGGCCGCCCCGCCGACCACCGGCACCGCGACGTTCACCGTGCCCGAGGCGCAGCGCACCGACGGTGAGCACGTGTTGTCGGTGATGGTCCGCAACAACGGCCACAACCAGGACGGCGGCGTCAACGACGCGCACAAGGAGGGCCGCGGGCTGATCGCCGCGGCCACGGGCCTGCCGACGACCTGGCGAATCCAGGGCAACGCGGGCGGGGAGGCGCCGGCCGACCCGGTACGCGGCCCGCTCAACGCCGGCGGCCTCTACGGCGAGCGTACGGGCTGGCACCTGCCCGGCTTCCCCGACCGGGCCTGGGGCACCCGGACGGTGCCGGACACCACGGCGACGCCCGGCACGTCCTGGTACCGCACGTCGTTCCGCCTCGCCGTCCCGCGCGGGCACGACGCCTCGCTGGGCCTGACCATCGGCGATCCGGCCGTCCCGCGCTCCGGCGGGCACTACCGCGCGCTGATCTTCCTCAACGGCTGGAACGTCGGCCAGTACGTCGCCGACGTCGGGCCGCAGCACACCTTCGTGCTGCCGGAGGGCCTGCTGAACCCGCGCGGCCACAACACCCTGGCCCTCGCCGTGACCAGCGACGGCGGCGCCGGGGACGCGGTGGAGGCCGTCCGGCTCACCGACCTGGGCACGGTCCGCGGCGGTGTCCCGGTGGCGCCGGTCCGGGCCCCGGGCTACCGCTGAGCGTCGTGGACGGCGTCCGCGCGGTCCGGCAGCAGCGAGAGCAGCCACGACTCGGAGGTGTCGACGTGCACCAGCGCGGTCGCCCGGGCCAGCACCGCGTCGCCGGCCCGCAGGGCCTGGTAGATGCGCTCGTGCTCGGCGATCGTCTGCACCGAGACGTGGCTGTCGGTCATCCCGCGCCACAGCCGGGCCCGCAACGTGCGGCCGTTGAGCCCGTCGAGCAGCGACATCAGCGACTCGTTGCCGGTGGCCGCCGCGATGGCGTGGTGGAAGGCGGCGTCGTAGCCGATGAGCAGCTCGGCGTCGGCGCTCGCGGCGCGCATCCGGGTCAGCAGCCCGGCCAGCTCGTCGAGCTGCGCCGGCGTGATCCGGCTCGCCGCCAGCCCGGGCGCGGCCGGCTCCAGCAGCCGGCGGACCTCCATGATCTGCGGCAGGCTGTCGTCGCGCAGCAGGTCGACAGCCAGGCCGAAGCCCTCCAGCAGCAGCCGGGGCGCCAGACTGGTCACGTAGGTGCCGTCGCCGCGGCGCACGTCCACGACGCGGGCCACCGGGAGGATAAGGCCCGGGCCGGTGCCGGCCGTCTCCTGGCGCCGGTGCGCAACCACACGTGGCCCAGCGGCCACCCGGAGAACAGCGAGCTCGGATGACCGCTCTCATCGACTCCCACCTGCACCTGTGGGATCCACGCCGGTTCAGCTACCCCTGGCTGGCGGACGAGCCGGCCCTGAACCGCCCGTTCGGGCCGGCGGCGCTCGACACCGGCGGCCACCGGCTCACCGGGGCGGTCTTCGTCGAGGCGGGCCGGGCCGCGGGCCAGGCCGGCGACGAGATCCGCTGGGTCGAGGAGGTCGCCGCCGGCTGGCCCGTGCTGCTCGGCGCGGTCGCGCACGCCGATCTCGAACGCGGCCGGGAGATCTCGGCGGACCTGCGCCGGCTGGCCGCGCTGCCTCTGGTACGCGGGGTGCGGCGCAACCTGCAGGACGAGCCGCCCGGCTTCGCCACGAGCGCCGATCACGTCGACGGCGTCCGGGCGCTGGCCGGGTCCGGCTTCACCGCGGACCTGTGTGTCCGGCACTCCCAGCTGCCCGAGGTCACCGAACTCGTGGCGCTGGTGCCCCAGGTGACCTTCGTCCTGGACCACCTGGGCAAACCGCCGGTCCGCTCCGGTGAGCGCGACCCGTGGCGGGACCAGCTGCGCCGGCTCGCCGGGCTACCCAACGTGGTCTGCAAGCTGTCCGGCCTGACCACCGAGGCCGACCTGGCCCGCTGGGGGCCGGGTGACGTGCTGCCGTACCTGCGGGACGCGCTGGCCGAGTTCGGCCCGGAGCGCTGCCTGTTCGGCGGGGACTGGCCCGTCGCCACCCTGGCCACCCCGTACGCCCGGTGGGTCGACGTGGTCCTCGAAGCGCTCGCCGGGCACTCACCGGCGCAGCGCGCACAGGTGCTCGCCGGCACGGCCACCAGCGTCTACCGTCTGCCCGCCGCCTGACCCGCCCGCCCGGCACAGTGGACCTGAGCTGTCAGGTCCCTCGTCAGGCGTCCCGCGTTCGGTGGGTTCCGCGGCCCGCGCCGACCGTTAGGCTGCTGGACATGGCGACTGACGGCGGCCTCCCCGGCCCGGTGACCGGTTCACCGGGTCCGCCGGCCGGCCTGGTCGCCGTGGTGCGGGACATCCTGGCGGTGATCCCGGCCGGCTGCACCTGGATGCTGCCCGTGACCGACGGCGCCGGGCCGGTCACCGACTTCCGGATCGCGGCCGTCAGCGGCAACGACGGCGACGTCCTCGGGCGCGGCGCCTCCCGCATCGGTGAGCTGCTCAGCGAGCTGTATCCGAGCATGGTCGGCGGCCCGCTGTGGCAGCTGTATCTGCGGGTGCTGGCCACCGGTGAGCCCGCCGAGCTGCCCGGCTTCCGCTATCGGGAGCAGCAGGCCGGCGTCGTCACCGAGGCGCTGTTCGACGTCGGCGTGCATCCGATGCACGGCGGGCTGCTCGTCGGCTGGCAGCGGCTCGACGAGGACCAGCGCCGCCTGGAGCGGACCGAGCTGCTCGGCAACCTCGGCTGGGCCGAGTACGACCTGCGCACCGCGCGCAGCAAGTGGTCCCCGGGCATGTTCCGGATCTTCGACCGGGACCCCGCCCTGGGCCCGCTGTCGCGCACGGAGCAGGCGGCGATCCTGGTGCCGGCGGACGCCGGGCAGGCCGAGGCGGCCTGGCAGACCCTGGACAGCGGGGCCGCCTCCGACGTGACGGTCCGCTTCCAGCCGGGCGGGACGGTGAAGTATCTGCGCATCCTCTCCGACGTCGCTCGGGACGCGGACGGGACCCCGCTGAAGATCTACGCCGTGGTGCAGGACGTCACGGCCCGGGTCGACTCCCGGACCGAGATCGAACGGCTCGGCGACCAGCTGCGCACCCGGGAGATCACCGCGATCGCCGAGCACCGCCTGGCCGGGCAGCTGCAGAAGCTGATCCAGCCGGTGCCGCGCGACCCGGTCCCGCTGCCGGGCCTGGAGGCCGCGGTCGGCTACCTGCCGGCGGAGAAGGCCGTGCAGGTCGGCGGTGACTGGTACCACGCGCAGGCCCTGCCGGACGGGCACACGCTGCTGGCCATCGGTGACGTCGCCGGGCACGGCCTGGAGGCGGCCAGCGGCATGGCCCACCTGCGGTTCGCCCTGGTGGCCTGGCTGTCCATCGGCATCTGCGACCCGGGCGTGCTGCTGCGGCACCTCAACGGGCTGAGCCGGCAGCTCGGCATCACCGGAACGGCCGCGATCGCCACCTACGACCCGGCGACCCGGGTGCTGTCCTGGGCCCGGGCCGGGCACATGGCCCCGCTGCTGGCCCGTGCCGCGGACACCGGGGAGCTGCCCCTGCCCCGCGGCGTGCTGCTCGGCGCGACCGACAACGCCCGGTATCCGGTGGTCAGCGTCCAGCTCCGGCCGGACGACCTGGTGCTGTTCTACACCGACGGGCTGGTCGAGCGGCGCAACCCCGACGGCGGGGACCTGCTCGAGCAGGTGATGCGCACGCTGGCCGAGGTGTCGGCCGAGCCGGGCGAGCTGACCCTCAAACGCCTGCGGGACCTGCTGCCGGCGGCCGGCCCGGACGACGACACCTGCACGCTGGCCGTCCGCGTCCTGCCCTGACCCGCCGGCGATCGACCCCGGCAGATCGGCAGGGATGTTTCCACAAGATCCCCTGGGGCAATCAGGCAGCCCATGAGTCTGTTGCGGACGTCGCCGCCGCCCGCGCAGGCCGTGGAGCTGGAGCAGTGGTCACTTTCGCACGGCGACGAACTGCGGCCCCTGCGCCTCGGTCTGCGCGATGCCCTGTCCGCGTACCGGCTGGTCGATCCGGCCGCCACCGACGAGGTCGCCGACCGGGTCGTGCTGGTGGCCACCGAGCTCGCCAGCAACGCCCTGCGCCACGGGCGCCCACCGGCTGTCGTGCGCCTGCTGCGCTGCGACGGCCGGTTTCTCGTCGACGTCGCGGATCAGGACGTTGCGGGCGTGCCCCAGCTGGCCGGCATCCACCTGGCCGGGGTGGGCGGGCGGGGGCTGCACATCGTCCGGACCCTGGCGCTGGACCTCTGCTGGTACGCCACCACGACGACCAAGCACATCTGGGCGTCCTTCCCGGTGACCGACGCGGAGTTCTGAGCCGGCCCGCCCTGAGCCGGCCCGCCCTGAGCCGGCCCGCCCTGAGCCGGCCCGCCCCGGGTCAGCCCGCCAGGCGGTCGTCGACGCACAGCACCTCGGCCAGGCCGGTGATCTGCAGGACCTCCCGCACCATGCCCTCGGCGTTCACCACGCCGAACCGCCGCCCGGCCCGCCGCGCCGCCTCGTAGCCGGCCAGCAGCCCGGCGATCCCGTGCGAGTCCAGGAACTCGGTGCGCCGCAGGTCGACCATGACCTCCCGGACGCCCGGGGCCCGGGCCGCGCGCACCAGGGCATCGGACAGCTCGGCGGCCACGCTCATGTCGAAGTCGCCGGCCAGGCACACGTGCCGGACGCCGTCGGGCGTGGTCCGCGCGCTGATCTCATGGGTGGGAGTAGTCACAACCAGCATGTCTAGCACGCAGGTATGACATCCCGGCCCGCCGTGCACAGCACGATCCGGTCACGCCCGGGTGCGCTTGTTCCCCGGTGCACGTGGCCCAGGAAATCGGGCACCGATCGGCCCGGACGGCCGGCTGTACCGATTTCTGGATGGGACCGGTCCGAGGCATAGGTGCCAGTGGATGTGGGTAGCCTCCGGCCCGGACAGGGCGAGCAGGCCCCGGGTCGAGGAGGCAGGCCGTGACGCAGCCACCGGAGGGACCGGCCACCGCCGGGCTCGAGAAGTTCGGATACCGCCAGGAGCTCAGCCGGTCGCTGTCCTTCACCGACCTGCTGATCTACGGGCTCATCTTCATGGTGCCGATCGCGCCGTTCGGCATCTTCGGCAGCGTGTACAGCGGCTCCGGCGGCATGGTGGCGCTGGCCTACGTGGTGGGCATGGTGGCGATGACGTTCACCGCCCTGTCGTACGCCCAGATGGTGCGCGCCTTCCCGATGGCCGGTTCCGTCTACAGCTACGCCGGCCGGGGTATCGCCGCCCCGGTCGGTTTCCTGGCCGGCTGGGTCATCCTGCTCGACTACGTCCTGGTGCCCGGGCTGCTCTACCTGATCGCCGGGGTCGCGATGAACTCGCTGGTCCCGGCCGTGCCGGTGTGGCTCTGGCTGGTCGTGTTCGTGGTCGTCAACACGGTGGTCAACTACCTGGGCATCCAGATGACGGCCAAGGTCAACCGGGTGATGCTGGTGGCCGAGCTGGTCGTCCTGGTGATCTTCCTGGTGGTGGGCGTGGCGGCGCTGCTGCGGGGCAAGGGTGCCGGCTTCTCGTTCAGCCCGTTCTTCAACGCCGACACCTTCTCCTGGTCGGTGGTCTTCGGTGCGGTGTCGATCGCGGTGCTGTCGTTCCTGGGCTTCGACGGCATCTCCATGCTCGCCGAGGAGAGCCGGGTCGAGGCGCGCCGGATCGGCCGGGCCATGGTGGGCGCGCTGGTGCTGGCCGGCGCCCTGTTCATCGTGCAGACCTGGGTGGCGTCGCTGCTCGTACCGGATGCGCCCGGTCTGCTGGCCGAGGGTGACCCGGAGGGGACCGCCTTCTACGACGCGGCCCGGGCCGCCGGCGGCGGCTGGCTGGCCGGCCTCACCGCGCTGGCCACCGCGATCGCCTGGGGTTTCGCCAACTCGCTGGTCGCGCAGGCGGCGACCAGCCGCCTGCTGTACGCGATGGCCCGCGACCGGCAGATGCCGGCCTTCCTGGCCCGGATCAACGAACGCCACAAGGTGCCGGCCAACGCCACCCTGCTGGTCGCCGCCGTGTCGCTCGCCCTCGGCCTGGCCATGGCCGCCCGCGACGACGGCATCTCGCTGCTGTCCACGCTGGTCAACTTCGGTGCGATGACCGCTTTCCTGGCGCTGCACGTGGCCGTGGTGATCCACTATGTGGTGCGCCACGGCAGCCGCGACTGGCTGCGCCACCTCGTGGTGCCGGTGATCGGCTTCCTGATCCTGCTGTACGTGGTGATCAACGCCAAGGTGGCGGCCCAGGTGCTCGGGTTCGTCTGGCTCGGCCTCGGGCTGGTGGTGCTCGCCGTCTTCTACGCCACCGGCCGGCGCCCGGTGCTGGCCGGCCTGGCCGATCCGCCGGAAAGGGAGAATCCATGACCGAGGTGCTCAGCTACCGTCCCCGCCCCGAGGAGCTCGCCTACACCTTCGGCGGGCGCGAGCCGGTGCGGCGGGTGCGGCCGGGCACGGTCCTCGAGCTCTACACCGAGGACTGCTTCGGCGGCCGGGTGCGCGAGGTCGGCGACCTGCCGTCGCGGGTGTGCGAGTTCCCCTACCTCAACCCGGTCACC
The DNA here is from genome assembly GCF_053603475.1 of Actinoplanes sp. NPDC004185. Classification (NCBI taxonomy): domain Bacteria; kingdom Bacillati; phylum Actinomycetota; class Actinomycetes; order Micromonosporales; family Micromonosporaceae; genus Actinoplanes; species Actinoplanes sp. NPDC004185. Next base: position 59,176 of record NZ_JBSGFR010000015.1, on the reverse strand, counting down.
GGGCCGTTCTTCGTCGAGGGCGCGGAGCCCGGCGACACCCTGGCGGTGCACTTCGTGGAGATCGTGCCGGCCCGCGACTGGGCCGTGTCCACGACGTTCCCGCACTTCGGCGCGCTGACCGCCACGCACACCACGGCCATGCTGCACCCGCCGCTGGAGGAGCTGGTCTGGCGCTACGACGTCGACGTCGCCGCGGGCACGGTGCGCTACCGAGCCCGGCGCGGCGACTACAGCGTCGAGCTTCCCCTGGACCCCATGCACGGTACGGCCGGAGTCGCCCCCGCCGCCTTCGAGAGCCGGATGACGATCGTGCCCGACGTGCACGGCGGCAACATGGACAGTCCCGAACTGCGCGCGGGCGTGACGGCGTACTTCGGGGTGAACGTGAGCGGCGCGCTGTTCGCCCTCGGCGACGGGCACTGCCGGCAGGGCCACGGCGAGGTCTGCGGCACGGGGGTGGAGTCGGCGATGAACACCACGGTGATCGTCGACGTGATCAAAGGGACGGAGACGCCGACACCACGGCTGGAGAGCGACACGGCGCTGATGTCCACCGGCTCGGCGCGACCGTTGGAGGACGCGTACCGGATCAGTCAGCACGACCTGGTGACCTGGACGGCCGGGCTGGTGGGACTGGATCCGCTGGACGCGTACCAGTTGCTCAGCCAGGCCGGCGAGGCCCCGGTGGGCAATGTCTGCGACCCGAACTACACGATGCTGGCCAAGGTCGACAAGCGCTACCTGGGTCCGGCGACGGCCTACGACGGTGTGCACGCCCGCCTCCGGGCGGCGTCCGGGGGGTATCTGGCCACCCGGTAAATCGGTGGGTGCCCGGCCGGTGGTCGGCTAGCGTCCCGCCATGATCTATCAGCACCCGCTGGCGTACCTGCTCGGTCTCGAGGGTGTCGCCCTGCTGCGCGCCTTCGGCGGCGACCACGACCGGGCGTTCGCCGAGGCGCGCATCGCCGAGATCCGCCGGCTGCTGGACAGCGCCGAGCTGCACGGCGAGGGCGTCACGGCCCGTCGGCTGGACACAGTAGCCGGATACCGGGTGTGGTCGCGCACCTACGACGAGCCGGGCAACGGCCTGTTCCCCGCCGAGGAGGCCCTCGTGCACGAGATCCTCGACGGGCTGCCGGCCGGCGTCGCCCTGGACGCGGCCTGCGGCACCGGCCGGCACGCGGAGCACCTGGCCCGGAGCGGTCACCGCGTCATCGGCGTGGACAGCTCACCCGACATGCTGGAGCAGGCCCGCGCCCGGGTGCCGGCGGCGGAGTTCCGGCAGGGCGATCTGCACAGCCTGCCGCTGCCGGACGACCACGCCGACGTCATCGTGTGCGCGCTGGCGCTGGTCCACCTCGAGGACCTGCGGCCGGCCTTCGGCGAGTTCGCCCGGGTGCTGCGCCCGGGCGGTCACCTGGTGATCACGGACGTGCACCAGGAGCTGGTCGCGCTGGGCTCGGTGCCCCGGGTGCGGTCGGCCGGCGGCGAACCGGGGTTCCTGCCGGCGTACCGGCACCGGGCCGCGGACTACCTCGCGGCCGCCCTGCCGCTGGGCCTGCAGGTGCGCCGGTGTGAGGAGCCCGGCCGCGGGACCGGCGAGGCGACCGGGACCGTACCGGAGACGATCGACCCCGGCCCGTGGGACGACTGGCCGTGGTCGCTGCTCGGTATCGTCCCGGCGGCTGCGGCGGCAGCCTGGCGGGACACGCCCGCTCTGATGGTCTGGCATTTCCAGCCGGCCTGATCGGCCGGCGCGCTCCTACGCCTGATCCTCCATCAGGGCGGCGCGGACGGCGCCGGGGGAGATGCCGTACTCCCGGGCCAGGTCGGCCACCGACCAGCCGGTCAGGCGGATCGCCTCGGCCCGTTCCCGGCGCAGGGTCGAGCGGGCCGAGCGGGCCAGGTCCGGAGCCAGCCGGCCGCGTTCCACGGCGTCGAGCCGGGTGAAGGCGACCAGGGCGAGCAGCAGCCGGGTCATACCCGGGGCGTCCGCCAGCCCGTCGGCGTCTGCCGGAGGTGCCGTGCCGGCGCCGAGGCTGGCGTGGACGAGCTGCTCACTCGCGGACAGCAGCATCTGGGCGGCGTGGTGCAGCCGCAGGGCCTCCTCCGGCGGCAGCGCACCGTTGTACGCCAGGTCCCAGACCGCCGTCTGCAGATACGCGGTGATGTCCGGCGCGGTCCGCCGCTGCTGGTGCTCGGTTTCCGGGGTGGCCGACACGTGGGACCTCGTCTCCTCGTCGGATTGCCAGTCGCAGGAACTTCGGCGGCCGGCGCCCGGATGGATGCACCCGCCGGCCGGCCGGGCGCCGGGAGTGCTGCTCGTCACGCGCGGCCGCCGCGCCGGTGGGTTCGGACGCCGCCGGCGCGTGGCCGGAGCTCACCGCGCTGGCCGCCGGCACCGAGACGGCCACCGCTGAGCCGCCGCGGCCGATGCATCGTGCGATCCGGCCTCGGCCGGGCCCGCCGTCATCAAGGATGAGGTGATGCACCAGCAGGTGGAAGCGGCACTGGGGATCTGATGGCGGCTCTCGCGGTCACGGCCGTGTTCGTGCTGATCTTCGTTCGGGCGGCAGTGAGCTACGCGCGCCGGCGGGACCCGCTGCTGCGCGACGTCATGCTGATCTTCGCGTCGGTGGCCATGCTGTTCGTCCTGGGCGTGCTCCGGCTGACCATGGGAGAGCCGCCGCGCGCGGCCGTCGCGCTGATCACCGCGGTGCTGCTGGGACAGCCGCTGTGCACGTTGCGGCTGGTGAGCCGGATGCGCCCGGTGCCGCTGTGGGTCCAATGGGCGGCGCTCGCCGCGTGGATCGTGTCCGCGGTGCCGGTCCTGGTCGCGCAGCCGCCTCTGCCCGCTCGAGTGGTGTGGCCCGCGGTGCTGCTGTTCTTCCTGGTGGAGGCGGTCGCGGCGGCGCTGCTGGCGGCGGACGCCCGGCGCCGGGGCGGCGCGGCCCGGATCCGGCTCTGGTGTGCCGCCGTGGGCACCATGCTGTTCGGGGTGGTGCTGCTGTTCGCCGGGGCGGAGGTCACGGTGCTGGCCCGCTCGGTCGCGGTGGTGTCGGCGCTGATGTATCTGCTGGCCTTCGTGCCACCGCACTGGCTGCGCCGGATCTGGTCGTGGGGTGCGGCCTACAGCCTCATGCGCAGCCTGCTGGCGGCCCCGCCGGCCGAACCCGCGGCCCGGATCTGGCAGCGCTACTGCCGCAGCGCCCGGCACGTGCTGGGCGCGGACGCCCTCGTCATCCTGTTGCCCGGGCCCGGGGAAACGGTGCAGCTGATCAGCGATCCGGAGCTCGACCTGGACGCCCGGCGCTACCGGCCGCAGGACGTGAGCCGCCTGTCCACCGGTCCGGTGACCATCGACGCCCTGGCCGGCTGGACCGATCCGCCGCCGGCCGCCGCCGACCTGGCCCGGATCAGCGGCACCCGGTTCGTCAACGCCACACCCCTGCCGGGCACCGGCGGCGCGCTGGTGTTGCTGCACCGCTACCGGACTCTGTTCGCCGACGACGACGTCGAGCTGTTCGCCGAGCTGGCGAGCCAGGCCGCGGCCCTGGCCGAGCGGGCCGCGGTGCTGGACGACCGGCACCGGCTCGCGGTGATCGTGGAGTCATCCGCCGACGCCATCATGAGCAAGGACCTCGAGGGCGTCATCACCAGCTGGAACGCCGGGGCCGAACGGCTCTACGGCTACACCGTCGCCGAGGTGGTCGGCCGGGACGCGGCCCTGCTGTTCCCGCCCGGGGAGCAGCACCAGGAGGCGGAACTGCTGGCCCGGGCGGTCCGCGGCGAGTGCGTCGACCAGGTGGAGGTGCAGAACCTCACCAAGGACGGCGTACCGGTGACGGTGTCGCTCACCTCGTCGCTGATCACCGACGCGAGCGGGCAGCCGACCGGGGTGGCCTGCATCGCGCGCGACACCAGCGAGCGCCGGCGGGCCGAGGCGATGTTCCGCGGGCTGCTGGAGGCCGCTCCCGACGCGATCGTCGGGATCACCGCCGACGGCCGGATCGCGCTGCTCAACGCGCAGACCGAGCGGCTGTTCGGCTACCGGCGCGACGAGTTGCTCGGTCAGCCTGTGGAGATCCTGGTCCCGGAGCGGAACCGCGCAGTCCATCCGGAGCACCGCCTCAACTACTTCACCGACCCGCAGCGTCGGCCGATGGGTGCCGGGACGGCGCTGGCCGCGGTGCGCAAGGACGGCACCGAGTTCCCGGCGGAGATCAGCCTGTCCGCCCTGGAGACCGACCAGGGCGTCATCGTCTCGGCCGCCATCCGTGACGTCACCGAGCGGCTGCAGGCCCAGGCCGAACGGGAACGGCTGGCCGCCCAGGCCGAGCGGGACGCCGCCGAGCGCCGGCTGCAGCACACCCGCCGGCTGGAGAGCCTCGGCCAGCTCGCCGGCGGGGTGGCGCACGACTTCAACAACATCCTCGCGGTCATCGCCAGCTACACCGAGCTGCTCACCGAGACCCTGGCCGACCCCGTACCGGAGCCGGCCGAGCTGACCGCCGCCCGCGCCGACCTGGGCCAGATCAGCCGGGCCACCGAACGCGCCACCCGGCTGACCAAGCAGCTGCTCGCGTTCGGCCGGCGGGAGATCACCCAGACCCAGGTGCTCAGCCTCAACCACGTGGTCGGCGACGTCGAGCAGATGCTGCGCCGTACCCTCGGCGAGCACATCCACCTGATCACCCACCTGGACCGGGACCTGTGGCCGGTCTGCGCCGACCCCAGCCAGTTCGAGCAGATCCTGCTCAACCTGGCGGTGAACGCCCGGGACGCGATGCCGGGCGGCGGCACGCTGTCCATCGACACCGGCAACACCGAGCTGGACGAGGACGACGTCGCGGACTGCACCGACCTCGCCCCGGGCCGGTACGTCCGGTTCCGGGTCAGCGACACCGGCAACGGGATGCCGGCCGAGGTGGCCGAGCGGGCCTTCGAGCCGTTCTTCACCACCAAGCCGCCGGGCGCGGGCACCGGGCTGGGCCTGGCCACGGTGTACGGCATCGCCACGGCGGCCGGCGGTCACGTCCGGCTCTACTCCGAGCCCGGCATCGGTACGACGGTCACCATCGTCCTGCCGGCCTCCGACGACGCCATGACCGTCGCCGAGGCACCGGAGCCGGACGGCGCACCGGCCGTCCGGTCCGCGCCCGAGGCGACGATCCTGCTGGTGGAGGACGAGGAGGCGCTACGCGTCGCGACGAGCCGGATCCTGACCAGGGCCGGCTACGAGGTGCTGGTCGCCGACGGCGGTGCCGCCGCCCTGCGGATCGCGCAGCAGCACCCGGCGCCGATCCACCTGCTGCTCACCGACGTGATCATGCCGAAGATGATGGGCAACGAGGTGGCCGCCCGGGTGCAGGCGCTCCGGCCCGGCCTGCCGGTGCTCTACATGTCCGGCTACGCCCAGCCGGTCCTCACCGAGAACGGCACGCTCCAGCCGGGCGTGCTCATCATCGAGAAGCCGTTCACCCGGCGTGACCTGCTCGACTGCGTGCACGCCCGGCTCCAGCAGGCCGCGGCCGGCGCCCCGCCCGGGTGAACGGCGCGGGGTGCGGCGTCGGGCACGACCGTACGAACCCGGGTGCAGACCACGGTGGCGTCCATGCAGTAGAACGGGGTTGATCAGGGCCGCCACCGACGCCGGCCCGGCCGGGGGAGGCCGCCGTGGAGAAATCACTGCTGGACCGGATCCGCACCGGGCTGCTCGGCGCGGGGGAGGTGCTCGACGGGCCGTACGGTCCCCGGCGGCTCACCTACGCCGACTACACGGCGTCCGGCCAGGCGCTGGACTTCGTCGAGGACTTCATCCGGCGGCAGGTGCTGACCCGCTACGCCAACACCCACACCGAGGCCTCCGCGACCGGGCTGCAGACCGGCGCCCTGCGCGAGGAGGCCCGCGGGATCATCCACCGCAGCGTGGGCGCCGGCCCGGAGCACGTGGTGCTGTTCTGCGGTTCGGGGGCCACGGCAGCGGTCAACAAGCTGGTCGCGATCCTCGGCCTGCGCCTGCCGGAAACCCTCGCCGACCGGTACGGCCTGACGGCGGTGATCCCGGGCTACGAGCGGCCGGTGGTGTTCGTGGGACCCTACGAGCACCATTCCAACGAACTGCCGTGGCGCGAGACGATCGCCGACGTGGTCACCATCGGCGCCACCCCCGAGGGCCACGTCGACCTCGACGACCTGCGCCGGCAGCTGGTCGCGTACGCGGACCGTCCGCTGCGGATCGGCAGCTTCTCCGCCGCCTCGAACGTCACCGGCCTGCTGACCGACACCACCGCGGTGACCCGGCTGCTGCACGAGCACGACGCGCTGTCGGTGTGGGACTACGCGGCGGCGGGCCCGTACGTGCCGATCCGGATGCGCGAGTCCGCACCCGGCCGTGCCGACCACCTGGACGCGGTGTTCCTCTCCCCGCACAAGTTCGTCGGCGGCCCGCAGACCCCCGGTGTCCTCGTCCTGCGCCACGGGCTGCTGACCAACCGCGTGCCGACCGTGCCGGGCGGTGGGACGGTGGCCTTCGTCAACCCGGTCACCCACCGCTACCTGGACGACCCGGTCGCCCGGGAGGAGGGCGGCACCCCGGCGATCGTGGAATCGGTCCGCGCGGGCCTGGTCTTCGCGGTCAAGGAAGCGGTCGGCACCGACACCATCGGCGCCCGCGAACACGCCCTGTGGCGGCGGACGCTGGACCGCTGGGCGGGGGAGAGCCGCATCGAGGTGCTCGGCGACCTGGCGGCCGAGCGGCTGTCGATCGTCTCGTTCCAGATCCGGGCCGGCCAGCGCCACCTGCACCACAACTTCGTGGTGGCGCTGCTCAACGACCTGTTCGGCATCCAGGCCCGCGGTGGGTGCTCGTGCGCGGGCCCGTACGGCCACCGGTTGCTCGGCATCGACGAGGCGCACTCCCGCGAGTTCCACGCCGAGATCGTCGACGGGTGGGAGGGCATCAAGCCGGGCTGGGCCCGGATCAACCTCAACTACTTCATCTCCGACGAGGTGGCCGACTATCTGGCCGAGGCGGTGGCGCTGATCGCCCGGTACGGCGGCCGGCTGCTGGGCGACTACCGCTTCGACCCGCGTACGGGCCGGTGGCGCCACGTCGAAGCGGCCGGGCAGCCGGTCCGCCTGTCGGACCTGCGGCTCGGCCCGGACGGCGACGTCTCGACGCCCGGGCCGCGGCCGACGCTGGGGGAGGAGGTGCTCGCGGGCTACCTCGACGAGGCCCGCCGGATCATGCGCGAGCGGCCGGAGCCGATCGACGGGGTGGGACTGGACCTGCCCCCGGCGTTCGAGAAGCTGCGCTGGTTCCTGCTGCCTACGGAGTGCCTGGACGAGCAAAGATGATCTCCACCAGCGGACTGCCGGCCAGCCAGCTCTCCAAGCTCTCGGCCCAGTCCAGGGTCGGCACGATCTCGCCGAGGACCCTGGCCCGCTCGTCCGGATCGGTCACCGCGCGGGCGCGTACCGGAAGGTCCAGACCGTGCAGATGCAGCGTGAAATCGGGATGCGCGAGCATGTTGGCGTACCAGTCGCGGGACCCCGGGCTGCCGGTCAGCCAGAAACGGCCGTTCGCCCGGTAGCGCCACGTCTCGATGCGGCGGGGGCGCCCGCTGCGCCGCCCGATCGTCGTGATCTCCACCGTCTGCTGCCGCTCGAGCGCCTGCCGGGCCTGGTCCGTCACCGTCATGAGGCGATCCTCCGACCTCAAGCCGGGTTCAGGTCAACAGGGTGCTTCCGGGCGAGCAGGATCCAGCACCGCGGACTGCCGTCCCGGTACCTGCCCAGGCTGAGCAGGGGACTGGACTCGACGGTGAAGCCGGCCGCCGTCAGGTCGTGCTCCATGGCGGGCAGCGCGGTGGTGCGGTAGTACATGACGAACGGAGGCCGCAGCACGGCATTGCGGACCCGCATGACCAGGTCGAAGCCGGTCAGCGCCCAATGCGAGACCGACGTCGCCGGCGGCAGCACACCCATCGGAACGGCGAAGAGCCCGCCGGGCCGCAACGCCCGGTGAACGCCCTCGAAAAGCGCCGGCCGTTCCGCGGGCAGGAAATGCCCGAGCGCCCCGAAGGTCACCGCGAGATCGAACTCACCGGCGAAGGGCAGGGCGCGAACATCGGCCCGCACGAACGAGGCATCGGGATAAGCGGCCCGCGCCTGCCCGAGCATGCCTGCGCTGAAGTCGACGCCGGTGATCCCGCCCTGACACAAGCGCTGAAGGGTCATCAGTCCGGCGCCGGTGCCGCAGCAGACGTCCAAACCCCTCCCGAACGGCCCGCTGTCCTGCAGTGCCTCCACGGTCGCCTCGAGAATGCTGTCCGGCGTCCGGAACGGCGTGTGGTCGAACTTCGGCGCCAGCAGGTCATATCCCCGCTCGACGGAGGAGAGGGCTTGTACGCAAAGCTCGCGCAGGGATGGACCTTGAGGCGAGAACACGGGCCGAGGGTACCCGCCGGCGTCGCACCCGACACAGACAGGAGCTCACCCGATGATCGAACTGTTCGCGGTGCTCAAACACGATGAGCCGCCCCCGCGAGCCCGTCCTCGACTTCGGCCTGTCACTACGAAGCATGCTGGACCAGCTTGCTCTGAACGGTCGCGCTGAGCTGAGCTTCCAGGGCACGAACGACCGGATCCGATTCACCCTGACCGAGGGTCGGGTCGAAGTCCGCGCCAACTATGCAGAGGGCGCGGCCGACTGCTCCTACCTCGACCTGCTGTGCTCGGTCCTCAGCTATATGAGGGAGACCTTGGACGTCCTGACGGCGAGCGCTCCCCAGCTGCTCGAAAACACCTTCATCGAGTACCTGTACCGGGAATTCCTGGTCCGGGAGCTGGGCCAAGACCAGTTCCACCGGCACAGCAGGGTGGTAACCGGACCCTGATCCTCAGTTGCGCTCCACCAGGGCGTCGACCAGAACGGTGGCGCTTCGGTGGGCAGCAGCGAGGATCTGCTCATCGGTGAAGTCGCCCTGCGTGGAAGCCTCTACGGCAGCGTTGATGCTCAGCAGGGCCATACGCAGCTGAAGCGCGTCGACCGCGGTGCGGTGAGGCAGCACCGCCGCGAGGGTGTCGATGAGAGCGGCGAGGGCTGAGCCGATCCGGTTGTCGCCCTGCGCGGCCAGCGACCGCACGAGCAGGGGATTGGCGGACAGGAAGCGGAGCCCGTGCAGCTTGTCCGCCGAGAACGAGTCCACCCAGCGCAGCACCGCCGCCTTGACCAGGTCAATGGTCTGCGGCTGCGCGGTCACCCACGCGAGCAGCTGCTCCGCCTCGTCGCCGCGTTGCGCGAACAAGGACCGGACGATCTCCTCCTTGCCGGCGAAGTGGTAGTAGAGCGACGCCTTCCTGATGCCCAGTGCATCGGCGATCTGGCGCATCGACGTCGCGTCGTACCCCTGCTCGGTGAAGAGCTTCAGCGCCACCCGGAGGATCGCCGCCCGGGTTTCCGGCCCGGAGCGGCGCGACGGGCTGAGGGCGGGTGTCGTGGACATGCCCTCACTCTAGCCTACCTACCGGTAGGTAGGCTAGAGTCGGGCCCTGAGCCGTTCCATCAGGGAGGAAGCGATGAGTCAGTACACGGTCGTCCGCGAGTACCGCTATCCGATCGAAGAGGTGTGGCACGTCCTCACCGATCCCGAGTACGTCGCCCAGTGGACAACCACCGGACGCGGCGGACGCCCTGAGGGCTACGCCGCGGTGGTCGGCACCAGGTTCCGTTTCGTGGGTAAGCCGACCATGGGCTGGGCCGGCGTGGTCTATTGCCAGGTCACGGAAGTGGACGCGCCCCGGACGCTGCGCTACACGTGGCAGGGCGACGAGGACAGCAAGGCCGTCACCGACGTCACCTACTTGCTCGAACCGACCGCCGGCGGCACGCGCTTCACGTGGACGCACACCGGTTTCACCGGGCCGGGCGGCTTCGCGATGTCCAAGCTCCTCGGCAACGTGCGCCGCAAGATGCTCACCGAGGGCGTACCACCGATCCTGGCCGCCTACCACGCGACGGGCTGAGAAATGTCACCCTCCGTCGCTACCATGTCGGCGTCCCGCATCCCGCGAAACACCGGAGTCGACCTTGCCCGTGCCGTGGCCGGACGGTGGCCCCTGGGTCCTGGCCACCACCTCAGCGTCCGTCGACTGGCAACCCGCCGCGGCGGCTCTGGCTGCGGCGTCAACGGTTCGCGCGGCCGCGCTGGTCTTCGGGGCCGCGACCCCACCCGGGCAGCTGCTGCTGGGGGAGCTCGCCACCTTCCTGCAAGCCGGTGACAGCGCGGCCGACCCGCTGAGCGTGGACGAGGCTGTCGCCCTGGTACGCACGCTGGCCCGCACCCACGGCCTGGTTCTCGTGGTGGGCGTGCCGGGCCTGCTCGTGCCGGCCGGACGAGCCGGCTGGACGCTGATGGACCTCGCCGTGGCAGTGTCCGCCCCGGTCGTCGTGGTCACCGGAACAGGACCGGACGCGGCGAACCACACAACCCTCGCCCTGGGCGCGCTGGCCGGCCACGGCCTCACCGCCGCAGTCATCACGGTCGGCGACGAACCCTCGGGCGCCACCGCGCAGAGCGATAACGCCGGGCAGGAAGCTGGGCCTGGGCGGGAGGCTGGGCCCGGGGAACGAGCCGGGCCGGGGCGGGAAGCTGGGCCGGAGCAGGATGCCGGGCTCGGGCAACGAGCCGAGCCAGACCAGGAAGCCGAGACCAGGCAGGAAGCCGGGCCCGGCGAACGAGCCGGGCCGGGGCAGGAAGCTGGGCCTGGGGAACGATCCGAGTTAGAGCAAGAAGCCGGCACCGCCCAGGCCGAAAGGTCCGAGAGCGACCAGATCGACCAGAGCGGCGAAAGCGCCGAGGGCGCTACGGGCGCCCCCAGCGCCGGCGACGCCACTGCAGCTGGCAGTGCCGCGCGACCGGAAGCATCAGATCCAGAGACCGCCGACACTCCGCCCGTACCGGATCACGAGGCCGGGATGCCGGTCACGCCGGCCGGCCGAATCCCCGCCGAGCCCACCGACCACACCGAAGATTTCCCCACCGCCGCCAGGCAATGGCTCCACCCCCTGCTGCACGCCTCGGCCGGCCGGCCGAAGGCCGAAAACCCACCCCCACCACCCCAGCCCCTCCCACCCCCGGCCACCGCCAGCGGCAAACGTGTCGTCCTCCTCCTCGCCGGCGTCTTCGTCTCCATGTCCCTCGTGGTCTGTGGCCTGGCCTTCTGCCAGCCGACCCTCCGCACCGAGGCCACCCTGGAACAGGTCACCATCCAACCGGCGCCGCGCACAAAAGCGACCGAGCGGGAGCCGGAGCCGGAGCTGGATACGGAGAGACCGGTTCCGGCCCCGCCCACCCGGCCGGTCAGTGACGTCTGCCCGCAGAACCAGGCCCGCGTCACCCCCACCGCCCCGGACCGGGCCACCACCAAGCGGGTCAACGCCGCCTGGAAGCGCATCGAGACCTGGCTGGCCGCCCACGCCCCGGCCACCCGCCGTTCCCTGCAGCCGCCCGCCGACACCAAGCGGATCGACGCCGCCCAGCGCCGGATGTCGGTCGCCTTCCCGGCCGATCTGGTCGCCTCCCTGAGACGGCATGACGGCGTGATCCACGACAAGGGCGCCGCTTTCACCCTGCCGTTCTTCTACGGCCCGATGCCCGTGCGCGACATTCCCGGCGAGTGGCTGACGCTCTGCGGTGTGCTGGTCGAGGTCTTCGGCCAGCAGGACAGCACCTGGTGGGACAAGGCATTCGTGCCGTTCGCGTCCTCCGGTGACGGTGGCAACCTGTTCGTGGACCAGCGCCCGGGCAGTCACAGCCGGGTCGGTGAGTTCTACAACGAGGACGGAGTTTCCTTCGAGGACTGGCCCGCCTCGGTCACCGAGCTCCTGGAGAAGACCGCTGATTCACTGGAGTCCGGACGTCCGTTCGGCAACAGCTACCGGCCCAGGGTGACCCGGCAGGGCGTGCTGGAGTGGGATGTCCATTAGGGAGCGGAGCGGGCCGGCTCGGGCAGTGGCCGTCCCGGACCGTACGTGGTGCCGGCCCGGTCCCGTTCCAGCCAGCCTGTGTCGACCAGCATCCGGCGCGTCCCGGCCACCTCGTCGGTGACCTCGGCCAGCCGCCGGTTGATCTCGTCCTCGGCGTACAGGCCGTCCAGCGCCAGGTGCCGGGCCAGCAGTTCACCCATCAGCGCGTACCGGTCGCTGAGGGTCGGCGGCAGCCCGGTCAGCCGGCCGTGCGAGAAGTTCGCGCGCAGTTGCGGATAGTCCCGCAGCAGCGCGGTGATCGGCTGCAACCGGTCCACGGCGTCGGCCGCGTCGCGCAGCCCTTCCAGCTTCGCGCGGTAGAAGCCGTTGCCGGAGCCGACCGCCACGCCCAGGCCGACCAGCCGGGCGCAGGCGTCACCGACCTCCGGCAGCGGCCGCTCGAGGGCGTAGGACAGCTCCCCGAGGGAGGCGCCCTCCTTGCCGCGGCGGGCCAGCTCGGCCAGGGCGAGCAGCCGGATCGGCACGGACAGCTGGGCGAGGACCTCGGCGGCGCGGGCAGCTTCGACGGACATCCCGCCAACGTAGTCACCGCGGCTCGGCGGGCGCACCCGCATTTCCTGTACGGGTCAGGCCCAGCACCGTCAGCACCGTGGCCACATGCGGCTGCAGACCGGTGAAGGTGACCTCCACCCCGGACAACGCACCGGCCATGAACGCGTCGCGCAGCACCGCGGCTCCGGCCGCGTCCACCAGTGGAACTCCGGTCAGGTCGACGACCAGCGGGCCGGGTGTGGCCAGGGAGACAGCGGCGTGCAGGCGGTGCCGCAGCCGGTCGGCGGTGTCCCGGTCGATCTCACCGCGTACCCGGACCATCAGCGCCGTGTCGCCGTGCCGGATGTCGATCCGCAGGCTGTCCGGGCCGTGGGTGTCGTCCTGGCCCGTCCAGGGCGGCGGGACGTCGCTCAGCATGGCCGTCCGCAGCCAGGTCAGCGCCTGCTGCAGCAGGCGCGAGACCTGCATCTGGGAGATGCCCAGCTGCTCGGCGATCCGGGCCTGGCTCTGGTTGCCGTGGAAGCGCCACGCGATGATCCGCTGGATGCGGTGCGGCAGCATCCGGACCAGTTCGGTGACCGCGAGCCGGTCCGGGAGCTCGTCCATCGTCTCGTCGCTGCCACCGAGGAGGTCGGCGAGCGTGCGTGCCCGGGCGCCCGGAGGCTCGGCGGCCCCCGCCGTGGCCGGGACCCGGGTGCGGGCCGGGAGATGCCGCTTGAGCTCGCCGCAGACGGTGATCACCGCGAACGCCGTGAACGAGCCGCGCGCCGGGTCGTACTGGTCGACGGCCTTGATGAGGCCGAGCCGGGCGACCTGCTCGAGGTCGTCGAGCGGCTCGGGGCGGTCCTGGTGCCGGCGGGCCAGCCGGCCGGCCAGCGGCAGGCACCGGCGGATCAGGTCGTCGCGCAGCGCTCGGCGCCCCGCCGGGCCGGCCCGGGTCCGGTCCTCGGCGTAGGCCCTCGCGGCCGCGTCCAGGTCGCATTGATCGTCATGGTCGGAGCTGAGCATCCGGCACCGACGTTAGTGCGCTCGTGGGCGACTTTCCACCGGCGCAGGATTGAGACTCGGCGGAGGGGGCATACGTGCGCCTGTGCTCCGTAGACGATCTTCGTCGACCGTGCTGTGGCCCGCTCTGCTGGGGCTGGCCGGCCTGGTCCTGAGCGGTTGCGGCTCGGTCGACGACCGTGGCCGCGCCGCCGATGACGTGGCCGTTCGGCTGCTGACCGCGGTCGCCGACCGTGACGGCCCGGCCGCGTGCGCGTTGCTCGCGCCGGACACCGCCGCTGAGCTGACCGCCGACGCGGAGAAGCCGTGCGCCGAGGCCGTCCTCGAGGAGGAGCTGTCCGAGCCGGGCGCGGTCACCGGCACCGACGTGTACGGCCAGTGGGCCCAGGTCCGGTTCGCCGGTGACACGGTTTTCCTGGCGGTGTTCCCCGGCGGCTGGCGGGTCGTCGCGGCCGGCTGCACGCCGCGACCCGAGCGCCCGTACGACTGTGCGCTGAAGGGGAGCTGAGCGATGCGATTCCTGTTCGTGCTGCTGCTCGTGGTGGTCGGCGTCGGGCTGGCGTACTTCATCACGCTGGGGGTGCTGCACCGGTGAAGCGTTTCGTCCGGGAGAACTCCCTCGGTCTGGTCTTCGGGCTGCTGTTCCTCGTGGTGCTGGTCGGGCAGGCCTTCGCCGGGCTCGCCGACTTCAATCAGATGCAGCTCCGCGAGGGACTGGGAGAGGTGTCGCTGGGGCGGTACCTGACCTCGGCCAGCTTCGCCACCGACGTGGCGGAGAACTGGCAGTCGGAGTACCTGCAGTTCTTCCTCTACACCTTCCTCACTGTCTGGCTGCTGCAGAAGGGCTCGCCCGAGTCCAAGTCCCTGGACGAGGCGGGTCTGGAGTCCGACCGGGACCAGAAGGTCGGCCGGTACGCCACCGACGCCTCGCCCAAGTGGGCCGGGCGGATGGCTGGCGGCGCACGCTGCTGTCGAACTCGCTGGGCCTGGTGATGGGGCTCATCTTCCTGGGGTCCTGGCTGGCCCAGTCGATCGCCGGGGTGGCCGCCTACAACGAGGAACAGCTCGGTGACCTGCAGGATCCGGTCTCCTGGGGGCAGTATGTGCGGGAGCCGGACTTCTGGAACCGCACCCTGCAGAACTGGCAGTCCGAGCTGCTGGCGGTCGCGTCGATCGCGATCCTGGCCATCTATCTGCGCCAGCGCGGCTCCCCGCAGTCCAAGCCGGTGGGCGCCGCGCACACCGACACCGGGGTCGAGGGCTGAGCCCCACCATCGGGTATTTCCCCGCCTGACCCGGTTTGAGAGGCTTCGTCGCCGGTAAAGTCGTTTGCGGTACGGCAACTATTGCAGGGAGATCTCGTGATCACGAAGTCCGCTCGGCGTGCGACCGAGGACAACCCGCTGACCAGTGCGCGCACCGCCGGCAACGCCGACGAGCTGCTGCGCGCGATGGCGGCGATGCCGGCGGCCCACCCGTCCCGGCCGGCGCTGCGTGAACGGGCCATCGAGGCCTGGCTGCCGCTGGCCCGCCACCTGGCCAACCGGTACGCCGGCCGCGGTGAGCCCGCGGACGATCTGCTGCAGACCGCCACGGTCGGGCTGATCAAGGCTGTCGACAAGTTCGATCCCGGCCTGGGCACCGACTTCGCCGGATACGCGATCCCCACCGTCATCGGCGAGATCAAGCGGCACTTCCGGGACCGCACCTGGGCGATCCGGGTGCCCCGGCGCCTGCAGGAGCTGCGCCTGGCCATCACGGCCGCCAACAACAACCTCACCCACATGCTGGGCCGGTCGCCGACAGTGGCCGACATCGCCGAGCACCTGGAGATCACCGAGGAGGAGGTGCTGGAGGGTCTCGAGGGCGCGCGGGCGTACAACGCCACGTCGCTGTCGACCCCGGTGGGCACCGACGGGACGACCGAGCTGGGGGAGACCCTCGGCGGCGAGGACAACGAGTACGCGCTGACCGAGGCCCGGCTCGCGCTCGGCCCGGCCCTGGCCTCGCTCGACGAGCGGGAGCGCCGGATCCTGACGCTGCGCTTCTACGGCAACCTCACCCAGACCGAGATCGCCGAGCAGGTCGGCATCTCGCAGATGCACGTCTCCCGCCTGATCACCCGGGCGCTGGTCAAGCTGCGCGGCAAGCTCGGCGACGACACCATCTGACGCGGCGGAGGCGCGCCCGGCCGGGCGCGCCTCCCCGTTCACGACCGGCGGCGGTACGCCCGGCGCAGCAGCAGATGCACCGCCGCGTAACAGCCGAGCCCCAGCACGACGATCCCGGCCTGCGTGTACCACCGGGCCAGTGGCCCGTCGGTGATCAGTTCGGCCCAGCGCAGCCCCCGCAGCACCATGAGCAGGCTGAACGGCACCAGCGCGGCGCCGATCCACCACCGGCTGCCCTCCTGCTCGCTCATGCCGCACGACCGAGGCTGACCAGCGGGCGCTCCAGCACCGGCGCCGGGGTGGTGGCCGGGGGAGCGAGGACGGTGGCCAGGCGCCGGCGGCGCGCCAGCAGGAGGATCACCGCCGCGTACGCGAGCAGCACCGGCACGTCGATCACCGCGAGCTGCCACGGCATGTCCGCCGCGGTCTCGTCCGAGAAGAGCGTGCCGGTCGCCGCGCTCAGCACCCCGGCGATCAGGTTGTTCATCACGTGCAGGGCGATCGCGGCCTCCAGCCCGCCGGTGCGGACGGTCAGCCACCCGGTGACCACGCTGAACAGGATCAGGTCGGCGAAGCCCCACGGAGTGCCCCACCCGTGCAGGGCCGCGAACACCACCGCCTGCACCGCGATCGGCACCCACGGCCCTCGGCAGACCGAGCCGACCGCCTGCAGCAGCCAGCCCCGGGTCAGGTACTCCTCGGCGGCCGCCTGCAGCGGGACCACCGCCACCAGCACCAGGCTGCCGGCGAGGAACGGTCCCCAGCCGGCCAGGTCGTCGCCCAGCCCGGCGTCCTCGCCGGTCGCCGCGGCCAGCGCGATGCCCCCGCCGAGCAGCACCGCGACGGCGACGGCAGCGACCGGCAGGCACGTGAGCAGCCAGCGCAGCCGCAGCCGCCCGGTGACCGAGGAGAGCGTGCCGGCCGGGCGCCGCTGCACCCATCGGGCGGCCGCGAAGATCGGCGGCAGCAGCGCGGCGATCAGCAGGAACTCGAAGGCCAGGTCGGCCAGCGGGCCGAACGACGGCAGGCCGTCGGCGTTCTCCGGCCGGCCCGCCAGCGCCGCGGCCACCGAGGTCAGCCCGAGGCCCAGCAGGATCAGCACGACAGTGCCGGCGAGCACGAGGGCGGTGCCGGCGAGGGGACGCCACCAGCGGTGGGCGGCGGTCCGTCCGAGACGGTGGTACGGGCTCAGCGGCGCGATGGTCGACATGGCAGAAAGTGTCGCGGGAGCGGGGGTGCCGGCGGATCTGGCCGCAGCCGGATTCCCGCCTCCACCGCTGGATATAGACAGGGCCGGACCCGTGTGCGGATCCGGCCCTGAAGGTGGTGCGGAGCAGCTATGACGCGGGGTAGTCCGTCACGTAGACCGGCACGCCGACCTTGGTGGTGTCCGCCGCAGCGCCCTCGCCGTTGACCACGTGGTCGATGACGCCGGCGCTGAGGTTGACGGTCATGATGTGGTGCAGCTTGACGCCCGGACGGTTCGGCACCTCGAAGCCGTTCTCGGTGTGGATCGCCGGGTTGTTCTGGTTGAAGACGTACACGCCGGCCCCGTACAGCTTGTGGTTGCGGACCTTGGCACCGACCTTGTAGCCGGCGTAGCCCAGCGTGCCGTCCCGCTGCGTCCAGTCCGCCTGCGTCGGCGGGTCGTACGGCAGCTCGTTCTGGTAGAGCACGGTCGTGCCGTTCTCGCCGTTCCAGACGGTGTTGTACTGCTGGAAGTGCTCGACGAACAGACCGGTGGCCGTCACGTTGTCGCCGTTGATGACGGCACCGTTGCGGCCGATGTTGGTACGCCAGCGCTGGGTGTCACCGTTGACGCCCTCGGTGAAGCCCTCGACGCCGTGGTCACCGCGCCACACCCAGGTGTGGTCGACGAGCACGTTGTCGCTGTTGACCTCGAGCGCGACGTCGACCTTGCCGATGTGCGGGCCGCCGACGCGGAAGTACACGTCGGACAGCGTGGTCGGGTTGCTCGCCGAGCTGAAACCGTGGCCGTGCTTGTTGCCGACCTTGAGCAGGTTCTTCGACTCCTTGGTGCCGGCGTCGATGGTCACACCCGCGACCACCACACCGGGCACGTCCGCAACCGTCAGCGGCGTCGCGCCGTTGACCGCGGTCAGGGTGGCGTGGCCGATGCCGAGCACCACCTGGTTGGGACGCCACACCTTGATGCTCTGCGCGACGTTGTAGACGCCCGGGGTGAGCAGCAGGTTCTTGCCCAGGGCCAGGTTGGCGTTGATCAGCCAGACCGGGTCGGAGGGCTTGGCCACGAAGAAGTCACGCAGCGCGATGGTCCGGCCGGGGGTGAGACCGGCGGACCAGGACGTGCCGCTGGTGTTGCGCTGGGCGGCGGGCACGCGGACGCTGTAGCGACCGTCCGCGTCGGTGAACAGGTACGGCTTCTCCCGGCTCACCGGGGTCTTCTCCAGCGTCGTGTACGGCGGGTTCGGGAACGCCGTCTCCGCCGGCGCACCCTGCACGCCGGAGAAGACCTGGTTCCAGACCCCGTTGGACCAGCTCGTCACCTTGCTGTTGCGGGTGATCCACTGCTGCTGGGAGCCGTTCACCACGTCGGGGAAGTTCGAGTCGGCGATGAAGCCGCCGCTGGCGTACTGCGGTCCGGCGGTGCAGTAGTCCATCAGCGAGAAGGTGCCGCCGCTGACGTTGAGCCGGCGCAGCGACACCGCCTGCGACACGGCCCAGAAGTTCGCCGTCGCGCGGCAACCGTCCTGGCCCTTGCCGTTGACGTTGATGGACAGGTTGGACAGCGTCCGCCAGAAGTTGACCAGCGCCAGGCAGTTGCTGGTGCCGCCACCTTCGAGGCAGCGGTTGTACACCTCCACCTTGCCGTTGATCACGACGTCGGCCGGGGACGCGCCCAGGCCGGAGATCTCGGTGTAGTAACCGACCTTGATCTGCAGCGGCTTGTCCGCCGTGCCGTACGTGCCGGGCTTGAAGAGGAAGGCGTACCGCTGGGTGCCCATCTCGTTGTCGACCTGCTGGGCGTAGGTGGCGTCCAGCGTGGCCTGGATCTGCTCGACCGGCGTCGCCGGGTCGAAAACGGTGACGTTGGTCCCCAGATTCGGCGCGGAGTTGCCCGGCCGTGCCGGTGCGGCCGAGGCGGCCGAACCGGTCAGCGTGCCGGTCGCCGTGACGGCGAGAACGAGGGCCAGGGCCCCGGCGAGGTGCCGGCGCCCGAGGAGACGGCCACCGCCGGTGGGGCGTGTCGTCATGCGGAAAGGTCCTTTCGTAACAGGGTCGCAATGAAGCTGATCACAGCAAGCGATAGACGAGCCCAACTGTCAAGAGAGCGCTCTCGGTGATGACGCCGCAATCCCGTCGGCATCCGGACAACTCGCCGGAGTTCCGGAACCGGTGGCGGCCGAACGGGCCATCGGGGCGGACTGCGCGTACCGGTATCTCCGGGACGCCCTCGCGCCTCTGCTTGGCATGACGGGAATCGACTATGCGGCGGTACGGCGTACCTGTGTGTTCGCCGTGGCCCTGATCCTGCTGTTGTTCTTCGCGCGGTCGGGGGCGTCGTCGCTGACCATCCAGATGTGGTTCACGCTGTTCGTGATCGCGGCGACGCTCTGGGTCCGCGGCCAGTACATGGACAGCCTCGACGACCGGCAGTGGCTGATCTCCCGGCGCGCCGGGGCGGTCCTGCTGGTGGTGGCGGTCGCCCTGGTCGCCTCGTACGAGTTCCGGCCGCGCGCCGGGGCCGCCCTCGCCGGTGTCCTGCTGGCCTACTTCGTGGCCGGTTCGGCCATCACCTGGCTGCGGCAGGAGCTGCGCTCCGACCGGATCCGGCGCACCCTCGCGCTCACCCTGACCACCGCCGGGACCGGCTGCGCCCTGCTGGGCATCGTGCTGCTCGGCCGCGGTTCCGGCACGGCCGCGGTGATCCTGGAGTACGTCCTGCTCGGCGCGGCCCTGCTGGTGCTGCTGCCGCTCGGCGTGGCCCTGCTCTCCGAGGTCGTCATCCGCTGGATGTGCGGCCTGTCCGGGCCGCGGCCGCTGCGGCTGTGGCTCGGGCTCGCCGGTGCGGCGCTGTTCGTGCTCTCCACCGTCCTGCTCTACGCGCTGACCCGTTCGCCGTGGCTGCTCGGGGCCGTCGTCGTGCTGGCGCTGCTGGTGATCGCGGTGGTGTCCAGCACGCAGGCCGACATCGCGTTCGTCATGAGCGTGATCGCGCTGCTGGGTGTCACGCCGCTGCCCGCCGACGTACCGGCGGACCTGGTGCCGGACCGCACCGCCCGGTCCCTGCTGGTCGCGTTCGGCGATTCCTACATGTCCGGTGAGGGTGCGTCCACGTACTACGAGGGGACGGACGTCGGCGGCGGCAACCAGTGCCGCCGCTCGCCCACCGCCTGGGCCGCCATGGCGGGCCAGCAGCGCCCGTTCGACCAGTTCGAGTTCCTCGCCTGCTCCGGCGCGCGCACCTGGAACGTCGAGTCCGCGGTGGCCCCGCCGACCCGCCCCGGCGTGCCGCCGCCGGAGCCGCAGGCCGGCGAGGAGCGCACCCAGCTCGACGCCTACCTGCACGACTACGGCGACGGGTTCACCCCGGCCATGGTGGTCGCCGGGGTCGGCGGCAACGACGCGGGATTCTCCACCATCGGGCTGATGTGCCTGGCCCCCGGCACCTGCAGCAGCCAGGGCAAGCTCTGGACCGGCGCGCTCGAGCAGGTACGCCAGAACCTGCGCGACACCTACCAGCAGCTCGACAAGGTCTTCCCGGACACCCCGGTCGTCACCGTCGGCTACCCGGACCCGATCGACCTCACCGGCCGCTGTGACGACCTGGCGCTGGCGCCCCGCGAACGCCGCTTCCTGCACGAGTTCGTGACCCGCGGCCTCAACCGGGTGATCGCCGAGACCTCCGCGGAGTTCGGCTTCCACTACCTGGCGGCCATGGAGTCCTCCCTGCGGGTGGCCAACCTCCAGCTGTGCGACCCGCGGAACGAGGGCCGCCCCGGCCTCAACTTCATCGGCCTGCGGTCCGTCGGCGGGGTCGCGGAGCAGCGCTTCAACCCCAAGAACTTCTCGCACAGCAGCCTGCACCCGAACGAGCGCGGCCACGCGGCGATGCTGCGCACGTTCCAGACCTGGCTGCCCGACCTGTCGGCCCTGCCCGTCCGGGGCCCGATCACCAAGGCGACGGCCGACACCCGGGACGCGGGCCTGCGTACGGTCTCGACGGGTCAGGCCGAGCCGCAGTGCGACGTGCTCAGCGCCAGCACCGACGGCTGCCGGACCCAGGGGATGCAGTGGGCCAAGGGCCGCGTCCGGGTGCTGCTGCTCACCCAGGGCTGGATGGGCCTGCTGCCGCTGGCCGGCATCTGGCTCGCGGCGGTCGCCTTCTTCGGCGCCCAGCGCCGTCGCCTCGCCGACCAGCGGGAATGACCGGTGCTGGACGCGCCACCGGCCGTCGGACACACTGTCGCGATGCCGACCGTCTACAAGAACCCCCGTGGTCAGGAGGCGGTCCGGCAGTGGTGTGCCCGGGCCCTGGCGCGGGCTGGCTTCTCGCTCAGCACCACGACCGTGGACACCGGCGCCGGCCCGGTGGCGCTCACCTCGGCCGGCACCGGACGGACCCGGATCGTGCTGGTGCCCGGGACCGGCTTCAACGCCGCGGTGGCGCTGCCGTGGCTGCGGGCATTGTCGGGCCGCTGGGCGACCACGGTGGTGGACCTGCCGGGTCAGCCCGGGCTCAGCGACCCACGCCGGCCCGCCCGGGACCGCTTGGCCTGGTACGGCCGCACGCTCGACGAGATCCTGGCCGCGATGGACGCCGACGACGTCGTGGTGGTCGGCAACTCCCTGGGCGCTGCCGTGGCCCTGGCCGCCGGCTCCTCCCGGATCGCCGCCCGGGCACTGGTCTCACCGGCCGGCTTCATCCGTCTCACGGTGGATCCGCGGCCGGCGCTGGCCTCGACCAGGTGGCTGCTGAGTCCCACCGTCGAGCACACCCGGCGGATGCTGCGGTTGTTCGTCGCGCCCGGGACGGAGCCGCCCGGGACCGAGGTGGAGTGGATGGCGCTGATGGCCCGGTCGTGCCGCACGACGCTGGCTCCCGCGCCGCTGCCGGCGGAGCTGCTGGCCCGGCGCGCCGAGCGGCCGTGTGTCGTCTCGGTGGGTGCCCATGACCGGTTCCTGCCGCCCCGCCGGCTGGTCCCGGTGGTGCGCCGCTCGATGGGCCTCGACGTGCGGGTGGTCCCCGGCGCCGGGCATCTGACGACCACGGACCAGCTCGACGGCATGGTGTCCCTGGTGGCCGCGGTCGCCGGCTGAGCCCCGCCCGCGGTCGCGGGCGGGACGCACCGGTGGTCGCGCCGGCCCGCTGATCAGGCCTTCACCACCTGGAAGGTGATCTCGTAGTCGGCGTTCGGCAGGTGGAACTCGCCGCGCTGCGCGCCCCGGCCGGCCTGGCCGCCGATCGCGGTGACCACGCCGAACTGGTCGTCCGAGCCGGGGTCCACCTCGACCAGGGCGATGTGGGCGACCGAGGTGAAGACCGTGGATCGCGGACGCAGGTCCACGGTCTCGCCCTTGCCGATGTCACCGGGGCCGTAGACGGAGACGCCGTTGACGAACAGCTGCGGCTCGTCCCGGCCGATGGTGTCCTGCTTGCGCTTACAGGTCAGCGCCGTCAGCTGCAGCCGGTACCGCCCCGCCGTGCTGGTCAGGGTGGATGCCGTGCTCGCGGCGGTGCTGTTTCCCGCGTTGCCCTTCATGGGTCCTCCTGGTGGGTGGGGGCCGGCACCTGCTGCCTGCCCTCGCTTGCCACGGTGGGCCGGACCCGTGGGGCGGCTGTTGGATTTCCGTTGAACCGCAGGTCCGGTGGGCGACAGCGGTCGCGCCGCGGGCGGCGGAGACTGAGCGGGACGGGGGGGAGGAGCCGATCACAGTGCCAGCGGA
This sequence comes from Actinoplanes sp. NPDC004185, assembly GCF_053603475.1. Classification (NCBI taxonomy): domain Bacteria; kingdom Bacillati; phylum Actinomycetota; class Actinomycetes; order Micromonosporales; family Micromonosporaceae; genus Actinoplanes; species Actinoplanes sp. NPDC004185. The sequence goes on along the minus strand of NZ_JBSGFR010000015.1, from coordinate 36,526 downwards.
CTTCCGGTTGCTCGGCGGGATCGACGTGTCCGTCGGTGGCCGGCCGGTCGACATCGGCCACACCAAGCAGAGGTATGTGCTGGCCGCGCTGGCCGTCGACGCCGGCCGGTGCGTCCCGGCCGACAGCCTGATCGAGCGGGTGTGGGGAGCCGACCCGCCGCGCCGGGCCAGGGACACCACCCGGGCCTACCTGTGCAAGCTCCGGCAGGCCCTCGAGCCCTGGGACGCGATGATCATCCGGCAGGCGGCCGGTTACCTGCTCGCGGTTGATCCGCTGTCGGTCGACGTGCACCGGTTCCGGCATCTCGTGGCGACGGCCCGCTGCGGTGCGGAGGCGACCGCCCAGGAGGCGTACGCGGCGGCGCTGCGGTTGTGGCGCGGTCAGCCGCTCGGTCCGCTCGACTCGCCCTGGGCGGCGCAGGTGCGCGCGGAGCTGGCCCGGGAGCGGCAGGCCGCCGAGCGGGACCACATCGACCTGCAGCTGGCCGGGGGCGGGCACGCGGAGCTGCTCGCCCCGCTCAGCGCGCAGGCGGCGGCCGACCCGTTCGACGAGCGGCTGGCCGGCCAGCTCATCCTGGCCCTGTACCGCAGTGACCGGCGGGCCGACGCCCTGGCCCACTACGAGCGGGTGCGCCGGCAGCTCGCCGACGAGCTCGGCATCGACCCGGGCCCGTCACTGCAGCGGCTGCACGGGCGGATCCTGCGCACCGACACGTCGCTGGGGGCGCCCCGGACCGGCGCTGTACGGCAACGGTCGACGCCTCAGCAGCTGCCGTCGCTGCCGGCGGCCTTCACCGGTCGTTCCGCCGTGCTGTCGCGTCTGGACTCCGTGCTGCTGCCCGGGGAGACCGGCCGGGCGGGCCGCGTGGCGGTGATCCACGGACCGGGCGGCGTGGGCAAGACCTGGCTCGCGCTGCGCTGGGCCCACGACAACGCCCAGCACTTCCCGGACGGCCAGCTCTATGTGAACCTGCGCGGCTTCGATCCCGGCCGTGACCCGCTGACCTCGGAGTCCGCGGTGCGGGGCCTGCTGTACGGGCTCGGCGTCACCGCGGTGGCCGTGCCCCCGGACCCGGACAGCCAGGTCGTCCTCTACCGCAGCCTGGTGGCCGGGCGCCGGATCCTGCTGGTGCTGGACAACGCCCGTACGTCGGCCCAGGTGGAGCCGTTGCTGCCCGGCGCGGCGAGCTGCGCGACCGTGATCACCGGCCGCACCGGGCTCGCCGACCTGGTGGCGGGGCACAGTGCTCGTCCCGTACCGCTCGCGGTGATCGACGACGCGGAGTCGGCGCAGGTCCTCGCCGGCCATCTCGGCGCCGCCCGGCTCGCCGCCGAGCCGGACGCGGCCGCCGAGCTGATCCGCCACTGCGCCGGACTGCCGCTGGCGCTCGGGATCGTGGCCGGCCGGGCGGCGCTCGCCCCCGAGCTGCCGCTGTCCGCGCTGGCCGACGACCTGCGGGAGTCCTCGGCCCGGCTGGACGGGCTCGACACCGGCGATCTGCGCGGCAACCTGCGGGCCGTGCTCGCCGCCTCGGTCGCGGCGGTGCGGCCGGAGGCGGCCGAGTTGTTCGGCCGGCTCGGCGCCGCCCCGGGGCCGGACATCGCGCTGGCCGCCGTGCGCAGCCTGATCGGGCTGGCTCGGGCGGAGCTCATGCCGTCGCTGCGCGAGCTGATCGACGCGCACCTGGTCCAGGAGCACCAGCCGGGCCGGTATCGCATGCACGACCTGGTCCGCCTGTACGCCGTGGAGGCCGGCGGCGATCCGGCGCCGGTCCGCGACCGGATGCTCGGCTACTACGCCCGCACCGCCCTGGCGGCGGACCGGGCGCTCGACCCGACCCGCGACCAGCTGGGCCACGCCGGGGCCGGCCCGGCCGCCGGGCCGCCCGGGACGGTGACCGACCCGCTCGACGCGGTGGTCTGGTTCGAGCACGAGCACCAGGTGCTGCTGTCCTGCGTCGCGCAGGCGGCCGAGTGCGGCGCCGACCCGCAGGTCCTGGCGCTGGTCTGGGGCATGACCACCTATCTGGAACGGCGCGGCCGGTGGCACGACCGGGCGGCGCTCCAGCAGACCGCTGTTCTCGCGGCGGTGCGGCTCGGTGACCTGCGCGCCGAGGCGGACGCGCGCCGGGGGCTGGCCATGGCCCACATCTGGCTCAACGCCTACGACCGGGCGGCCGCCGAGCTGGCCATCGCCCGCGAGCTGTTCCACGCGGCCGGCGATCCGATCGGCCTGGCCGCGGCACACCGGACGACGGCCCGGATGCTGGGCCGGCAGGACAGGCACGCGGACGCCCTCGTGCACGACGAGCACGCCCTGACTCTGTTCCGGGCCGGGCACCACCTTGTCGGGCAGGCCACCGTCCTCAACGCCATCGGCTGGCATCACGCCCACCTCGGCCGGCCGGAGGCCGCGATCGAGAACTGCCGGCAGGCCCTGGCCATCCACGAGCAGCTCGGCAACAGCTTCGGCCGGGCGCTCACCCTGGACACCCTCGGCATGGCGCACCACGTGCGAGCGGATCACGGTGACGCGCTGACCTATTTCCGGCACGCGGTGGCGGCGTTCCGGTCCTGCGGCGACCGGTACCAGGAGGCCGATACCCTGCGCCGGATCGGCGCGGTCCTGCTGGAGACCGGAGCGGTCCAGGAGGGTTGCGCCGCCTGGCGCCGGGCGGCGGTGATCCTCGGCGAGCTCGGCCACCCCGACGCCGACGTGGTCCGGCGGCAGCTCGGCGAGATCACCCGCGCCCCCGTGCCGGCGGGTGCCCTCAGCGCTTCGTGAAGACCGGTCCCAGCTTGTCGATCTCCGCCCCGGCCCGCCCGTGGAAGCCGGTCAGCTGCCGGCCCGCGGGCGCGGTCCAGGTCACACAGTCCGCGGTGGCCGTGCCACCGCTGACGGTGGCGCCGAGGTTGGTGGTCAGGCCGGCCCAGAAGATCCGGGTACGGCCGTCGCGCACGCCCCGGCACACGGTCGCCGAGGCCACGTACTCGCCGGGGGCCAGCGTCAGCGACCGTGCGGTGCCGCCCGCGCCGCCGTGCCGCAGCGTCGTGCCGTCGGCCAGGGTAAGACCGAGCTGATCGAGGCGGTTGCCGGCGCGCAACCCGATCGCGGTGACGCGGGCGTCCGGCGCCACGGCCGGCACGTCGGTGAAGTGGTCGCCGTGCGGCCCGCCGAACTGGTCGCCCAGCTGATAGTCCGGGTCGGCCGTCCAGGCCAGCCGCACCGAGACGGGATCGTGGTCGGACAGCCGGACCCCGTCAGCGGTACGGAAGGCGGCGCTCTCGTTGTGGTAGGCGGTCGCCCGCAACGTCACGGCCCGGCTGCCGCGGTAGAGCACCTTGTCCACGACCTCGCAGGTGTCGCTCACCACGGCCTCGTCGCAGACCAGCGCCGGGCTGCCGGCCGCCGGGGCGTCGCCGCCGCGGACGAGCTGCACCCAGGCGTCGGTCAGCCCGTTGGCCGAGGTGAAGTCCCGGATCGTGTCCGCCGCCCGGGTCCAGCGCGTGTTGGTGTCACCCATGACCAGCACCGCGTTGCCCGCGGAGTGGGTGCCGATGAACGCCGTGAGCTGGCTGAGGTTGGCCGCCCGGGACTGCTGGTCGCCCGCGTTCGTGCCGGCGTTGGTGTGCAGGTTGTAGACGTCGACGAAGACGCCGTCCGCCAGCCGGGTCCGCAGGAACGTGAAGCCCTTCGGCGTGAGGCAGTCGCCGGAGTCCAGCTGGCAGGAGGTCCACCGGCCCCGCTCGGCATCGTCGTACGGGTACGCCGACAGCGTGTTCAGCCCACTGCCGAGGCCGGCCCCGCCGCTGGTCGCCGTCCGGTACGGGTGGCTGTCCGCCGCGTACAGGGCCGCGTGGTGGTTGAAGTCCTCCTGGACGTTGACGATGCCGTACCCGGAGAGCCGTTGCCCGATCGCGGTCGTGCTCGGCCCCCGGGGTGCCGGGGCGCTGGACAGGCCCTCCGGCAGTCCGGCGATGTTGTAGATGAGCACGTCGACGGTGCCGGCGGCGGCCGGGTCCGCGAGGGCGGGCCCGGCCGGGACGACGACCGCGGCCGCGGCGACGAGGCAGCTCAGCAGCAGCCGCACCGGGTCAGCGCGCCACGGGGCTGGTCCAGCCGGTGGCCACGTGGCCGATTCGGACCCGCTGCGGATGGTCGCCGACGGCAATGGTGGCCACCCGCTTGCCGGTGGCGAAGCTGATCGCCGAGACCTGGTCGGCGCCGGACTCCGAGATCACGCAGTCCCGGCCGTCACCGCTGACCGTGGCCCAGTACGGCTTGCTCGCCGGGACCAGGGTCGCCTCCTGCAGCGAGCCGCGGTCGACGACGGTCACGTAGTCGTCCATGGTCCCGGCGACGCAGAGCTTGCTGCCGTCCGGGCTCATGGCCAGGCCGTGGTGCCGGGAGTCGTTGACGAAGGTGGTGCGGTCGTCGCTGGTGGCCGGGTTCTTCGGCAGCGTCTTCACCCGGGTCACCTTGTCGGTGGCGACGTCGTACTCGACGAGCCCGTTGAAGTACGAGACCTGGAAGTACAGCTTCGCGCCGTCCGGGCTGAACACGGCGGGCCGGATCGCGTTGGACAGGTCCTTGCGGCCGAAGGCGTCCAGCCGGGCGCGCATGTCGATCGTGCGTACCGTCCGGAAGGTCGTGGTGTCCACGACCGTGATCCGCCGGTTGCCCTTGGTCCAGTCCCAGCCGGGGTCGTCGAGGTCGGTGTTGACCTCACCGATCGACATGTTCCACAGGTAGCGCCCGCCGTCGGTGTAGACGTTCTCGTGCGGCTTGTCCCCGGTGGCGAACGAGCCCAGCTGCCGGCCGGTCGCGATGTCCAGCACGTGCACCGTGTTCGAGGTGGACGCCGAGACCGCGACCTGTGTGCCGTCCGGGGAGACCGCCATGTGGTCGGCGCGGAAGCCGGAGACCGGGAACCGCCACCGGGGCAGCCCGGTGCGCAGGTCGATCGAGATCACGTCGGCCAGGCTGGGCCGCGAGGCGACCAGCGCGGTGCCGTCCGGGGTGGTGTACATGTCGTCGACGAGCTGGTCGTGACCCTCGCCGGGACCGGAGCGGATGCCGAGGAAGTAGGCCAGCTTGATCGGGTTGAGGTAGATGTCCAGGAGCCGGGTGTCCAGATCCGGGATCACACTGAGGCCGCCCAGCTTGGTGTAGCCACCGCCCGGGCGGATGACGTCGACCGTGCCGGCCCAGTTGTTGCCGACGAACATCACCTCCTGCAGGCCCGCGGGCGGTGCGGCCGCGGCCGGCAGCGGTGCGGTGGCGAACAGGGTGGCGGCTAGGGCGGTTAACGCGAACATTTTTCGGGCCACGGGACTCTCCTGCACGCGGGGAGTGATGTTACTTTGCGGTAACGAACAGGAAACAGCGGATCGTCGCCCGTCGATAGGTGCCGGGGACCAACGTCCGGACCCGTCGTTGTGCGGCGGCCACAACCGCCCGGGAGCAGCCATGGCACCGACCACGCGTGGGGACGTGTTCGTCAAGGTGCTGTGGGCCATGGCGGCCGACGAGCGCATCGTGGACGACCTGGTCCGGGCGGCCCGGGCCGAGGCGCCGGAGGTCGCGCGGCTGCCCGCGGCGGAGACCCGCCGGCACGTCGCCCTGCTGTTCTCCGCCGGGCTGGCGTCCTTCGAGCGGGCCGGCGATCCCGGTGCGAGCGACTTCGCCGAGGCGGCCCGGCTCGGCGCCGACCGGGCGGCGCAGGGCATCTCGATCGGTGGTCTGCTCTGCGCGGTGCAGGCAGGGCGCAACCGGGCTCTGGAGATCGCCGTGCAGCGGGCCCGCGACGCCGCCATCCCCGACGGGGTCCTGCTCGAGGTCCTGCTCGACCTGGACCGCTACCTCGGCATCATGGAACGGCACGTGATCGCCGGCCACCGCGCCGCCGAGCAGGCGCTGGCCGGCGCCGGCGTGGAGGCCGGCGACCGGGTGCTGCGCGCCCTGCTGCTCGGCGACGAGCCGGGGCCGTCACCGGCCGAGCTGACCCGGGCCGGGCTGCGCACCGACGGCCGCTACCACTGCCTGGTCGGCGAGGTGACCGATCCGGGCCGGCTGCGGGCGGTGGGCCGCCGGCTGGCGGCCGGCGGGGGCGTCGCCGGTACGGTGCGGGGCCGGCTCGCCGTGCTCACGCCGCGGATGCCGGCGGGGGACGCCCTCGACCCGGGTGTGCTGATGGTCGCGGCCCCCGCGTGGCCGTTGCCGGGCATCCGTGCGGTGTTCGACCTCTGCCTGGCTGCCCTGCCGATCGCCGCCCGCTCCGGGCGGCCCGGCCCGCACCTGCTGGTCGAGCACGCCGGCGATCTCGCCCTGAGGGCCCAGCCGGTGCTCGCCGGCCTGGTCTCCTCGGCCGTGCTGGGCGAACTGCGGGCCGGGGACGACTTCCACCGGGAGCTGGTGTCGACCGCGCTGGCCTATCTGGACCACGGTCAGCGGCTGGACCACACGGCCGCGGCGTTGCACGTGCACCCGAACACGGTCCGGTACCGGCTGCGCCGGCTGCACGAGCTCACCGGGGTGCCGCTGGTGCCCGGCGAGCCGGGGGAGGGGCTGACCGTGCTGGCGACCGTGGGCCTGTGGTGGGCGCTGCGGACCTGGCGCGAGTCGCCGGCCGGCGCGGGACCGGCGCCCAAAGACTTCGATGCTTGACGATGCGTCGCGGCCGGGGTTAGCGTGCCTCCCATCCAGAACAACTGCCTTTTCTGGATCAAAGTGGGGGAGATTCCCATGCACACCTGCGACTGTCATGCCCACCAGGTCCGGTACGGCCGCACCCGCTGGCGCCGCTTCGGCATCCTCTTCGGGCTCAGCGCGGCGACCGTCGGTGGCCTGCTCACGCTGATGTCCAACGGCGCGCTGGCCGCCTCGTTCTCGGTGTCCGGCCAGCAGTTCAAGGTCAGCGCCGACAAGCTCGAGGCGAACGGCTTCGTGCAGTACGGCACGGTCGACGCCCGTACCGAGCCGGGCGCCGGCTCCCAGCGGCCCGAGCCGGTGGCGGTGTCGGCGATGAAGACGGCGACCCTGAACAACCTGTGCCAGTCCGTCGTCACCGATCTCGGCGATTTCGGCTCGGTCACCTTGAAGATCAACGCGGGCACCGGCAAGGACCCGGTGACGGCCAAGAACATGGTCGTCGACATGAGCAACCTCGACGGCGACGCCAAGTTCCAGGACATGGAGATCGGCCGCGACGCCGCCACCCTCGACAAGGGACCGACCAACGACCCCGCCGAGATCGCCCAGCGCCGCGAGGGCTTCTTCAGCCAGCAGGCCGACAAGGTGACCATCACCAACCTCAAGCAGGTGGCCTGGGCGACGACCGCGGGCGAGTTCAACCTCACCGGGCTCTCCCTGCGCCTGAAGTGGGGCAAGGACGAGTGCTTCTGAGCGTGCGCCGCATCCCACGATCGAAGGAGATCGAGATGGTTCGTACCCGTTCCCGCATCGCCCGCCACCCGGCGCTGATCGCGACGGCCGTGGTCGCCGCGACCGCGCTGGTGGCCTTCCCCGGAGGGCCGGCCCAGGCCGCCGCCTCGACCACCGTCGGCCCGGCCGGGCACAGCTACACCGCCGCACTGGTGCCCGGCACCACCGCGACGTTCCTGGTCGGCTCGACCACGGTCACCTGCAACCAGTCGGCCAACAACGGCGCGGTGCCGGCCGAGCCGGCCAACACCAGCGCCGACGGCCCGGTCGTGTCGACGCTGACCCCGGCGACCTTCACCAACAACGGCGGGGCCTGCCCGACCAACGTGCTGTTCACGACCGCGCGCACGGTCTCCAACTCGACCAACGGCGACTGGACCATCGCGCTGCAGTACGACGAGGCCGGCTCGGTCGGCACCATGACCATCCCGCAGGCCGGTGTGGTCACCACCATCTCCGGCCTCGCGTCCTGTGTGGTGACCGTGGCCCCGGACGGTCCGGCGTCCTTCAGCGGCCCGTGGGTGCCCGGCACCGGCACCAGCGTCCCGCAGCTCGACTTCTCCGCGGGCGTGTCCCTGCCGATCCGGGTGACCGGCGGCCTGACCTGCCCGACCGGCGCCACCACGGCGACGTTCCGGGCGCGCTACGCGGTCAGCGACACCACGGACCCGGCCCAGCAGATCACCGTCACGGCGGGACCGGCACCCACCGAGCCGACTCCCTCCGAGTCGGCCCCCGCGGAGCCGACCCCCTCCGGCTCGGCCCTGACCGAGTAGGACCGGCTCATCCCGGGCTCCCGGCGGCCGCCCGAGCCGCGGCCGCCGGGCCCAGGAACGGCACGAGCACCAGGTAGGTCAGGTCGCCCAGGCGCTGCGGCAACTCCGCCGCCCGCCCGGTCGACACGAAGTCGTAGATGACGCCGTAGACGCCGGCGATCACCGCGTCGATCACGCCACCCGGCACCGGCGGCGACCCGGTCCGGCGCGGCGCCTCGGTGAAGAAGACGGCGTAGGCGTCCAGCAGTTGCCGCCGGCAGGCCCGGGCCCGTGGCCCGGCGGCGAGCACCTCCACCACCGCGAGCGAGGCGAAGGCCGGCTCGGCCGCCAGGATCCGCAACAGCGTGTCCAGACCGCTGTGCATCCGCTGCGGCCAGCGGGCCGGCCGGGCGTACGCGGCGGCGACCGATTTCTGCAGCAGGGTGACCCCGCGCTCGAAGGTGGCCAGGAAGCACGCCTCCTTGTCCGCGAAGTGCTGGTAGAACGCGCGGGTGGAGACCCCGGCCGCGGTGCACACCTCACCCAGGGACGCGTTGGCGTAGCCGCGCTCGGCCACCGTACGGGCCATCGCGTCGATGAGGCGGTCGCGCTGGGTGCGGCTGACGAATTCCCGGGTGAGATCGTGGCGTCCGCGCGGCAGCAGCCGGTCCGGCTCGGTGGCCGATCGCGAGCCCGGAATGCGCTCGTCGGATTGCGCCGTCTGGGACACCGTCACCTTCCTTCGCCGTGTGACTGCGCCGTCTGGGCGGGACTGCCGGCCGGCGGGCCGGAATGGTCGCGGCGCCGCTGCGGCCAGCCTAGACGACGGCGCGGCGGTGGTGGGACGCCGCGACGCGATGGGCGATTCGGGCGGATATCCCCGATCGGCACGGGTCCGCCGGATACCTTCGTGTCGGCTGTGGAATGAATGGTGAATTCTTATATGAAAGGTGCGTCATGTCTGTTCGCCGCCGTATTCTGTCCGCCGGTTCCCGTGCGCTGGCTGCCGCGACGCTGACCGCCGGGACCGTGGCGGCCGTGGCGCTGACGCCGGCGAGCCCGGCCCAGGCGGCACCCGCGATCCCGTTCCTCACCGGCTTCCAGCTGTTCAACGTGCACAGCGGGAAGTGCCTCGCGCCGGCCGCGAACGACGCCGTCGTGCAGAGCGCCTGCCGCGAGGAGAGCGCGCACCTGTGGCGGATGCGGCTCGTGTCGCTGACCGGCCTGTTCCAGGTGCAGAACGTCCGCAGTGGCCGGTGCCTGAGTGCCGCCGGCGGCGACGGCCGCGCGGTGCAGCACCGGTGCGACGACGACCTGGCCCGCAGCTGGCGCCTGTGGGACGCCAAGGGGAAGGGCTTCTACATCCGCAGCGCCATCAGCGCCCGGTGCTTGACCGTCGCCGGCGGCGGCCGGGCCGAGAACGCCGCCGCGGTGCTGTCGACCTGTGGCCCCGCCCGCTCCCGGCGCTGGGACGCGCGCCTGCTGGGCAGCACGGAGCGGGCATGAGAAGGGGGCGCGGGCCACACCGGCCCGCGCCCCCTTCGTCAGCACCACGTCAGCGCAGGACGCTCAGGTCCGGCAGCACGCGGTTGGAGCCGCCGCCGGAAGCGGACGCGCTCTTGGCCGCCGCGGCCGTCGGGTCCGGCTGCGGCAGCGGGTCGCACTGCTTGTCGGAACGGTTGCCGCGCACCCGGGCCGGCAGCGTGCCGTCGGACAGGTACGCCGCGATCGCGTTGTCGGTGCACGCGATGCCGTTGAGCGAGCCGGAGTGCGTGGTGCCCCCGACGCCCTCGATCAGCACCGACCGCGGGAAGCGCTTGCGGACCTCGAGTGCTCCCGCGTACGGCGTCGCCGCGTCGTTCGTCTCGTTGATCAGCAGGATCGGCGGCGCCTTCTTGCCGTTGACGTTCACCGGCGTGCCGACGTCACCCTTCCAGAACACGCAGGGCGCGTTGAACCAGGCGTTGCTCCACGTCAGGAACGGGTGCTGGGAGTAGATCCGCCAGTTGTCGCGCTGCCACTTGTTCCAGTTCTTCGGCCACTTCACGTCGGTGCACTGGGTGGCCAGGTACATCGCGTAGCCGTTGTCGGTGCCCGGCCCCTGCGGGTAGCCACCGTCGTACAGCGCCTTGGCCGGGGCGTAGTCGCCGTCGTTGACGTACGCCGCGAACGCCTCGGCGATGGTCGTCCAGTCGAAGATGTAGTACGCCGCGGAGGTGAAGATGTCGGTCCACTCGTCCGGGCCGATGACGCCGCCGGCCGGTGCCTTGCGCAGCTGCTGCAGCGTCGCGTAGTACTTCTTCCTCACCGCGTTGCCGGTGGCGCCCAGGTGGTAGACCGAGTCGTACTTGGCGACCCAGGCGAAGTACGTGTTGATGTTCTTGTCGAACGCCACGTCCTGCGCCAGGTTCGCCTTGTACCAGACGTCGCGCGGGTCGACGTTGCCGTCGAGGACCATCCGGCGGACCCGCTCCGGGTGCAGAGTGCTGTAGACCTGGCCGAGGTACGTGCCGTACGAGAAGCCGTAGAAGTTGAGCTGCTTCGCGCCCAGCGCCTTACGGATGCTCTCCATGTCGGCGATCGTGTCCGTGGTCTTGACGTGGTCGAGCAGCTCGCCGCCGGCCTTGGCGCAGGCCTGCGCGTACTGCTTCGAGCGGGCCAGCCACTGCTTCTCCAGCGACCGGGTGACCGGCACGTAGTACGGCCGGTTGTACTGGGTGGTCAGGTTGCCGTCGCAGGTCAGGGACGGCTCGCTGGAGCCGACACCGCGCGGGTCGAACCCGATCCAGTCGTAGTCGCTGCCCACGTTGTCCGGCACGTACTCGCCGAGCACCGACAGGGTCAGCCCGGATCCGCCGGGACCGCCCGGGTTGGTCAGCATGATGCCCTGGTAGTCCGCCGCCGGTGACTTGTGCAGGATGCGGGAGACGGCCAGTTTGATCTTGGTGCCGCGCGGGCGCCGGTAGTCCAGCGGCACCGTGAGCATGCCGCACTGCGCGCCGCGGCGCTGCAGCCCGGGGCTTTCGCACGTGCCCCACGCGATCGGCGCGGGTGTGTAACCGGTTTCGCCGCGCGCGGGCGTCGCCTGCGCGGGCGCCGACGCCACCGCGCCACCGGCGGCCAGGCCGATGACGACAGCGGCCGTCAGAAGTCTTCTCATGTCGTGCCTCTCGTCCGACGTGCCCGGCGGGGCGTGGCGATCGGATCGCGATCGACACGTATGAGCCGGGCGAACGAGAGCCTAGGCCCGATCCGGCCGGGCCGCGAGACACCGAAGGCGGAAATCGTACACCTCGGAACGGCAGTTCGTGGCCTTTGCCCGAGCTGGACGGGAAGCGGACTGAATGGCGGCATGGGCCGCTTTTGAAGCTAGTTTTTTCTGCGGCAGCACCACCCATCCAGTCAGTTCCGTCAGAACGGGGAGAACCATGCACATCAACCGGCGTCTTTTGGCGCTCGCAGCGGTCACCGCCATCACCATGACCGCGCAGATCCCGGCCTTTCCGGCGGCCGCGGCGCCGCCCGCCGGCGGCGGCTTCAGCGGCGTGGCCGGCGATTTCAACGGCGACGGCCGCGACGACATCGTCACCTTCACCCGCGGCCCGGCCGCCGACGTCTACGTGGCGTTGTCGACGGGATCGTCCTTCTCCGGTACGGGTGTGAAATGGCACGACTTCTTCGCGGTGGGCACCGAGACGCCGTTGGTGGGCGATTTCAACGGTGACGGCAAGGACGACATCGCGACGTTCACCCGGGGTGCGGCGGCGGATGTGTACGTCGCATTGTCGACCGGCTCGTCGTTCACGGGTACGGGCGTGAAATGGCATGACTTTTTCGCGGCCGGTTCGGAGACTCCGGCGGTCGGCGACTTCAACGGCGACGGCAAGGACGACATCGCGACGTTCACCCGGGGCGCGGCGGCTGACGTGTACGTCGCATTGTCGACCGGCTCGTCATTCTCGGGTACGGGCGTGAAATGGCATGACTTTTTCGCGGCCGGCTCCGAGATCCCGGCGGTCGGCGACTTCAATGGTGACGGCAAGGACGACATCGTCACGTTCACCCGGGGCGCGGCGGCTGACGTGTACGTGGCGTTGTCGACGGGCTCGTCGTTCTCCGGTACGGGCTGGAAGTGGCACGACTTCTTCGCCGTGGGCTCCGAGCTGCCCTCGGTCGGCGACTTCAACCGCGACGGCCGCGACGACATCGTGACCTTCACCCGCGGTGCGGCGGCCGACGTGTACGTCGCGCTCTCCCGCGGCTCGTCGTTCGTCGGCACCGGCGTGAAGTGGCACGACTTCTTCGCCGTCGGCAGCGAGATCCCCGGTACGGGTGACTTCACCGGAGACGGCCGCGACGACATCGTGACCTTCACCCGGGGCCCGGCGGCCGACGTCTATGTCGCCCGCTCCACCGGCCGCACCTTCACCGGTACGGGCGTGAAGTGGCACGACTTCTTCGCCGTCGGCGCGGAGATCCCGCAGCCGGGCATCCTGTGGTGAGCCGTCCCACCCGGTAGCGGGCAGGGGCCGGGCCGGGAGTCTCCTGGTCCGGCTCTCGCCCGTCCCAGGCATTGACGGACGTGGCTGCGGCTTCTACGGTCGGCGGGAAAGCGCTTACCTAGAGCGCTCCTCCCGCCAGGAGTCCCCATGGATCGCCGCACCCTGATCAGGCTCGCCGCCACCTCCGGCGCGGCGATCGCCGCCGGTTCCACCGCCGGTGCGTACCCTGCCCAGGCCCGCCCGGGTCCGCGGAGCACAGTGGCCGCGGACGGCAGCGGTGACTTCACCACGATCCAGGCGGCCGTGGACGCCGTGCCGGCGGGCAACGCGACCCGCTTCACCATCGACGTCGCCCCGGGCACCTACCACGGCCAGGTGATCATCCCCGCCGACCGGCCGAACATCCTGCTGCGCGGCCGCGGCCGGCACCCGGAGCAGGTGGTGATCACCGACGACCGGGCCAACGGCACGCCGCGCCCCGAGGGTGGCACCTGGGGCACCTCGGGCAGCGCCTCCGTCACGGTGGACGGAGCCGGCTTCGCCGCCCGCAACCTGACCTTCTCGAACTCCTTCGACGAGGCCGCCCACCCGGAGATCACCGGACGCCAGGCGGTGGCCGTGCTGACCCGGGCCGACCGCCTCGAGTTCGACACCGTCCGCTTCCTCGGCAACCAGGACACGCTCTACCTGAACAGCCCGGCCGCCGACGTGCCCGCCCGGATCTACCTGCGGCGCTGCTACGTCGAGGGCGACGTGGACTTCATCTTCGGCCGAGGGACGGCCGCCTTCGACCGGTGCCGGATCCACTCGCTGGACCGTGGGTCGGCCACCAACAACGGCTACGTGACCGCGCCGAGCACCAGCGTGGCCAACCCGTACGGCCTGCTCTTCGCGGCCTGCGCGTTCACCTCCGACGCCCCGCCGGCCAGCGTCTACCTGGGCCGGCCGTGGCACCCGAGCCAGGACCCGAACGCCATCGGCCAGACCGTCATCCGCGACTCGTGGCTGGGCGCGCACATCGGCGCGACCCCGTGGAGCGACTTCGGCACCTGGCCGTGGCGCGACGCCCGCTTCGCCGAGTACCACAACCGCGGCCCGGGCGCGCTCGTCACGCCGGACCGCCCGCAGCTGACACGGGCCGAGGCGGCCGGCCTCACCATCACGGCGTTCCTCGCCGGCACCGACGGCTGGTCCCCGCACTGCTGACCGGCACCGGCGGGCCTGCGACGATCACGCCGGCGCCGAAACCTGGGAGATGACAGCTGTGACAGCGGTCGAGGAGTTCATCGAGGCCCTGGTGACGAGATTCCCGGCGTTCCGGCCGTGGTACGACGAGCATCTGCGGGACCTCGGCGAGCTGCTGCCGCACGTGGTCTTCGGCATCGGTGCGGGCCTCACCGACCAGATCGTGGACGCGTACCGGCAGGGCGAGGACGCCGGCCTGGACTGGCGCGGTGTGCTGGAGTTCCTCGACGCCCACTTCGACCGGGGCGACCGGGGGATCGACGAGGTCCTGGTCACGGACTTCCTGTGGGGGCTGCCCGGGCCGCGCCGGCCGGGCCACGGGCTGATCGGGGAACTGCCCGCACGCCTGCGCGAACGGTTCGACCTCATCCGGCCCTCCGGGTGAGCCCGCCCCGGCGCGCTCACGCCTCAGGAGGGAACACGCCGGCCCGGGCCAGCTGGCCCGGGACCTCGTGGCCGAGCAGCCCACCCAGCCGGGCCGCCAGCGGCAGCAGCGGCCGGACGTCCACCCCGGTGTCGTAGCCGCTCCGGTCCAGCAGATACACCAGGTCCTCCGTCGCGATGTTGCCGGTGGCGTCCGGTGCGAACGGGCATCCGCCGATGCCCCCGGCGCTGCTGTCCAGCGCCACCGGGTGGTCGCCGGCCAGGTCGGCTGCCGTGATCGCGTTGGCGTAGCCGGTGTTGCGGGTGTTGTGGAAATGCCATCGCAGCGCCACACCGGAGGCCTCGGCCGCCGCCACCCCGGCCAGTGCCCGCACCTGCGCCGGCACTCCGACCCCGATCGTGTCCGCGAAGGCGAGCTCGTCGGGCCGCGCGGCGGCCAGGCAGTCCGCGGTGACCCCGCGGACCCGGTCCACGGACACCGCACCGGAGAACGGGCAGCCGAACGCCGCCGCGATCGTGATCGTCGTGCGCAGGCCGGCCGTCCGGGCCTGCTCGGCGATCCGCTGCCAGGCGGCGACGCCCCCCGCCGTGTCGACGCCCTGGTTGCGCCGGCTGAACGTGTCCGTGGCGACCACCACCACGTTGACCTCGTCCATGCCGGCGGCGACGGCCCGGTCGAGGCCGCGTTCGTTGAGCACCAGCCCGATCCACGACACCGTGCCGCGGGGCAGCCGTGCGGCGACCTCCTCGGCGTCGGCCAGCTGCGGCACCCGGCGGGGATTGACGAAGCTCGTGCATTCGATGCGGCGCAGGCCCCCGGCCACCAGCGTGTCGATCAGCGCCACCTTGTCGGCGGTGGGCACCGGCACCGTCTCGTTCTGCAGCCCGTCGCGCGGGGAGACCTCCACGATCGAAACGCTCATTGCATACAACCTGCCCTCATCATGGACACCCTCTTGCGGAAACGCTGTGCCGGTGACCAGGATTGCATGCAATCGAGCGGAACGGGAGGCCCGGTGCGACCAGCAGCGGAACAGGCGGCGCAGTCCTTGCGAGAGGAGATCCTCTCCGGGGTGATCGCGTCCGGAGCCCGGCTCGGCGAGGCGGAGCTGGCCACCCGGCTCCAGGTGAGCCGCACGCCGATCCGGGAGGCGCTGACCCGGCTCGCCGCCGAGGGACTGGTCGAACTGCAGCCCCACCGCGGGGCCCGGGTGGCGACCTGGTCCACCGCCGAGCTGCGGGAGATCTTCGAGCTGCGGTTGCGGCTGGAGCCGTACGCGGTCCGCCTGGCCGTCCCGAAGCTCGGCCCGGAGCAGCTGGACGAGCTGCAGGAGCTGGCCGAGTCCATGCTGCGCACCGGAAAGCCCGGCCGGCGGCAGGATCTCGGCCCGATCGTCGAGGCCAACCGGCGTTTCCACGGCCTGTTCATCGAGGTCGCCGGCACGGCACCGCTGGCCGCCGCGCTGCGCGGGGTGACCCACGCCGCCGTCGTGCACCAGAACTTCCACGACTACACGCCGGAGGCGCTGCTGCGCAGCCTGCACCACCATGTCGAGATGGTCGCGGCCGCGCGGGCCGGCGACGGCGACTGGGCCGAGGCGATCATGCGGGCCCACCTCTACAACGCCCGCGCCACGATGATCGGGGTGCCGCGCTCATGAGTCTTCCGCTGGACGATCTGCGGGTCGTGGAGTTCGGTCAGTTGCTGGCCGGTCCGTTCTGCGGGCAGCTGCTCGGTGACTTCGGCGCCGAGGTGATCAAGGTCGAGGATCCCGCCAAGGGCGATCCGATGCGCGAGTGGGGACGCGAGAAGCCGCACGGCAAGTCGCTGTGGTGGCCCGTCGTCGCCCGCAACAAGAAGTCGATCACCTGCAACCTGCGCGAGCCCGAGGGCCAGGCGCTGATCCGCCGGCTGATCGACACCGCCGACATCGTGGTGGAGAACTTCCGGCCCGGCACGCTGGAGCGCTGGGGGATGAGCCCGGAGACCCTGTGGCGGACCAACCCCGGACTGATCGTCACCCGGGTGACCGGCTACGGCCAGACCGGGCCCTACGCCGGCCGGGCCGGCTTCGGCTCGATCGGCGAGGCGATGGGCGGCATCCGGTACGTGATGGGCGAGCCCGGCGGCCCGCCGGTGCGCGCCGGCATCTCGCTGGGCGACTCCCTGGCCGCGGTCTACGCCTGCCTCGGCACGCTGGTCGCGGTGCACAGCCGTACCCGTACCGGCCGCGGCCAGGTGGTCGACTCGGCCATCTACGAGGCCGTGCTGGCCATGATGGAGTCGCTGCTGCCGGAATGGTCGGTCGCCGGCTACCAGCGTGAACGCACCGGAGCCACGCTGCCCAACGTCTCGCCGAGCAACGTCTACCCGACCGGTGACGGCGACCTGATCCTGATCGCCGCCAACCAGGACACGGTCTTCGGCCGGCTCGCCACCGCGATGGGCGAGCCGGAGCTGGCCCGCGACCCCCGCTACGCCACCCACTCCGCCCGCGGCGCCGCGATGGCCGAGCTCGACGACCACATCGCCCGCTGGACCTCGACCCTGGGCGCCGAGCAGCTGCTGGGGATCCTGCACGCGAACGGCGTACCGGCCGGCCGGATCTTCCGGGCCAAGGACATGTTCTCCGACCCGCACTTCGCGGCCCGGGAGGCCATCGTCCGGGTGCCGCACCCCGACTTCGGCGAACTGCCCATGCAGAACGCCACCCCGCGGCTGTCCGCGACCCCCGGTGCCGTCCGTACCGCCGGGCCGGCCCTCGGGGAGCACAACGACGAGATCTACGGCGGACTGATCGGACTGGACGACGAGGAGCAGGTACGCCTGCGCACAGCCGGAATCATCTGAGGGAGAGCGGCATGTCATATCGACTCGGCGTGGATGTGGGCGGAACCTTCACCGACGTACTGCTGGTCGACGAGGAGTCCGGGTCGACCTGGCGGGCCAAGACCGCCTCGACGCCGAGCGACCAGTCGATCGGGGTGCTGCACGGCATCGACAAGGTGTGCGCGGAGGCCGGGGTCGCCCGCGGCGACATCGCGCACGTGCTGCACGGCACCACCGTCGCGACCAACGCGATCCTGGAGGGCAAGGGTGCCACGGTCGGGCTGGTGACGACCCGGGGCTTCCGGCAGGTGCTGCAGATCGCCCGGTCCTTCGTGCCCGGCGGGCTGGCCGGGTGGATCATCTGGCCCAAGCCGGAACCCCTGGCCGCGCTGGAGAACACCGTGGAGGCGCCCGAGCGGATCGGCAGCGACGGCACCGTGGTGCAGGAGCTCGACGAGGAGGCGGTCCGGCAGGCACTGCGGGCCCTGCGGGCCAACGGGGTCGAGGCGCTGGCGGTGTCGCTCATCAACGCCTTCGCCGACGACCGGCACGAGCGGCGCATCGCCGAGCTCGCCGCCGAGGAGCTGCCCGGCATCGAGGTCTCGCTGTCCAGCGTGGTCCTGCCGGAGATGCGCGAGTACGAGCGCGCCCTGACCACCGTGGCCAACGGCTACGTGCAGCCCCAGGTCGCCCGGTACGTCGCCAACCTGTCCGCGCAGCTGGCCGGGCAGGGCGTACCCGGGGAGCTGTCGATCCTGCGCAGCGACGGTGGCCTGTCGTCGGCCGGCGCGGCCATCTCGGCGCCGGTGACCATGCTGCTCTCCGGCCCGGCGGGCGGGGTCACCGGCGCGGTCTGGGTGGCCGAGCAGTCCGGGCACACCGAGCTGATCACCTTCGACATGGGCGGCACCTCGACCGACGTGGCGCTGGTGCGCGGCGGCACGGCCCGGATCGGCCGCGAGACCAAGGTCGGTGACCTGACGGTACGGGCCTCCGCCGTCGACGTGCGCACGGTCGGTGCGGGCGGTGGCTCGATCGCCCACGTCCCGCAGCTCACCAGGGCGCTGCGGGTGGGTCCGCAGTCCGCCGGGGCCGAGCCGGGCCCGGCCGCGTACGGCAAGGGCGGCACCGAGCCCACGGTGACCGACGCCAACGTGGTGCTCGGCTACCTGCCCGCCTCGCTGGCCGGCGGCGAGATCACCCTGGACCGTCAGGCCGCCCGCGCGGCGGTGCAGACCGTCGCCGACGCGATGGGGCTGGCCAGCGCCGAGGCCGCGGCGGCCGGGATCATCGACATCGTCAACGAGAACATGCTCGGCGGCCTGCGCCTGGTCAGCGTGCAGCAGGGCTTCGACCCGCGCGACTTCGCCCTGGTCGCCTTCGGCGGGGCCGGGCCGCTGCACGCCAACGCCCTGGGCCGGCTCACCGGGGCCTGGCCGGTGATCGTGCCGCCGTCACCCGGCGTGCTGTGCGCGCTCGGCGACGCCACCACCTCCGCGCGCGACGAATCGGCCCGTACGGTGCTGCGCAAGCTCGACGAGCTGGACGCCGCCGAGCTGCGGACCGTCTTCGGTGAGCTGGCCGCGGCCGCCTCGCAGCGGCTGGCCGAGCAGGGCGTCCCGGTGGCCGGGCACACCACGACGTACTCGGCCGATCTGCGCTTCGTCGGGCAGGGCAACGAGCTGGCGGTCACCTTCGACGCGGACCTGCTGGCCGCGGCCGACGGTGCCGAGCAGCTGGCCCGGCGCTTCGACGCCGAGCACGAGCGGCTCTTCTCCTTCACCCTGCCCGCCGGGCACGAGCTGGTGAACGCGCGCGCCACCGTCACCGGCCCGCGGCCGCGGGTGGCCCCGATCCGGCTCGAGCCCGGCGACGGGGACGTCTCGGCCGCCCGCAGCGGCGACACCCGGATCTACGTCGACGGCGCGTACGTCGACGCCGGGCTCTACGACCGGCTCAAACTGCGGGCCGGCGACGTGGTCCCCGGCCCGGCGATCGTGGTCGAGATGGACTCCACCACCCTCGTGCTTCCCGGGCACACCGCCACCGCCGACGCCGCCGGCAGTCTGCTCATCCGTCCCAGCGTTACGGAGGCCTGAGATGGCGCGCATCGTCGAACCGAACAGCACCGCGGTCCCGCGGGTCGAGGTCGACCCGGTCACCCTCGACCTGGTCGAGAACGGGCTGCGCAACGCCCGGTACGAGATGGACGAGGTGCTGTTCCGCACCGCGCTCTCGCCCGGCATCCGGGAGCAGCACGACGAATTCCCGCTGATCGCCGACCCGGCCGGGAAGATGGTGGTGGGCCAGTTCGGCCTGTCCATCCCGGACTTCCTGGCCGGCTTCGACGGTGACATCGGCGAGGGCGACATCCTGCTCACCTCCGACCCGTACGCGTGCGGCGCCGCGATCAGCCACGCCAACGACTGGCTGGTGGTGCTGCCGATCTTCGTCTCGGGCCGGGTGGTCGGCTGGGCCTCGATGTTCGGGCACATGTCGGATGTCGGCGGCAAGACCCCGTCGTCCATGCCCACCGACGCCCGGACCATCTACGAGGAAGGCGTGGTGATCCCGCCGTTCAAGCTGTACGACGCCGGCCGGGTCAACGAGGACGCGCTGCGGATCATCCTCAACCAGGTCCGGGTGCCGGACTGGAACCGGGCCGACCTCAACGGGCTGGTCGCCGCCTGCCGCACGGCCGCGCGCCGGGTGCAGGAGATGTGCGCCCGGTTCGGGGTGGACACGTACCTGTCGGCGCTGGACGCCCTGCTCCAGCGCAACCACGACGCGATGAAAGCCCTGCTGCACCTCGTCTTCGAGGAGGGCCGGACGCTGTCGTTCACCGACTACATCTGCGACGACGGCGTGGGCTACGGCCCGTACGAGCTGAAGCTGTCGCTGACCCGCACCGGCGACAAGGTGCACCTGGACTTCACGGGCTCGTCGCCGCAGGCCCGGGGCCCGATCAACTACTACCTGAACGAGAACCTGGCCCGGATGTTCTTCGGCATCTACATGATCACCGTGGCCGATCCGCAGATCCTCTGGAACGACGGCTTCTACCCGCTGGTCGACGTGACCATCCCGGACGGCTCGTACTGGAAGCCGAAGCACCCGGCCGCGCTCAACGCCCGCAACCACGGCATCGGCCGGGTCTTCGACCTGTTCGGCGGCCTGCTCGGGCAGACCAACCCGGCGCTGCTCAACGCGGCCGGCTTCTCGTCGTCGCCGCACTTCATGTACTCCGGGAACTACTCCGGCGGCGACCGCAAGGGGGAGTGGTTCCAGCTGTACTCGATCGGCTTCGGCGGGATCCCCGGCCGCCCGCTGGGTGACGGCCCGGACGGGCACTCGCTGTGGCCCAGCTTCGTCAACATCCCGTGCGAGTTCCTGGAGTCGTACTACCCGCTGCGGATCGAGAAGTGGGAGACCATCGCCGACACCGGCGGCGCGGGGCTGCACCGCGGCGGCAACGGCGTCGACGTCGCGTACCACTTCCTGGAGCCCGGGACCATCGCCATCCACGACGACCGCTGGCTCATGTACCCGTGGGGCGTCAACGGCGGCGAGCCGGGCGCCCGCGGCCGCAAGTGGATCGACCGGGCCGGCGGCACCCGGGAGATCCTGCCCAGCAAGTGTCACGACGTGCCGGTCGGACCCGGCGACGTCCTGCACTTCGTCACCTGGGGTGGCGGCGGCTGGGGCGACCCGCTGGCCCGCGACGCGGACCTGGTCGCCCTCGAGGTCCGCCGCGGCCTGGTCACGAGCGAGGGGGCGCGGCGCTACGGCGTGGTCGTCGACGACACCGGTACGCCGGACGGGCCGGCCACCGAGGCCCTGCGGATCCGGCTGCGCGCCGAGCGCCCGCGCGAGCTGCCGGTGTTCGACATGGGCCCCGGCCTGGACGAGATCCTGGCCCGGTGCCAGGAGGAGACCGGCCTGCCCGCGCCGACCCGTCCCGTGTGGGCCTGACGTGAGCGCCGCGTTCGGTGGCGAGCTGGGCTGGGGCCGGCGCCCCGCCCTGCTCGTGATCGACATGATGCGGGCCTACTTCACCGCCGGGAGCCCGTTCGACCTGGGCTCCCGGGCCGCGGTCGACGGGTGCGCGGCGCTGCTGGCCGCGGCCCGCGACGCCGGGCTGCTGGTGGTGCACACCCGCGTGCGGTACACCGCCGGGCTGGCCGACGGTGGCCTGTTCGTCCGCAAAGTGCCCGGGCTGGCGGTGCTGGCCGAGGGCGCGGGAGACCTCGGCGATGTCGTTCCCGGCCTCGAGCCCCGCCCCGGCGAGGTCGTCGTGGCCAAGCAGTACGCGTCCGCCTTCTTCGGCACCTCGCTGGCGGCGACCCTCACCGCCGCCGGGGTCGACACCACGGTGATCGCCGGGGTCTCGACCTCCGGCTGTGTCCGGGCCAGCGCCACCGACGCGATGCAGCACGGCTTCCGTCCGATCGTGGCCGCCGACGCCTGCGGTGACCGCAGCCCGGAGGTGCACGACGCCAACCTCCACGACCTGGCCGCCAAGTACGCCGACGTCACCACCGTCGCGGCGGTCCGCGCCCACCTGGCGGCCGGGCCGTTCACCCCACCGGGCTGAACCGCACCCCGCTCAGCCGGGCCCCGGCGCTCGGGAAGACGAGGTAGAGGTCGCGTCGCCCGGTCGCCCCGGCCAGCGGCGCGGCCACCTCGATCCAGTCGTGCCGGCCGGCCGTGGCGGGCACGTCCAGGACGGCGGCGACCGGGCCGGACAGCGGTTCGTCGAGCCGCACCTCGATCCGGGCGCCCGGGCCGGCCGCCGCCGTCGCCGCGGTGATCCGGTGCCCGCCCGTGCCGAAGTCGACGCGGTCGAAGGCCAGCCAGGCGCCGTCGCGCAGGGCCACCACCGCGTCGCCGCGGTGCGGGCCCTCGTCGGTCAACGCCGTGCCGAACTCGCCGTCGCGGTTCGCCGCCCGCAGCGGGTCGCCGCCGGCCCGCCGGTGGGGCAGGACCTCGCCGTGCACGGTCAGCGTCGCGGTCGCCGTGATGTCGGTGCAGGACCGGCCGGCGAGGATCGAGTGCCGGGCCGCCTCGACGACCGGCCGTTCCCCGACCACGTCGTAGAACGCCAGGTCGTCCACCCGCAGCGGCATCGTCACGGTGGTGCGCTCACCGGGCGCCAGCCGGACCCGCCGGAAGCCTCGCAGCTGCCGCAGCGGCTGCTTGTCCCGGGACCGGCGTTGCCGGGTGTAGAACTGCACGACCTCGGTGCCGGGCCGGTCGCCCACGTTGACGACGTCGACGCTGATCTCCACCTGTTCGCCCGGCGCCGCCTGCTCGGTGCTCAGTCGCAGGTCGTGGTGCTCGAAGCGGGTGTAGCCCAGCCCGTGCCCGAACGGGTACAGCGGCCGGCCCCGGAAGTAGAGGTACGTCGCGTCGCTGCCGATGATGTCGTAGTCGAGCAGGTCCGGCAGTTCGTCGGCGCCGCGGTACCAGGTCTGCGGCAGCCGGCCGGTCGGCTCCACGGGCTCACCGTCCGGCGTCCCGCCCAGCAGTACGTCGGCCAGCGCGTTCCCGAACTCCTGGCCGCCGTGCGCCGACCACACCAGCGCCGGCAGGTGCTCCTGTGCCCAGCCCACCGCGTACGGGTAACTGCTCGTCAGCACCAGCACGGTCCGTGGGTTGGCCGCCCGTACGGCCCGCAGCAACGCCTCCTGTCGCGGGGGCAGCGCGAGGTCGGCACGGTCCTCGGTCTCGCGCCCGGCCACCATCGGATGGTTGCCCAGCAGCACCAGCGCCACGTCCGCGTCCCGGGCCAGCGCGGCGGCGGCCGCCACCCCGTCCTCGGCCAGCTCCAGCGTGAAGGCGGCCGCCGTGTCCTCGGTGGCGGCGTCCGCGCGCAGCACGCCGTCGGGGCCGGTCGCGACGTACCGGTTGCTCGCCAGGTGCCGCAGCACCACCGCGTCCTGGTGCCGGATCGGTTCGAAGGTCTCCCGCACCACCCACTCGCCCGGCTCGGGCCGGTCGTTGACCAGCACGCCGCTCTCGTCGGCGCGCACGTACCGCCGGTTGGCGGCGGCGCGCAGCGTGATGGTGCCGCCGCCCCAGTCGAGCAGGTCGAACCCGGCCGTCGAGCCGGTGCCCGGCTCACCGACCCGCAGCGGGGCGCCGTCCGGACCGTCGCCCGCGAGCACCGTCCCGGCCGGGGTCCGCAGCCGGACCTGGTCGACGCCTTCCGCGGTGCGCACGTTCTGCCGGCCGAGGCGCTCGGCCAGGCCGGCGTGGGCCGTCACCGCGTACGGCAGGGTGCCGCTGTACCAGTCCGCCAGCACGGTGCCGGCCAGCGGCCCGAGCACCGCGACGGTCCGGTCCGGGGCCAGCGGCAGCACCGCGTCGCTGTTCTTGAGCAGCACGACACTGCTCCGGGCGGCCTCCCGGGCCAGCTGCTGGTGCTCGACACAGTTGACCACTTCGGCGGTCGTGGCCGCGTACGGGTCGGGCCCCTCCGGGTCGAACTCGCCCAGCCGGAACCGGACCGCCAGGATGTGCCCGGCGGCCGCGTCCACGTCGGAGTCGGTGAGCAGACCCCGCTCCAGTGCCTCGTGCAGCCGTTGCCGGGTGGCCGTGGCGTCCTCGGTGAAGCAATCGACCCCGGCGCGCAGGGCGGCGGCGAACGCGGCCGCGTGGTCGCTCAGATAGCCCTGCTCACCGGCCAGGTTGCTGCAGGCGTACGCGTCACCCACGACCAGCACGTCGTCGGTGGTCCAGGTGCGCAGCTCGTCGGCCAGCAACGGGCTCAGATGCGCCGGCCGCCCGTTGACCAGGTTGTACGACGCCATCACGGCGACCGCCGCGCCGGTGGCGATGGGCTCGCGGAAGGCCGGCAGCTCGTACTCGTGCAGCACCCGCGGTGGCAGGTCGCTCGACGTGAGGTGCCGCTCGGTCTCGTTGTTGTAACCCAGGAAGTGCTTGAGCGTCGGTGCCGTCCGCAGGTGACGCGGGTCGTCGCCCCGCAGTCCCCGGGCGTACGCGCCGCCCAGCACGCCGGTGAGCCACGGGTCCTCGGCGTACCCCTCCTCGTTGCGGCCCCAGCGCGGGTCGCGCAGCGGGTTGACCACCGGGGCCCAGACGTTGAGGCCGACGCCCGCCGGGTCCTTGTGGTGCAGTCCGCGCACCTCGTCGCCGACCGCCGCGCCGACCCGGCGCACCAGCTCCGGATCCCAGCTGCTGCCCAGCCCGACCGGCTGCGGGAAGACGGTGGCCTCGCCGAGCCAGGCGACCCCGTGCAGGGCCTCGGTGCCGGTGCGGAACGGGCCGACGCCGAGTCGCGGGACCGGGGCCTGGTGCTGGTGCAGCAGCGCCACCTTCTCCGGCCGGGTCAGCCGGCTGAGCAGGTCGGTGACCCGGTCGGACAGTGCTGCACCGGGGTCCCGGAAGGTCCCGCGGACCGGGTCGGTCATGGCTGAGCCTGGCCGCGGTGTGGTGCGGCTGGGCGCCGCTCGGTGCAGTCGGTCATGGCGGTTCTCCTCGGCGTGGGATCGAGGCGGTGCCGGCCAGGCCGTGGCTGCGGCCGGGTCGTCGAAGCGCTTCGATGAGGATGCGGAAAAGGCTCCGCCGGGGCCAGGGATTACATCCGTGTTACGGCGGAGCCTTCTGAGGTTGGCACCAGGCATCGACGCCGGTCAAGAGGTACGGCGAGATCCGTCGATGCCCGGCGGGGGCTCACGCTGCCGGGGCCGGTAGCTTCCCTGCCTCGAGCCGGTCCAGGGCGAGCATCGCGCCGCCCAGCGCCGCCCCGTCCGGGTGCAGTGTGGACGCGGTGACCCGGCAGCCGATCTCTCCCGGCGCGCGCGACGCCAGCTCGGTCTCCACCGCCGGCAGCAGCCAGGGCGCGAGCGAGGCGAAGCTGCCGCCGAGCACCACGACCTGCGGGTCCAGCAGCTCGGCCAGCATCGCCACACCGCGGCCGAGCAGCGTGCCGATCTCGGTGAGGGCCTTGACGACGTGGGCGTCGCCGTTCGCGGCCAGTGCCGTGATCCGGTCCAGCTCCGGGGTGAAGTCGACGATCGGGCCGTCCTGCGCGGTGTCCGGCAGCGTGCGGCGGACCAGTGCCGGCAGTCCCGCGACGGTCTCCAGGCACCCTTGCCGCCCGCACCGGCACGCCGGGCCGGTGCAGTCGACCTGCAGGTGACCGGCCTGCCCGGCGAAACCGCGCGAGCCCCGCAGCGGGCGGCCGTCGGCCACGATGCCGGCGCCGATCTCGACGCCGCCGATCAGGGCCAGCAGGTTCGGGGTGTCGGCGTCGGCACCGCCCCGATACTCCGCCAGCGCCGCCAGGTTGGCCGCGCTGTCGACGACCACCTCGAACTCGGGGTGGCGCAGGCCGCGTTCGAGGGCCGCGCCCAGGTCCAGCTCCGCGCGGCCGAGATGCGCCGCGAACCGGACCCCGCCGCCCGGCGCGACCATCCCGGGCGCGGCGACGGTCAGCCCCAGCACCCGGCGCTCCTGGGCGGCCATCTTCGCCACCACCCGGCCGGCCAGCGCCGCGACGGCGGCCTCGGCCCGCCCGGGTGTGCCGTCCAGCCCCGGGTACGCCCGCCGCCACGTCAGCAACCGCTCGCCGGTGAGATCGACGGCGATCGCCACCAGGTGGTCGGCGGCCACCTCGATGCCGATGGCCGCGTACGGACGGCTCTGCAGGGTCAGCATCGACGCCGGCCGGCCGATCCTGTTCTCGGTCAGGCCCGTCTCGCGCAGCAGGCGCCGTTCCAGCAGGTCGGTGACCAGGCTGGAGACGGTCGCCTTGTTGAGGCCCGTGGACGCGGCGATGTCCGCCCGCGAACAGGGCGCATGGGTCCGAACGAACCGCAGCACGACGGCCAGGTTCGTCGTTCTCACGTCGGACAAGTCCGCCGGCCGCGTCATGCCGTGCGTACTGATCACGTCAGTCCTGCCTCTCGCCGCCGGCCTTCCCCGGCCGGCCCGTTCATCATGCCGCACCGCCCCGGCACCGGGCGCGGGCAGCTCTTGTGGGTCCATCGACGGTCGGCTAATTTGTTTGGCTACAAGCTAAACAAACTCTAGCGGGAGGCCGTCGCTCCCGTCGACCGTTTATCGAGGAGCACGTCGTGACACCACCCACGGGTCCCTCCGCCGACCGCCGGGGCTTCCTGAGCCTGCTCGGCCTCGGCGCCGTCGCCGTCGCGAGCGGGGGCGCGCTGGCCGGCTGCGGCGACAAAGCCACCCGCGGTGGCGCCACGCAGAACCTGGACAAGCTCTCCGCCGTGATCCCGGAGCAGAAGGCGTTCCCCGGGATGCCCCAGCCCGACATCAAGGGCACCCGGCCGGTCCCGGACGGCTACACCAAGTACCCGGCCGAGCTGGTCGACGCCATCGCCGAGAAGCCCGGCACCGGGGGAGCGGCGATCCGGGCGATGGTGCCGGTGTGGGGTCCGGCGCCGCCGTCGGGCAGGAGCAACTCCTACCTGACCGCGATCAACGCCGAGCTCGGCGCCACCGTCGACTTCAGCGCGCAGGACGGCCTGGCCTACGCCGACAAGCTCGGCGCGATCCTGGGCGCCCGTGACGTCCCCGACCTGCTCTGCGTGCCCAACTGGGAGGTCGAGAAGCTGGCCCGGTTCAGCGACGCGGTCGGCGCGCTCTTCGAGGACCTCACGCCGTACCTGCAGGGCAGCGCGGTGCAGGCGTATCCCATGCTGGCCACCTTCCCGGCCGGGGCCTGGCGCGAGTCGTGCTGGAACGGGCGGCTGATGGCCGTGCCGAACCCGACCGACGGCCCGTTCCCGTGGGCCCTCTTCCAGCGCAAGGATCTGCTGGACAAGGCCGGGGTGACCGCGCCGAAGAGCATCGACGACCTGTTCGCCGTCGGCAAGGAGGTGACCAACCCCGGCAAGGGCGTCTGGGCGTACTCCGACATCTTCGCCATGGTGCAGATGTTCCACAAAGCCCCGGGCACCGAGGAGGGCTGGCGGCTCAAGGCCGACGGCACGCCCGAGTTCAAGTACGAGACGGCCGAGTTCCGGCAGGCCGCCGAGGTCATGGCCCGGCTCTACAAGGCCGGCTACGTGCACCCCGACATCGTGGCCAGCAAGGGCGCCGACGCCAAGCAGCTGCTGCAGAGCGGCAAGATCCTGTTCCACCAGGACGGCCCGGGCATGTGGCAGCCGATGCAGGCCGAGCAGCAGAAGATCACGCCGGGCTTCAACATCCAGCCGGTCCCGCTCTTCTCGGCCACCGGCGGCGACCCGCTGGCGTGGGGCGACGACGAGCCGATCTCGTACCTGTTCATCAAGAAGGGCCTCGGCAAGGCCCGGGTCGAGGAGCTGCTGCGCATCATCAACTGGTGCTCCGCCCCGTTCGGCACCAAGGAGTTCGACCTGCGGGAGTTCGGCGTCGCCGGCAAGCACCACACCCGCGACGCGGCCGGGCCGGTGAAGACCGAGCTGGGCTTCAAGGAGATCCAGAACCAGTACTTCTTCATCAGCGGCCGCAGCCCGGTGCTGCCGCCGTACCCGCAGACCCCGCGGTTCGTGCCCGAGGTACTGGCCTACTCCAACGAGACGGTCAAGTACCTGGAGAAGGACCCGTGGGACGGGCTCAAGTTCGAGATGCCGGCCAAGTTCAAGGCGGCCAACGTGCCCACCCAGGACAAGATCACCGACATCGTCCGGGGCCGGCGCCCGCTGAGCGACCTCGACACGGTGGTCAAGGAGTGGCGCGCGGCCGGCGGGGACGAGGCCCGGCAGATGCTCGGCACGGCGCTGGCCGACGCCGGTAAATGAGCGCCGATCAGGCCAGCCGGCCGGCTCCCGCCCTGCCACCGGAGCCGGCCGGGTCACCCCGGCCACCGCGCGATCGTCCGGCGGCCCGGCCGCGACGCTCACCCCTGCGGGCCCGGCTGCGCCGCGACTGGCCGCTGCTGGCCATGGTCGCCCCGGGCGCCGTAATCCTGCTGCTCTTCCACTACCTGCCCGTGCTGGGCAACATCGTGGCGTTCCAGGACTACAACCCGTACCTGGGTGACGGTGCGCTGCAGGCGCTGACCTCGAGCCCGTTCGTCGGGCTGGACAACTTCCGGGACCTGTTCGCCGACCCGGCGTTCTGGGACGCGCTGTGGAACACGCTGTCCATCACCGCGTTCCAGCTGGTCTTCTTCTTCCCGCTGCCGATCGCCCTGGCGATCCTGCTCAACGGCATCCTGTCGCGGCGGCTGCGCGGCTTCGTGCAGACCGTGGTCTACCTGCCGCACTTCTTCAGCTGGGTGCTGGTGGTGACCTTCTTCGTGCAGATGCTCGGCGGCGCCGGGGTGCTGTCGCAGGAGCTGCGCGACGCGGGCGTCAACCCGCCCGAGATCATGTCGAACCCCGACACCTTCATCGTGCTGGTGACCGCCGAGTCGGTCTGGAAGGACCTGGGCTGGGGCACGATCGTCTTCCTGGCCGCGCTGGCCGCGGTCGACCCCAACCTGTACGAGGCGTCGGCCGTGGACGGCGCCGGCCGCTGGCGCCGGCTGTGGCACATCACCCTGCCCAGCCTGCGCCCGGTGATCGTGCTGCTGCTGATCCTGCGGCTGGGTGACGCCCTGTCGGTCGGCTTCGAGCAGTTCCTGCTGCAGCGCGACGCGGTCGGCCGGCAGGCCGCCGAGGTGCTCGACACGTTCGTCTACCACCAGTCGATCGCCACCGGCGACTACGGTTTCGGCGCCGCCGCCGGTCTGTTCAAGGCGATGGTCGGGCTGGTGCTGATCCTGGCGGCCAACAAGGTCGCCCACATGCTCGGCGAACGGGGGGTGTACTCGCGATCATGACCGCGACCACGAATCTGCGCGCGTCGCGCCGCCGGCATCCCGAGCGGCCGGCCTGGGAGGAGGACCCCGGGATCGCCGGCCAGACCGCCAAGGGGGTGGTGCTGACGGCCGTCGTGCTGGCCGTGCTGGTGCCGCTGTGGGTGGTGCTGGTGACCAGCCTGTCGTCGCGGGAGACCATCAACGCCACCGGTGGCCTGGTGGTGGTGCCGCGCGAGCTCGACTTCTCGGCGTACCGGATCATCTTCTCCGGTGGGCAGATCAGCAAGGCGCTGCTGATCAGCACCCTGGTCACCGTGGTCGGCACGGCGTTCAGCCTGGTCCTGACCGTGCTGGCCGCCTACGGCCTGTCCCGGCCCGGCTCGGTGCTGCACCGCGGCCTGCTCTTCTACTTCCTGCTGACCTTCCTGATCTATCCCGGGCTGGTGCCGAGCTATCTCGTGGTGACCGGGCTCGGTCTCAAGGACAGCCTGTGGTCGCTGATCCTGCCGGGCGCGGTGAGCGTGTTCAATCTCGTGGTGGTCCGGGCGTTCTTCCAGAACATCCCGGGTGAGCTGCTCGACAGCGCCCGGATCGACGGGGCGGGGGAGTTCCGCATCCTGCTCCGGATCGTGCTGCCGCTGTCGCGGGCGGTGGTCGCGGTGGTGGGCCTGTTCTACGCGGTCGGCTACTGGAACATCTGGTTCAACGCGCTGCTCTACATCGACGACAACGAGAAGTTCCCGATCCAGCGGATCCTGCAGAGCTACATCCTGGCCGGCCAGGCCCCGCAGACCTCGGGCGCGGTGGGCGTCACCCTGCCGCCCACCCTGGCGATCAAGATGGCCGTGGTGGTCGTGACGGTGGCCCCGATCGCCCTGGTCTACCCGTTCGTGCAGCGGCACTTCACCCGGGGGGTCATCGTCGGGGCGGTCAAGGGCTGAGGACGATCGGCACCGGCCGGCCGGCCGGCAGCGTCACCTTCCGGTACGCCGCCCCGGCCGCCGGGGCGCCCACCTCGATCCTGGTCTCGTGCCGGGCGCGGAGCACCGCCGCCACCCGGCCCGGCGCCCAGCTCAGCTCGAGGACACGGACGGCGTCGCGGGCGGCGAGCCCGGTGACCCGCCCTCGCGGCCAGGCCCCGGGCAGCGCGGGGAGCAGGTCCAGCCGGCCGTGCGCCGAGCGGACGAGCATCGCGGCGATCACCGCGGGCAGGCCGCCGGCGAGGTCCACGTTGAACAGGGCGTCCCGGTTGTGGGTGGGCACGAGGTTCTCCCGCCAGTAGCGGCTCGCCATCGTGACGACCGTGCCGTACGCCTCCTCGGCCATTCCCAGCGCGGCCGCCGCCAGCCCCAGCTGGGCCAGCCCGTAGCCCATCTCGTCGGACTCCGCGCCCGCCCACCAGGCCAGCCGGCTCCGCACGGTGGCCACCGCGGCCGCGCGCAGCACGGGATCCTCGGTGATCAGCGGATCCGGCTCGTACCAGAGCGGCCACAGGTGCGACGCGTGCCGGTGCGCGGGCTGATCGTCGAGCCCGTTGTGGCACCACTCGGCCAGCAGACCGTCAGCGACGCGGTAGCCGGGCAGTGCCGCGAGCAGCGATCGCCACGCCGGTGCGGCCGGGTCGTCGGCGGCGTACCGCAGCAGGTTGCCCAGCAGGTCGCGGACCACCGCGACGTCCATGGTGGCGTTGACGCAGGCCTGCGAGCCGGTCGAGGCGGGCGCGTTCTCCGGCGAGTACGACGGGCTGAACCGGGCCGTGCCGTCGCGCAGCGGCACGAAGTCGAGGTAGAAGTCCGCAGCCTCGCGCAGGAACGGCAGCGCCCGGTCCCGCAGGAACTCCCGGTCCCCGGTGTACCGCCAGTAGTCGACGTAGAGCCGGCTCATCCAGGCCGCGCCGGCGGTCCAGAACGTCTGGCACCACACCGGGCCGAAATGGTTCTGCCGGCCGTGGGTCGACAGGTGGACCGGGGTCAGCAGGCCGCGGGCGCCGTACAGCCGGCGGGCGTTGTGGCGCAGGTCGTCGCGGTGGGCGTCGAGCAGGTCGAAGACCGGGAGCAGCAGCTCGGGGGTGGCGGTCGGCAGCAGCGCGGCTACCGCGGCGGGCAGATTGCCGTCCAGCGTGTACCCGCTGGACCACGGTGGCGTCCAGCTGCCGCTCCACACGCCCTGCAGCGTCGGGGGCAGCTCGCCGGTGCTGCTGACCACGGCGTACCGACCGGCCTCGAACAGCCGCTCCACCAGGGCCGGGCCCACCGGCCGGGTCAGCAGCCCGGCGGCCGGGGCGGCCCGGTCGGCCGGATCCCCGCCCAGATCCAGGTGTACGCGGCCCATCAGCTCGCCGTGCACGGCGCGGTGCGCGTCGAGCAGCGTGGCGAAGTCACCCGGCACGTCCGGGTCGGGCTCGCCGGGCAGCAGCGTCCGGATGACCAGGGTGGCGTCCGAGCGCACCACCGGGCCGTCGACGTCGCCCGCCAGGGCCCGGCAGCGCACCCGGTAGCCGGTCAGCGCACCGGGCCACCTCGCGTCGAACTCGGCCGTCAGCAGGATGCCGTCCTCCCCGGAGCCGGTGCGGGCCCGGACCGGGCGCGGTGGCATGCCGTCGATCAGGCCCAGCGCCAGCCGGCCGGAGAAGCCGCCGGTCGCCGACAGCCGCACCACGATCGCGTCCGCCGGGCGCGAGGCGAAGACCTCCACCCGCGTCTCGCCGAGCTCGTCGCGGAAGCGCAGGACGACCATGCCGGTGGCCGGATCGACGCTGCGCTCGACGGCCGCGGCCGGGCGGCCGGGGCGCACGGTGAGCGTCCCGGCGCCGACCAGCGGATCGATCCAGACCGTCTCCGCGTACGCGGGTTCGCCTTCGACCGCGCGGTCGCACACCTCCTGGGCGGCTCGCGCGTACTGCCCCTGGTCGAGCAGATCCCGCAGGCGCGGCAGGATCGTCGCGGTGTCGGGCGCCGGCAGGGGCGCCCGCAGCGGCAGGAACAGCCGTTCGTGCGAGACGGTCAGCCGGATCTCGGCCGGGGTGCCCCAGCAGAGCGCGCCCTGCCGCCCGTTGCCGGTCACCAGGGCGTGCTCCCAATTGACAGCGTCCCGCACCGGCCCTAGTTTGGCGGGATTCCCAACAAACAACAAGCGGGGAGCGGCATGCCGGGGTTGCTGTACGGCGGGGACTACAACCCCGAGCAATGGCCGCCCGAGGTGCAGGCGGAGGACGCCGAGCTGATGCGGCGAGCCCGGGTGACCACCGCGACCGTGGGCGTCTTCGCGTGGTCGAGAATGGAACCGGCCCCGGGCCGCTACGATTTCGGCTGGCTCGACGAGGTGCTCGACCGCCTGGCCGCCCACGGCGTCGGCGTGGCGCTGGCCACGCCCACCGCGTCCCCGCCGCCGTGGTTCAGCCTGGCCCACCCCGAGGCGCTGCCGGTCGATGCCGACGGGGTGCGGCTCAGCCACGGCAGCCGCGACACGTACTGCGCGAGCGCACCGGCGTACCGCACGGCCGCCCGCCGCCTCGCCGCCGCGCTGGGCGAGCACTACCGTGGCCACCCCGGGCTGACGATGTGGCACGTGCACAACGAGTACGGCACCACCTGCCACTGCGAGCTGACCGCCGAGGCGTTCCGGGCCTGGCTACGGCGGCGCTACGAAGGCCTGGACCAGCTCAACGCCGCCTGGACCACGGCGTTCTGGGGCCAGCACTACACCGACTGGGCGCAGATCCGGCCACCGCGGCGCACCCAGTACCTGCCCAACCCGGCCCAGGTGCTGGACTTTCGCCGCTTCACCTCCGACGAGCTGCTGGCCGCGTACACCGAGCAGCGCGACGTGCTGCGCGCCGCGACGCCCGGCGTGCCGGTGACGACGAATTTCGTGCTCGGCGGCTGGGTGCCGGTCGACCACGCCCGCTGGGCCCGCGAGGTGGACCTGGTCGCCATCGACCATTACCCGTCGGAGCCCGGGATCGCCGCGGAGGAACAGGCGGCGTTCGCGGCCGACCTCGCCCGCGGCTGGGCCCGGCGCAGCCCGGGCGGACCGCACTGGTTGCTGATGGAGACAGCCCCGAACCTCATCTACACCGCCGGCCGGATGCACACCAAGGAACCGGGACGGATGGCCCGGCAGAGCCTGGCCGCCGTGGCCCGGGGATCGAAGGGGGCGCTGTTCTTCCAGTGGCGGGCGCCGCGCGGCGGGGCCGAGCTGTTCCATTCCGCGCTGGTGCCGCACGCGGGCCCGGACAGCCGGGTGTACCGCGAGGCGGTCGCGCTGGGTGAGGCGCTGGATCGCATCGGCGAGGCGGCCGAGGGGACGGTGGAGGCGCGGGTGGCGATCGGGTACGACGAACCGTCCGCCTGGGCGCTGCAGGGGGCGGGGCTGCCGTCCGACCGGCTGGACCACGCCGAGGAGGCGCAGCGGGCGCACCGGGTGCTGTGGCGGCGGGGGATCGTCTGCGACGTGATCGGTGCGCTGGAGGGGCTGTCGGCGTACCGGATGCTGGTCCTGCCCGGGCACTACCTGATGACCGACGCCCAGGCTGGGCAGCTGCGGGCCTGGGCCGAGGCGGGCGGGCACCTCGTGGTGACTTACCTGACCGGGATCGCCGACGAGCATGCGCGGGTGCGGACCGGCGGTTACCCGGGGGCGCTGCGGGAGCTGCTCGGCGTCCGGGTGGAGGAGTTCCATCCGCTCGGGCCGGACGACCGCGTCACGCTCACCCCGGCGACTTCCGGTGACCTGTGGCCGGCGGCGACCGGGGATCTGTGGAGCGAGACTGTGCACCTGGCCGGGGCGCACGCCCTCCTCCGGTACGCCGGTGGTGTCCTCGACGGCCGGCCCGCCGTCACGCGGCACACGGCCGGGGACGGCATGGCGTACTACGTGTCCACCCGCCTCGATGCGGAGGCGCACGGGCACCTGCTGGCCACGGTGGCCGCGTCGGCCGGTGCGGGGCCCGAGCAGTCCGGTCTGCCGTCCGGGGTGGAGGCGGTGCGCCGGCAGGCCGGTGACCGGTCGTGGCTGTTCCTGCTGAATCACACCGGCGACGAGCACGAGGTGCCCGCCACCGGCGTCGATCTGCTGACCGGCACGGCGGTGACCGACGGGATCCGGCTGCCGGCCGGTGGGGCCGCGGTCATCCGCCGGACCTGATCCGCTATCCGGTGACCGAGAACGAGTTGGTGACGAAGTTCTTGCCGCCGGCGGCCGAGGTGATCTCGTAGCCCAGCTGCACGTTGCCGATCGTCACGTCGCCGAACCAGCCGCGGGCCCGGATCCATTGGGCGATCGCCCGGATGTCCACGGTGCCGGCGCTGGTGTTACTGGTACGCACGAACGAGTAGACCTGGTTCGCCCCGTTCGAGCCGCGGTAGACGGCCCAGGTGTGGCCGCCGACCGACGTGGTGGTCTGCAGGCTGCCCAGCGGGCCGACCGCGCCGTACTTGTTCATCCACAGCATGATCTCGTGCGCGTTGTCCGAGGACCAGATGTCGTACGCCGTGGTGAACGCGACGCCGCTGGTCGGCACGGTGACGTTGAAGCTGCTGGTGGTGGTGCCCAGCGCGCTGACCCGTTTGCCGAGATAGCGGGTGGCGTTCGGGTACGCCTTGATGCCGCCGGTGTTGGGGTGGTCGGCCCATACGCCCCAGTTCGACGCCGAGTTGGCCCAGATCGTCTGCGGGCCGTAGCCGGATCCCCAGACGTTGTTGTAGAGCGTATAGCCGTTGCTCGACCAGGTGCCCCACCGGTCCGTCGACGACCACACGGCCGCCTGGGCCGGCGTCGCGACCAGGGCGGCGGCCGCGGTCAGCAGCCCGGCGACGAGCACGCCGATGAGCAGGCGCAGCGTACGTCTCATGGTCAACCCTTCCTTAGTATGGAAACACAACTAAGTAGAACGATACATGTCGATTGAATGAGACGACGGTACTGTGAGCGCTCCCAAGCAACTGGCAATGTGTTTACAACATGTCGGTAACCGGATTACTGTGAGCGCTCCCAGCATTGAACGGCATCGATCGACGGGCGGTCTGGCATGGTTCTCCGTGAGGTCCGGAAGCGGATCGGCGTCCTCGGCGCCTTCCTCGCCGTCACCCTGACTGCCGCGGCCCTCGGAGCACCGGCCGAGGCCCAGGCCGCGACGCTGTCGATGCGCGGCGCCGACGTCTCCACCCTGCAGCGCGCCGTCGACCTGGGCGCGAAGTACTACACGGCGGCCGGCGCGCAGGCCGACCCGCTCGACATCCTCAAGGGCGCGGGCGTCAACTACATCCGGCTCCGGGTGTGGAACAACCCGGCCAGCGGCTACAACAACGCCGCCAAGGTGCTGGCGTACGCGCGGACGGTCAAGGCCAAGGGGTTCAAACTGCTGGTCGACTTCCACTACTCCGACACCTGGGCCGACCCCGGGGTGCAGACCAAGCCGGGAGCCTGGTCGAGCCACGGCATCAGCACGCTGACCAAGGACGTCTACGACTACACGTACGGGCTGTGCACCAGTCTCAAGGCGCAGGGCACCACCCCGGACAGCGTGCAGATCGGCAACGAGATCAACGTCGGCATGCTGTGGAACGACGGCAAGGTGGTCAACAACGACTTCACCAACCTGAGCCTGCTGCTGAAGTCGGGCTACAACGCGACCAAGGCCTGCAACTCCTCGACCCAGGTGATCATCCACACCGCCAACTCGGACAGCGACGCGCACGCCCGCTGGTTCTACGACGGCATCCGGGCCAAGGGCGTCACCTGGGACATCACGGCCCTGTCGTACTACTGCAACTGGCACGGCACGATGGCCAACATGACCGGCGTCATCGCCGACGTGATCTCCCGGTACGGCAAGCCGGCGATCCTGGCCGAGACCGCGGCCCCGTTCACGACCAACAACGCCGACAGCACGGGCAACAGCATCACCACCGCCTGCTCGGGCTACCCAGCAACCTGGACGGGCCAGGCCGCGGCGTTCACGGCGGTGCAGAACGCGGCCAAGGCCGGCGGGGCGATCGGCGTCTTCTACTGGGAGCCGACGTGGACGGCGGTGCCCGGCAACGGCTGGAACCCGGCGAACATCGCGACCTCCGGCGACGGCTGGGACAACATGGCCGTCTTCAACTGGACCAACGTCTTCAACGGCTCCGTGAAGTGGATCAGCTGACCGGTCGCGCTACCGGGCCAGGAAGTGCCATCCCAGCCAGAGCCACGCCCCGAACACGACGACCCGTCCGCTGCGTGACCGCATCACCGCGGTCAGCGCGGCGGACAACGGCCGTACGCCGGAATCCTGCCGCCGCGCGGCCAGGTCGACCGCGACGGCCACCGCCAGCACGGCGGCGAAGCCGGCGATGACGGCGGCGCGTGGCGTCACCGGTTCACCAGCCACAGTCCGGAACCGACCCACAGGCCGTAGCCGAGCACCCGGCCGGGATACGTGCCCAGCACCGGATCGGCGAGCGTGCTGAGCGTGGGATGCGCGAGGTCGTCCGGCCCCAGCCACAGGCCGAGCTCGAAGGCCACCCCCAGCGCGAGCAGGCCCAGCCACACGGCCGCCGAGCGCACCCCGAGCGGCGGCGCCGGCCGCGGCCGGCGCCGCACTCC